>JALUXB010000007.1 GCA_027019175.1 Sulfurovum sp. | reverse complement strand
TGAAGTCATGCGGCTATCCAAAAGAGGCACTGATTACCATCGGAGCGACAGCCTATGAAGCGTTTGGCGAGAAGCATTATCTGAAAGCCGGAGATGAAGTATTTGTCATTGCTTACGATGCAAGTTGTGAGAAAGGGGATTTAACCCCTTCGCCAAGTAAAGTGATTTTGGATCAGAAAGTTGTCTAATTATCTGTTGAACTGCTCTTTGATCTCTGCGACAAATTCGGTTATATCGTCATGGAGAGCCTGCAGGTCCTCTTCATGTTCTACTTCATCTGCAAGGATCTGTGACACAATATCGTAGGTGACAATGTCTTTGTTTCGTGTTGTTTCAGCAATCTGGGAATAGACACTGATGGCACACTGTTCCCCCTTGATGGCATCTTCAAGGATACTGACAACATTGTATACTGTAGGGGCATCATAGCCGCAGTTGGTATGGGTAAACCATGCTTCCGGATGCAGCAGCGGTGTACCCCCAAGCTGGAGGATACGGTCTGCAACCATGTTGGCATGCCGCAGTTCGTCTGCTGCATGCTGCGTCAGTTCAGCAATAGCGGCATCTTTCATAATGCCGGTGATGACCTTTGCTTCAATGAAGTACTGGTAATATGCCAGCCACTCATCGGCATATGCCCGGTTGAGCATGGTGATAATTTCATTGACCTCGATACCGTGTATAATCGAATTTCCTTTGCGTGCCATGATAACTCCTTATAAATTATGTTTTAAAATAAGATGACATAATTTATAGTAGCGGAGTTAAGCTTAAAGGAAAATAATTATTATTTAGCCTTTAAACCATCCTTTAATACGCTCAAATGCCGATTCAAAGGTACTTTTATGCGGATGGCTCTCTACACCGTAGCTCTCCTGCAGTTTTTCCAGCAGTTCTTTTTGTTCATCATTGAATCTTTTAGGCAGTATAAGTTTGATCTGTGCGATGAGACGGCCTTTTCTTCCACTGTGGACATCGGGTACGCCTTCACCTTCGAATACAAACTGTTCTCTGTCTTTGGTGCCTTGCTTAAGGTTGAGTTCGAGCTCCCCTTTGAGGGCAGGAATAGAAATGGTTTCTCCCAGAATCGCCTGCGTGAAAAATACCGGTACCTCAATGTAGAGATCATTGCCGTTTCGGACAAAGTGCTCGTCTTCTTCAACATAGAAGGTTAGGTAAAGGTCGCCGCGTCTGCCTTCTTTTGATTCATTTCCATGCCCCGGTACTCTCAGGCGGTTCCCGCTGTCCACACCGGCAGGGATCTTGACAGTGACACTCTCCTCTTTGATCTCATATCCTTTTCCTTGGCAGGAAGGACACTTCTGCTCTATCTTTTTACCCATACCGTGACATTTTGGACACTCTTGAGCAAAGGTCATGAAGCCTTGACGCATTACGATCTGTCCCTGACCTCCACAGTAGTCACAGGTAGACATTTTGCCGTCTTTGGCACCTGTACCCTGGCAATCACGGCAGTAGGTTTTGTAACGGATATCGACAGTTTTTTCACAGCCAAATACCGCTTCATTGAACTGCAGTGTCAATTCCATTTCAAAGTCGAGTGCGTATTTTTGTCCCGGATCGCGTCTGTTTTGACCAAACCCGCCAAAGCCTCCGCCTCCACCGAACATGGAGTTGAAGATATCCATAATGTCATCCATATTTGCGCTGCCGAAGCCGCCGGCTCCCTGACCCTGAAGCCCCTCTTTGCCGTAACGGTCATAGACGGCCCGCTTCTCTTCATCGCTGAGTACCTGGTATGCTTCATTGATCAGTTTGAATTTTTCTTCGGCCTCCTTGTCATCAGGGTTTCTGTCGGGATGGTATTTGAGTGCCAGTTTTCGGTACGCTTTTTTAAGTTCGGCACCGCTACAGTCCCTGCTTACTTCGAGAATTTCGTAATAGTCCATTTCGCTCATTGGCGTTCTCCTGAAATAGGTAAAATATTGGGCGAATTCTACCATAATTTCGTTATAATGGCGAATTAAAAAAAGGTAGGCAAAAATGGTTGTACACATTGTACTTTTCAAGTTCAAAGAAGAACACAAACAAGCCAATATGATTCAGGCAAAGCAGATGCTTGAAAACCTGATGGGGGCGGTACCGTCACTGCGCAGTATCGACGTTGGACTGAATTTTTCCAAAGAGGAACGCGCAATGGATTTGAGCATTATTACGACATTTGAGAGCAGAGAAGGGCTGGAAGCCTATGCCGTGCATCCTGAACATTTAAAAGTAGTGGATTTCATAAAAGAGGTGGTTGAGTACTCTAAAGTAGTGGACTATGAAAAGCACGATGTGTGATAAAATTAGAAATTAGAAATTAAAAATTTGGGATACTTGTCTCTTGCTTTACCGAGATGATGGAAGCAAAGAGTATTGTGTAGGGTGCGTAACCACGCACCAAAAAGAATAACAATGAAACAACATAAAATAGAAGCCTTTGAAAACCTTGTCGAAGCGTTTGGTTCTCTGCCTTCCATAGGCAAAAAGACAGCTGTCCGGCTTGCCTACCATGCGGTGATGGAAGACGGATTTGGTGCACTTAAACTGGCACATGCCATTGAGCATGCGGTGGGGAGTATCCAAAAGTGCAGCAAGTGCCACAATATGAGCGAGGATGAACTCTGTTCCATCTGTTCCGATCCATACCGTGATACTACCAAGCTTTGTATTGTTCAGAGTGCAAAAGATATTTTGACGATAGAGGAGAGCGGACAGTTTAACGGAGTGTACTATGTGATTTCCCAAGTGCAGGATATGGATGAATCACACCTCTTTTATGCTGTTGAGGGGGTCGAAGAGATCATTTTTGCTTTCCCGCCAAGTATTGCGACCGATACGATGATCCTTTACATTGAGGACAAGCTTTCGGGTCTGCCCGTCAGGTTTACCAAAATCGCACAGGGAGTGCCAACCGGTGTAGAACTTGAGAATATCGATATGATGTCACTTTCCAGAGCGTTTGAAGCAAGAGTAAAAATATAAAACGAACGTAGGGTGCGCAATGCCCGGCGAAAATACCCTTGGGGTGCACGCACCTTTTATGTCGTATCTGCCTACTGCGTTTTCTGGTCTATATAATCCTGTACAAATTTTCGTACGTCAGCATAGACAAATGAGTCTTTGTAGCCTTCTATCTTGCCGCCGCTGGCATTAGGGTGCCCGCCACCATTGCCGATAAGTGCTGCCATCTGTGAAACATCGAGTTTATTGTTGCTGCGCAATGAGAAGTTGCCTCTGAAGTTGACATCCATATAAAAGTCGTAATCAGGGTTGTTGACAAGGAATGTATTGCCGATAATTGAAGTATTGCCAACGTTATAGCCAAGAATACCTTTGTAGTCTTTGTAATGAATGGTCAGACGCTGTTTGTCTTTGCTGAGCAGATCGGTAACATAGTCGGCTACGAGGTTGTCTTTGGTTTTGTTGGTTCCCTTATTGAAAAATGCTTTTTTGATCTGGTGCAGGTCATCATCAAGCTTAATGGGTGCTTCATGTGCACTGATACGCTCTTTTGCTGCTTCTATCATAGCCAGTTTGAATGCTCTGTCTTCATCGGGAAAGAGAATACGGTTGATCTCGCGTGCACCGGAGATCATGCCCAGCATCACCTTTCCGTATTCGAAGTAGGGGTCTTTATCTTTCCAAATGTCGATGGCGTTGATAGCCTTGACGATGTCGGCATATTCGTTTTCAGGGTCGAAACCGTAATGCTGCTGCAGCCAATCATAGGTAATGAGCGTAGCACAGCGGCCGGTGTCGAGGATGTACCAGGCGAAGCGTTCTGCCGCATTTGCGCCGGTGGCGTGGTGGTCAAGCAGCTGCAGCTTTGCACCGATACGTATGGCTTCCTTTTCGATCCAGTTGCCTTCTTTGGTTGTAAGGTTGAGGTCGGTGATAAGAATGAGACGCTCAATGCTGTCACCCTGAATGAACTTGTCCTGTTCGATCTTTTTGACCATCTCTTCAAGGCGTGCAGTCACTTCCGGGCCGTAGTTGGCATTGTAGCACTCGATTGTATCGAAACATTTGGTAGTCAGATACTGGCATCCGTAGCCGTCAAGGTCAATGTGTGAGAGGTGATAAACGTGTTGTGCCATTAAAGAATCTCGCCGAGTGTCAGACCGTGAAGAAAGTCATCGATCTTGGTTTGAAAATTGGCCAGAAACGGAGAGATGGCACAGTTGCCGATAGCACCGTTGGGGCAAGTGTTCATATAGCTGGTACAGTCAAACACCGCAGGTGCTTTTCCCTCTGCGGCAAGAATGATGCTGTGTACGGTGATATCGTTGACATCTCGTGCAAGCACAAATCCGCCATGTGCACCTTTGCGCGATTCGAGAATGCCCTCTTTGGCAAGACTTTGAAGGATCTTGGCAAGAAAACTCTTCGGGATGCTCAGTTCATTGGCCAGTTGTTCTGCACCAATGGGCTTTTCTGCATTGCGAATGACATCCAGTGAGAGCAGGGCATATTCGCTTGCACGTGTTAATAACATAATGAATACCTTTACATAATCTAATTAGGAGTATTTTACTCTAAAATCTATTATAGATAGGTTTACCTTTCTGTCATGTATCCATGTAAGTCCTGTGCAAGGTTATTGTGGTAGAATACCGGACTCATTTTTACAAGTGGGAATTCACACTACCAATCAGGAGGTCATTATGGCTTTGGATCAGGCGAAAAAAGCAGAAATTATTGCTAAATACGCAAGAGGCGAAAACGATACAGGTTCAACAGAAGTACAGGTTGCTCTGCTTACAGAGAGAATTAAATACTTGACTGAGCACCTTAAAACAAATAAAAAAGACCATTCTTCAAGACTTGGTCTTCTCAAGCTTGTTGGTCAGAGAAGAAGACTGATGAGATACCTTAAGAAAGTGAACATCGAAAGATGGCACAAAATCAAGGCAGAACTCGGCATTCGTAACTAAGTTCTTTTTGAAAAAACGTCAGGCATTTTGTGCCTGACATTCTACACTGCTTACTCCACCCTCCCTTATTTTTCCATATTCATTTTTATGTTATCTCTAATATTGTATTCGTCTGTAGGGTGTTGTCCCCTGACAACACCTTTTGATGTTGAAATGGACAAACAAATATTTGCATATTTGAGCTATTTGGTGTTGTCGGGGGACAACACCCTACGATAAAATATTTCTCATTGGTAAAGTTTAGTCAATAACACTAAACTTTATTAAACAAAAAACAACCTCAAGCCTTGACAAATTAACACTCAATGTTGTATAATGCATTCAATGCATTTGAAAACGGGTGCAAAGTTTAGGAAAAAAGGAGGTCTGTATGGCAAAAGAGAATGAAAAAGATCTTGAGCAGACTCAGAACGAAGAGACAGTAGAAGAGACTGAAACTTCACAAAATGAAGAAGGCGGCGAAATGAGTGAACTTGAAGCGGCCAAAGCGGAAGCGGCTGAATACAAAGACAAGTATCTCAGAGCGCATGCTGATTTTGAAAATGCAAAGAAGCGTTTGGAAAAAGACAAGGCTAATGCGGTTGCCTATGCAAATGAAAGTTTTGCCAAAGATATTTTGGCAGTGCTTGACTCATTTGACAATGCTCTCAGCTCTATTGAGAGTGCAGACAAAGAAAATGCGTCCGAAGTACTGGAAAAAATGCACGAAGGTGTCAAACTGACCTATGAGCAGCTTCGCAAAGTACTGGAGAAGAACCACATTAAAGAGATTTCATGTGAGGGTGAGTTTGACCCTGAAGTACATCAGGCAATTATGCAGGTTGACAGTGACGAGCACAAGAATGGTGATATTGTGCAGGTGATGCAAAAAGGCTACACCATCAAAGACCGTGTCCTCAGACCGGCAATGGTGAGTACCGCGAAATAAGCGTGAGTGAAGCTCACGTTTATCGGTGCGAAACCAGAGCGTGGAGCATAGCGACCGCGTAGGTCGGAGAGCACTGCGAAATAAAGTAGGGTGCGTAATCATGCACCAAAAACTTTATATAAAGTGACTCAATGCAACCAAAGTTGCATCGTTTCACGAAAAAAGTGTGTATACTAACACTATATAAATTAGAAAACAACTCTACATAAAGGATGAGCAATGGGTAAAGTATTAGGAATTGACTTAGGAACAACCAACTCTGCGATGGCAGTCTACACCAATGGTGAGGCAGCGATTATCGCAAATAAAGAAGGGAAAAACACTACACCGTCAGTCGTCGCGTTTACTGACAAGGGTGAAGTGCTTGTCGGTGAGCCGGCAAAACGTCAGGCGGTTACCAACCCTGAAAAAACCATCTATTCTATTAAAAGAATTATGGGATTGATGTGTAACGAAGATAAAGCGGCAGAAGCCAAAGAGAGACTCCCGTACCACATTATTGACAGAAACGGTGCGTGTGCCATTGAAGTAAGCGGCAAGACTTATACACCGCAGGAGATTTCTGCGAAAGTACTGATGAAACTCAAGGAAGATGCAGAAGCGTATCTCGGTGAGACAGTCACAGATGCGGTTATTACGGTTCCTGCCTACTTTAACGACTCTCAGAGAAAGGCTACCAAAGAGGCTGGTACAATTGCCGGGCTGAATGTTCTGCGTATTATCAACGAGCCTACAGCAGCAGCCCTTGCATATGGTCTTGACAAGAAAGATGCTGAGAAGATTGTTGTTTACGACCTGGGTGGTGGTACATTCGACGTTACAGCGCTTGAAACAGGTGACGGTGTCGTTGAAGTACTGGCAACCGGCGGTGATGCATTCCTTGGTGGTGATGACTTCGACAACAGAATCATCGATTATGTTGCTGAAGAGTTCAAGAAGGAAACAGGCATTGACATTAAAGCGGATGTAATGGCACTACAGCGTGTCAAAGATGCGGCAGAAGCAGCGAAAAAAGAGCTTTCGTCTGCAACAGAGACAGAGATCAACCTGCCATTTATCACTGCTGATGCAAGCGGTCCAAAACACCTGGTAACCAAAATTACCAGAGCAAAATTTGAATCACTGATTGCAGACCTGGTTGAAAAAACGATTACTACAATCGATCAGGTACTGAAAGATGCCGGTTTGAGCAAGAGTGATGTCAAAGAAGTTGTCATGGTCGGTGGATCTACCCGTGTGCCACTGGTACAGGAGAAGGTCAAAGCGTACTTTGGCAAAGAGCTGAACAAGTCGGTCAACCCTGATGAGGTTGTTGCGATCGGTGCAGCGATCCAGGGTGGTGTCCTTGCCGGAGATGTTAAAGATGTCCTTCTGCTGGATGTTACACCGCTTAGCCTTGGTATCGAAACACTCGGCGGTGTGATGACAAAAGTGATTGAAAAAGGGACAACCATCCCTGCGAAGAAATCACAAATCTTCTCAACAGCAGAAGACAACCAGCCGGCAGTAAGCATCCACGTACTCCAGGGAGAGCGTGAGTTTGCCAAAGACAACAAGTCACTCGGTATGTTCGAACTTCAGGGGATCCCGCCTGCACCAAGAGGGGTACCTCAAATTGAGGTAACCTTTGACATCGATGCCAACGGTATCCTGACAGTATCGGCGGTTGACAAAGGTACAGGAAAATCTCAGGAGATCAAGATCACCGGTTCGTCAGGACTGAGTGAAGAAGAGATCGAAAAGATGGTACAGGATGCTGAAGCGCATAAAGCCGAAGATGAGAAGCGTAAAGCGATCGTCGAAGCGAAGAACCAGGCGGATGCACTGATCCATCAGACAAGAAAGTCGCTTGATGAGCTTGGTGACAGTTTCGATGCAAGCGAAAAAGCGAACATCGAAGCGGCTATTGCAGACCTTGAGACTGTACTCAAAGATGACAATGCGACCAAAGAGCAGATCGATGAGAAGGTCAAAGCATTGACTGAGAAGTCACACAAACTGGCTGAAGCCGTTTACGCCAAAGAGCAGGGCGGACAGCAAGGCGCTGCCGGCGGTGACGCAGGCAAAAAAGCCGACGATGACGACGTCATCGATGCAGAGGTTGAGTAAGCCTCTGCGGAAAATGCGACCAGTCGCATGGGCACTCCGCCGAGGAGGTCTCAGCGACAGCGTAGCTTAACGGGCTTTGCCCGGGAAGCGTTAGAATGATGTGAGACGACGTCATCGATGCAGAGGTTGAGTAAGCCTCTGCCCTCTCTTTTTCAAGTTATATTACTTCCTCCAAAGCCCGGTTTCCCGAAAGGGAAGTCGGGCTTTTTTTATGCCAACTTTTTTTCTCTTCACTCTCATTCTCTTGTGTTGCTGTCTTCAAATGTTTGATATTCCTATAGTGATGGACAAAGGTAAAGATTGCGAAGTGTCATTTTAAGGTGAAGATGGAGAAAGTATAGAGCGAGAGTGTGACAAGTGTCACACTGTCAGGTTTAGAAGTCAAAAGGCTGAAAAACCATAATCCAGAAATTGGTACCTTCACTGCTATAGGCAACATCGATACGCACGGGAACCTGGGCTACCATGGCTCTGAAACCGATACCGGCATCGAATTTCATATCGTCAAAAAGTCCGCCGTTGTAACTGTCATTGACATTGCCCGCTTCAACAAAGGGGACAACCTGAAGCCAGTCGACTGCTACCGGCAGATAATCATTTTTCCTGAAAGGGTTCCAGTTCAAAATGGCACGGTATTCCATAGCACCGTAAATGACAGCTCTGTCGGTAAATCGGTTGGTGTTGTAGCCTCGCATTCTGAACATACCGCCAAGACGTCCGCCTTCCCAGAGCGGCGGTCTGTGTTTTTCAATACCCGGATGACCGTCGGCATCATTGTTATCGTCCCAAGAGAAGGAGTATCCTGTCCAGAAGCTCATTGCAAGTACATTCTGCTGTGTCCATGAGAATGTGGGCAGGTCAACGTAGTGGTTGTACTTGAATTCCAGAAAGTCCCATGTCTGGAGTGAATCACCCCACCCAAAGTCTTTGGAGTACTGCAGTCTGAAATGGTAGCCGCGGGACGGGTTAAGGTCGTAGTCTGTATTGTCATGCTCTACAAAAAAACGCAATCCGTTGGTGTTCCACTCCTGAAGTCCTCTCGATGAGCGGTCGAACCCGTTGGAAGGGAGATAGTTTTCAAAGGAGTTGTGCTCGTAAAAACCGGTGATACCCAGTGCCGTACGTCCGGTTACGAAAGGTTTTCCCCCGCCGTATCCTTCTCTGTCAACAGCAAATCCGTGTTTGAGTGTGTAATGTCCTGCCGGATTGTTCAGACCTTCCCCGACAGGAAGAACATACTTGAGTGTCATATAGACAAAATCTTCATCACCGGGAGATTCGACATAGTTTTCTTCATGGGAGTTCTTGCCGTGATCGTACATGTAATAGCGTGCTTTGGGAAAGTAACTCTTAAGTCCGAGTGCAGAGAAAAGCAGTCTGTCCGTACCGGGTACTACGTAGTCGAAGATCGCGGCAAAACCGCCTGAGAAGTTTTTGCTTTCTTGCTGTCCATTGACCTTGACATCCTGATCTGCACCGTAAAAAACAGTGGCAATTGCGGTGGTTTGCGGTTGCAGGAAGCCTTTTTTTATCACGCCGACCCCTCCGGAGAATCCGGTAGAGTCCGTTGAGAATACATAGGGAACGACCAGAAAGTTTTTGCTTCCGATCCCTTCTTCTATTGCACCTTCTGAAACATTGATATCGGAGGCCTTCGATACTGTATCGGCCAGTGCTTCGTTTGCCTGGAGTGACGGGCTTGCAAGAAGCATAGCAGCCAAACCCGAAATGAGTATACTTTTTTTCCTGTTCATAAAGGTATTATAGGCTAAAATATATTACAGTCCCATGGAGGATTTTTGGATAAATAGACAAAGCATTTTTTGTAAATTAAAGAAGGATGGATGACGATGGAAATTGACAAGTGTACAACACTGGAAGAAGCAAGACAGAAAATTGACGAGGTCGATGAAGAGATCATCAAACTGATCGCAAAACGTAACGACTATATTAAGCAGATCGCACACTTTAAAACAAGTGTGGATGAAGTAAAGGAAGAAGAACGCATTAATGATGTTATCTCCAGAGCCAGACAGCAGGCGATCGATCTGGGACTCTCCCCCAACCTTATTAACGATCTTTATGTCCGTATGATAGATGCGATGGTAGAAAGCGAGATTGCAGAGTTTAACAACGCAAAAAGTTTTTAATCCATTGTCAGTACAGGTCTGTTTCTCTGTGTAGCCGCCTCCACAAAGCCATGCTACAATGTGCCAAGAAAGAGATATGCCGCTGCATGGCATGCCTAAGGAGTATATGTGAAGATATTGCTACTTGAAGACGATGTGATCTTGCAGGAGATTATCGAAGAGTTTCTGCAGGAGAACAAACACGAAGTAGTCAGCTTCTATGATGGAGAAAAGGCGCTCGATGCCATAGGAGAAGAGCGTTTTGACCTGCTGCTTCTGGATGTGAATGTACCCAGTATAGACGGCTTTGAAATACTTGCATACCTTCGTGATATCGGCAATACAACCCCGGCTATCTACATTACTTCTCTTGCAGGTATTGAAGATCTTAAAAAAGGATTTGCTCTCGGGGCGGACGACTACCTGAAAAAGCCGTTTGATCTTGAAGAGCTTCAGGTACGCATTGAACACATTGCAAAAGCGAATTACCTGCAGGAAGAGATCGAGATTGAGGGTATGAAATTTATTCCCAAAGCGCATCAGCTTATTGTGGGTGACAGAACCATTGAAATGCGTCAAAAAGAGGCGCAGGTGCTGGAGTATTTTATTCGTAATCAGGGCAAGATTGTCTCCTGCGATGAGATCATAGAGAACATATGGGAAGATGAGAATGTTCCCACACACGCTACTATACGCACCTATATTAAAAACCTCAGAAGAATGTTCGACAAAGCCTGTTTTGAAAATATCAAAGGAGAAGGATATCGTTTTAACATCGTATGAACGCCGGTCACTTTTCCGCTTTCTGGCACTCTATCTGATTTCGGTATTTATACTGCTGGCGATTATAGGCTACCTCTTTTTTGAAAACAACCGCACAGCGATGAAGAGTGCGATGAAATTCGAGATGATGTACCAGGGGCGTATGCTCTCTTCCAAAATTGTCATGAAAGCGATGCAGGAAAAGGGAATGGATGAAGCCGATGCGGTGAACTTCCTTGCCTCTTTAAAGCACTGTCGATTCAATGTAGGCTATTATGACAAAGAGGGCGATCCTCTCTATACGGAAATAGACGATGTGCCGAAATTCAATAGTAGTTTTTATATTGACAAGGGATGCTGCTACACGGTACTTGAAGATAAAAGTGATCATCTTGGCGTGCATTATGTTGTACTTAAAGAGAACGAACTGATGGAGAGTTTTCATCAGCTTCGGCTGAAGATCATCGGTTATTTGTTGCTCTCTTTTTTGCTGATGGGTGTAGTAGGGTATTTTCTTGGCAGGCTTTTTTTGCAGCCGGTGAGGGAGCAGATTGAATCACTTGACCAGTTTATCTCCGATACAACCCATGAACTCAATACACCTATCTCGGCGATTTTAATGACGATTCAGTCTCTAAAAGGATGTGACGAAAAGAAGATGAAGCGGCTGGAGGCAAGTGCAAAGCGGCTGCACGTGATGTACAGTTCGCTTACCTACCGTCTTGAAGGTAAAGAGGAAGAGGTGGAGTGTTTTGACTTTGCACAGGTGGTTGAAGAGCGTGTCGGGTATATTAAAGAGCTTATCGACTCCAAAAAGCTGAAACTGACAGTCTCTCTTGAGCCGACAGTGGTGGAAATGTCACACAGTTCGGCCGAGCGGCTCATTGACAATTTGCTTTCCAATGCTGTCAAGTACAGCGATGTAGGCGACTGCATTACCGTTATGCTCAAGGAGCGTGTACTCAAAGTAGCCGATACCGGCATAGGAATTGCCAAAAAAGATCAGGAGAATATTTTTAAACGCTATAAACGCGCCAACAATGAGCGTGGCGGTTTTGGTATCGGGTTGAATATTGTGCTGGGGATATGCAGACAGTACCGAATCAAGCTCGATCTCGATTCAGAAGTGGGAAAGGGAACGACTTTTACGTTGTGGTTCCCGCCTTTAAAATTTTAATTGAAACCGATTAAAAGTGATAACTCCCGTATTTGAGTGGTTTGAAACGGGTTAGTTCGCTGTGCTTCTGAAGGTGCAGTGCCTTCATCCCTGCCTCACTGACTCTTTTTGCCCCCAGTACCAGTGTCAGCGTATCACCTTTATACAGTTTTACCGGATAATGCAGCTTTTTTTTGCCGTAAATAAGGGAGTCTTTCAGTGTTTCGGTTGCTTCCCAGGGAAAGCTCTCTTTTCCGTTTTTCCCGAATACACGTGTAAATACAGCAGGTTGCAGTGCTCTTTCTTTACCGTTGTGATTGATACTGACTTTGAGTACCCCTTCACGGTAAGCCTGGCCAAAGAGTGCATGGTTGGCATGGTTGACAATGGTGATGTCAAATCCGTCTGCAGTTCGACTGACATTAAAGTCGATATATTTCCCTAATGCCTCGGTCATGTTGTGGATGCCGGCAAAGCCATGGTAGGCATGTGTTGGTGTATGTTTCAGAGTTACTTTTGTTCCCGGAACCTGGGGCATATGACAGCTGATACACGTCTCTTTGTCTTTTTTGTCTATGAATGCATCGAGCATAAGAATATCAACCCCGTGTTCATTATCGGTGTGGGCATGACAGCCCATACAAACGTTGCCGTTATAGTAGTTTTCATTGTTGTAGTTTATTTTGTGGAAAGGAGAGTTTTCGACACTTCTGTTCAGTCCGAACCAGGAGGTATGGGTCTGGAAGTGAGCGACACCGGAACCTTTTTTGGATGCTTCTGCGGTAAAGAATTCGCGGGTTTTCCCGGTCGTGATATTGGTATTTGATGCATCATTTTGCTGAATGTGGTCTATGGTGTGGCAGTGGACACAGGAGATAGGCCCCTCTCTTTGAATTCTGTTATCGGTAAGAATGCCGTGTTCAAGTGCTTCCGGATCTGAAGGTGAGTGGCATTTGGCACAGGTGTATCCTCCTTGTTTCTTTTTGGACATCAGCTTCCACCATGCGCCATGAACCGGATCGTTGTAGACCGATGCTTTTCTGTGTGCTGACTGGTAGTATTCACGGTAGATAGTAGGGTGGCACTGTTTGCAGATACCGCTTTGTCCTTCAGAGACAGAGAGAAAGAGTAAAGGTATGAAAGAGAGTAACAGATATTTTTTCATTATCATTTCCTATGGTTTGAATCATGCTGTATTATAGTGACTGTAGTATAAAAAGCGGAAACTGTTGTGTAACGAAAGTTACACAAGAGGGGTCAGGAGAAGTACCCTTTATCCTGAGATATGTTTTTGGAGAGTACTATTGTGTCAGAGACTGTTTTGTTGTGAAAAGAAAGTCATTCTCTTTGGCTGATGCATGGCAGGAGATGCACCCTTTGGTGCCTTTGTCCCATGCCTTATATCTGTTCTTTGTTTTGACAAAACGTGCATAGCCCCAGTGGTCGCCGGCAGCATTGAATCTTTTTGCATCCTTTACCATATATTCGATACGTTGCAGTTTGTCCGCTTCGAGTGCAGATGGAAAAAGCGGCATCTTTTTGACACTCCATCCTATCTTGACGACAATGCTGCCTTCCGGCATGACCTTTTTGCTATCCTGAAGTGCTTTGAAAGCGACAGGGTTTGCCAGAATGTAGCGCAGTTCGTTTTTATCCGTTCTGAAATGTGTGGCTACGATACGGTAGTTTTCATAGCCTTTGATCAGTGTGGAGCTTAATCTGTTCTCAGGCATGTGAAGATCGGGGAGTGCCACAGCAGCATTTTCGGCTGCCCCCGCTTGCAATATAGCCAAGAGAAAAAGTGTCATCAATCGTTTCATAGTGTGATTTCCTTACTTTAAGTGTGGATTGAAGTCTATTGTTTTCATGTGGACTCTATGTGTAACAAATGTTACATCTTTATATGAGGATAAAGCATGCTATACTCCAAAATGATAACAGTATTTTAATAATCGTTATCGATATTATGTTTATTTAAGTTTTTACGCAGTATAGTTTCGTGTCTAACAATTTAGATAATAATTATCAAATTAAATAAGGAGCAGCAATCATGAATAAGTTGACAACAGCAATGGGGTTGGCAGTGCTGATCGCATCAGGGGTTCAAGCCTCAACACTTGAGGAGAGAGTCGCAGCTCTCGAAGCACAGAACGAAATACTGACAGAAGAGGTGCTTGCTACGCAGACTGGTGGTTTTACGCTGGTGGATACGGAGAAGACCTATAACGGTATGGGCCCTGCGGCATCGAAGGTCTATTACTCCAAAAATCCGCTCTCAATCGGCGGGTACGGTGAGATGTACTATGCCAATCCAAGCAACGGGGATGACTATGCGGATGTTTACCGCTTTGTCACCTACTTCGGATACAAGTTCTCCGATAATGTCATCCTCAACGCCGAGGTAGAGTTCGAGCACGGTGCCAATGCAGATGCCGGTGGAGAAGTTGCCATTGAGTTTATGTACCTTGACTTCCTCTGGAAGGAGGAGATCAACTTCAGAGTAGGTAACTTGCTTGTACCTATGGGGCTTGTCAATCTCAGACATGAACCGATTCTATTCAATACGGTGCAGCGTCCGGAGGTGGAGCAGAAGCTGCTTCCAAGTACCTGGCAGGAGAATGGTGCGTTGATCTATGGACAGTTTAGTGATATCGGTATCTCCTATACTCTCGGAATGATTAATGCACTGAATCTCAACAACGACGATACACGCAGTGCATCCAACGGGTGGATCCGCTCCGGAAGACTGGGGTCGAGTGCAAAAGCATCCTTCGAGCCGGCCTTTGTGGGACGTCTTGACTACACAGGCGTGAACGGCCTGCTGGTAGGAGTCTCAGTCTATTACGGGAACGCTTCCAACCTTAAGGATGACCCAACTGATGTCTCCGGTACCGATGCAACGATGTTTGACATTCACGCAAACTACGAAAACGGTCCGTTCAGAGCCTACGGACTCTATACGCAGATGACGCTGAGCGGTGTGGAGAAGATAGGAAACGGTGCAGCCGAGAAGGCAGAGGGCTACTATGTCAACCTCTCCTACGATATCGACGCTCTGACCGGGCTTGGCTACAAGATGCCGCTCTTTGTCCAGTATGAGGATTTCAACCCGGTAGCCTCCACCGTCGATGGATTGAATGAAGACAAGTATAAGACAAAAACGACTACAATCGGTGCAAACTTCTTCCCTGCCGACCAGGTGGTGCTGAAGGCTGATTATGCGCAAAAAAAGGTAAGTGGAAGGGATGATGAAAACATCTTCTCTCTTGGCCTTGGATTTGTCTTTTAACCGGAGGTGTTGATGAAAAGGATTGTACTGGCGGTGCTGTTAATAGCAGGCGTACAGATGGCTGAAGCGAAGGTCAATACAAAGGTGGAGCAGGCTGTCAAAGGCAGCTTCGCCAAGGTGGATACCATAGAGCCAAAGCGGCTCATTCTGACCAAAGCGCAGTTAGCAAAGGTGCAAAAAGCTGCCAAAGCGAAGCTTGAGACGAAGGTCTACCGCTATTACCTGTTCAAGAGCGGCGGCACTGTTGTCGGCTACGGTGTGCTTATTGCCAGAAAGGTGCGGACGAAGAAAGCGACGGTGCTGTATGCTTTCACCCCGGAGGGGATTCTGAAATTTGCCGAAATCATGGCATTTGGCGAACCGCCCGAGTACATTCCCAATGACACCTGGATGGGGCAGTTCAAAGAAAAATCTGCAAATGCGCCGCTGAAGATAGGTGGCGATGTTCCTACGATCAGCGGTGCGACACTCTCCGCACGCAGCATTACCGATGGTGCCCGTGTGGCAAGAGCTATTTTTCAATATGCTATCAAGCAGTAATCCATGAAATTTCTTGTTTCAAAAGATGCTGTCCCAACCCCGTTATTGCGGCAGTTGATGACAGCCGTCACTGTGGCAATTCTGCTCTACCTGGTACTTGACGTGGTGCTGCACGGCTATCTGATAGGCTTGAGCCCGCAGGTGGCGGCACAGACGCTTTACGGGAACGAAGAGGCGTTTGTAGAGCCGATACTCTTTGAGAGTCTGCTGCTGCAGGTACATATCGACCTCTTCATGGCGCTTGTCTCACTGCTGATAGTTGTCTCTATCTACCTGCGTATGAAGTACAAAGAGAAGGTACGCAAAGGCCTGCTGCACGCTCTCTTTATGGCGGCACTGGCCGCACCGCTGCTGCTGATTGCCGCCTACTTCAGCGGCAGTTTCTGGCTTTATGGCTGGCTGGGTGCCTTTTACCTCTGGCATCTGCTGGCGCTTTTTGTGGGAATGGTTGCGCTTAAAAGGCTGATTGCGTCATGAAACGCTACCCGCGCTACCGCCTCCCGATCGGCTATATGCTGCTCTTTTCATTTTTCATCGTTGCAAGCGGCCTCTGGCTCTTTCTGCTGCCCCAGGGGCTGGCTGAGACGGGGAGTCTGGGTGCTGCACTGCAGAAGCTTGTTCACACTCCGGCTGTAAAAAGCTGGCAGCAGTTTGTCGAAATTGCTACGCCACACCTCTTTGCGATGGGAGCACTCATTTTCATCGTTGCACACTTTCTGCTCTTTAGCACCAGAATCTCACGGCACTTTTCTATGCGCCTGAGCTTGTGGCTCTACATTGCCGCACTTGCGGACATTTCTGCATATGCGCTCATCATTGCAGGTATTGTGACAACCGGGTGGATAAAGCTGGCAGTGCTTGCCGTGTTTATACTACTTTTTTTAATCTTGCTTGGTGCTGTCGCAGTCTCACTTTTTCAGTAAAACAGGAACCGGTTTTTACCGTTTCAGAAGCGTTCCAAAATGCCACTCCAAATGCAGCAGTTTTTTCCAGTTTCCATCTATAATCTTCCCGTTTGGTTCAACAAGAACATAACCGATATTGGGATGCTGTTTCAAAAAAAGAAGTGCTTCTGCCTTTGGCATGACCGAAACGGCGGTAGCATACGCATCGATCATACTGTTATCTGCTTGTGCAAAGAGAGTGACAGAAACAAAATTTTTCTCCTGTGAAGCTGTTTTAGGATCGATGAGGTGGTGTTCACTTGGTTTGGTCGCGTAACGGCGGTAGGTACCGGAAGTGGAGACGGAGAGGTCATTGACGAGACTGTGGGTCGTAGCAAATGTTGTGTCAGAAAAGGGGGACTGGATGGCAATTTCACAGAGCCCGATACAGCGAATGTCGCCGCTTAGTGCGATACGTCCCTGTGTGATGTTGTGCTCAAGCAGGAAATTGGCAGCACTATCGACAGCGAACCCCTTTCCCATGCCGCCAAGGTCGATGATAATGTCTTTATCGCTTCGTACCGTGCTGCCCTCTATGTGGATGCCCTCTATGTTGCGTTTGGCGTGCGCGAGTACCTCTTTTGTAGGGGAAGAGGGGTGCGCTTCGCCAAAGTGGTAGAGTGTTTTGGTGATGGAGCCGATGGTGACATCGAAGTAGCCATTGGTATCGCGGTAGTAAGTTTTGGCCTGCCGAAGTGCCTGGGCGAGTGTGGCATCTTCTATGGAAATATGGGTATGGTTAAGTCTGTAAAGTGATGCTTCTGTGTCGAAAGTGGAGAGAGAATGCTCCAGGATGGCTATCTTTTCGAAGGTTTTTGATGCAAATATATTTGCATTTGATGGGAGGGTAAGCGAAGCGTAGGTACCCATCAGTACACGGGTACGCGTCAGCATCGACTCTGCCGAAAGCAGTGAGAGTGCAAGAAACAGAAAAAGCGTTAGCCGCATTATTTCTGCTGACGTTTTTGGAGCACTTCCCTAACCCCTTCAAAATTCTTTTCGTGTCCAAAGCAGGCGGAGGTGTTGCAGATCATGAAGCCGTCGTTGGTATCGGTACGCAGCAGACTGAAGGGGTAGGGTAGCGTGTCGAGGTCTGTAATGTGTGGCAGCAGCATCTGCTCTTTGGCTTTGATGATGACATCGTCCAGCAGATAGCGGATGACCATTTTGCTGAGCTTCGGTGTGGAGATGGGCTGGCGCATCACATCGTAGGAGTGTATCTCAAGCGACTTGAAGACGAACTTCTTGTAGACAGGGTCGATGAGCGAGGAGACCGAGTGCAGTACGCCTACCATTGTGGCAAGCGAAGAGGGGTAGGAGCTGTCGTGTATCTCCGCGTCGGTCTCGAATTCGCCGCGCGAGAATTTCCAGATGCCGTTCTTGTAGAACTTTTCAATCGCGGCGTTGGCCAGCTTCTGCGCGACGATGAGGTGTGTCTCGTCAAGCGTACTCTCATACGCTTCAATGAGCGCTTCGCCGAGGTAGGCATAGTCTTCCAAAAAGGCGTGGATCTTCGGTTTTTTGCCAATAAGCGTGGAGTGGAAGAGCTGCGAGTTGGGGTACATCGTCTCAAGCAGCCGCTGCAGCGCCTCCTTGGCCGGTTCGAGATACTTCGTATCGACCCTTGAGGCTTTGAAGAGTGCAGTGATCATCATCGCGTTCCATGATGTGATGACCTTCTTGTCGATGAAGGGGTAGACGCGCTTCTCTTCTCTGCGCTTCTTGAGTGCGGCGATGGCTTCGTCGTAGTAGGGGATCGTGTCGGTACTCTCGGGCGAATCTACGCGTACGATGTTCTTGCCCTCGAAGTTGCCCTCGGGTGTAATGTGCAGCGCTTTGGCAAGTGCTTCGTGCTCCTTTTTGGGGATGCCTGCTTTGGCAAAGGATTTGAGCGCCTTTTCGTAGGTGTAGACGAAGTATTTTCCCTCTTCGCCTTCGGTGTCGGCATCGCTGGCAGAGTAGAAGAGGTTCTCTTCCCGCATCTTCTCAAGCATAAAGTTGAGTGTCTCGAAGGCGACTTTTTTGAAGAAGCCTTCGCCCGTGACGTGATAGGCTTTAAGGTAGACGCTGCTTAGATGGGCATTGTCGTAGGTCATCTTCTCGAAGTGGGGTACCAGCCAGCTGTCATCGGTGGCGTAGCGGCAGAAGCCGCCGTCGACGAGGTCGCGCAGCCCCCCTTTTGCCATTGCAAGCAGGGAGAAGCGCGCCATATCGAGTGCTTCTTTACTGCCGGTGAGTTTGTGGAGGTCGAGCAGCAGGTCGAGTGTGGAGGCCTGCGGGAACTTGGGGGCCTTGTTGAAGCCGCCCTCTCTGCGGTCGAAGAGCTGTCCTGCCTGTTCGATGTATCGGCCGATGATGCTGTTGTCAAGCTTTGTCGCCTGTATCTTGTCCTTGTTTGGATTGAGGTGTTTGAGTACCTTCTCCGCCTCTTCGACAAGCGGCCCCTTTTCGTTCTTGTACTTGTCGGCGATCACCTCCAGCAGTGTGGGGAAGCTCATCATTCCGTAGCGGGGTTCGGGCGGGATGTAGGTTGCCGAGTAGAAGGGTTTGAGCTCTTCGGTCAGAAAGATGGAGGCAGGCCAGCCGCCCGGACGTCCGTTCATCAGCTGGTAGACCTCCTGGAAGTGCTTGTCGATGTCGGGGCGCTCTTCGCGGTCGACCTTGACGGCGACAAAGTGTTTGTTGAGAATTTCGGCTGTTTTCTTATCCCGGAACGACTCTTTTTCCATGACATGGCACCAGTGGCAGGAGCTGTAACCGATGCTCAAAAAGATGGGTTTGTGCTCTTTTTGTGCCTTTTTGAAAGCCTCCTCTCCCCAGGGGTACCAGTCGACGGGGTTGTCGGCATGCTGCTGAAGATAGGGGGAGTGTTCGTTTTTGAGATGGTTGGACATGGTTATTGGCCTCATGTAAATAAATAGTTAACGCATTTTTGCTAATATTACACAGCGTCTACACGGATAGTAGCATACAATGCTTATATAAAAATTTACCTACAGAGAGTAACAATGACAAAACTGTTCAAGCAACTTCTTGCAACACTCCTCTTCTTTACCGCATTCTCCTACGGCGGATTCAGCAGCGCGCTGAAAAAACAGAAGTTCCTCGACCCCGAAGATGCCTTCAAGATCACTGCCGTACAGAAGGGCGATACGATCGAAACGCAGATTACACTGGCAGACAAGATCCACATCTACAAAAACGATCTGAAGTTCCGCGTCGTCAAGCCAAAAACGGTCGTGCTCAAGCCCAAACTGCCGCCCGCGCACGACTTCGACGGCGATATGGTCTACGAAAAGGGGCTGACGGTAAAGATCCCCGTCAACGACATCACCTCCAAGGTCAAGGGGGACTATACGCTTGAGGTGGAACTGGTAGGGTGTTCTGATGCGGGTATCTGCTACCAGCCGTTCAGGAAGCGCTTCGATTTCAAAGGCGAAGCTGCAGGGGTTTTCGACAAGATAAGCTCGCTTACGCACGAGGGCAATACCGCAAAGATCGCCGATGTGCTTGGCAGCGAGAGTTCGCTTTTCATTGTGCTGCTCTTCTTCATCTTCGGCCTGTTGCTGGCACTCACGCCGTGTGTCTTCCCGATGATCCCCATTCTCTCCTCTATCATCGTATCGCAGTCCGGAAGCGGAAAGCCCAGTGTCGCCAAAGCCTTTGTCACCTCACTGGTCTATGTGGTCGCAATGGCGCTGACCTACACGGTAGTCGGTGTCGTTGCCGGACTGGTGGGTGCCGATATCCAGACGGCGATGCAGAATCCGTGGGTGCTGACACTCTTTGCAGCGATGTTCGTAGCCCTCGCCTTCTCCCTCTTTGGCTACTATGAAATAGGCCTTCCCGCCTCGTGGCAGAGCAGACTCAGCCGCGCCAGTGACGAAGCGGGACAGAAGGGCGGCTTTGTCGGTACGGCGGTGATGGGTGTGCTCTCCGCACTCATAGTCGGCCCCTGTGTGGCGCCGCCGCTTGGGGGTGCCGTACTCTTCATCTCCCATACGGGTGACGCCCTGCTTGGCGGCGTGGCGCTTTTTGTGATGAGCATCGGGATGGGTATGCCGCTGCTGCTTGTAGGCATCGGTGCAGGGAAGTTCATGCCAAAACCGGGTGGCTGGATGAGCGTGGTCTCCCAGGTCTTCGGTGTGATGATGCTGGGGCTTGCCATTTTCATGCTTGGACGCGTACTGCCGGACGGTATTACACTGATACTCTGGTCACTGCTCTTTATGGGCTCGGCACTCTATATGGGTGTATTCGACGGCAGCGACAAAAAGCCCGGAGCCAAAAAGCTTATTCAGCTTTTTGCCGTGCTCCTGATGCTTTACGGTGTATCGCTCTTTGTCGGTGCGCTGAGCGGAGCAGGTTCGATGTTCAGACCTTTTGAGCGCTTTACAGCGCCAAAAGGTGCGGTCGTTAGCGTATCTGAAACCAAAAACAGCCACAGAGGCTACACTATTGCACGACTTCTCAAAGAGGTAGCGGCCTCCGACAAGCCGGTGGTGGTAGATTTCGGTAAAGAGAGCTGTACGGCGTGCAAGGAGCTGGAGGAGATCACTTTCCCCAACCCGAAAGTCAAAGAGCAGCTCAAAAAGTTCACCTTTATCAAGGTCGATGTGACCGACAATACCGATGCGGAAAAGGCATTGCTGAAGAAGTACGAACTCTTCGGTACACCCAACATCATCTTCTTCGACAAAAACGGGAAGTTCCTGCCCGAAAAGAGCCTGACAGGGTTCATCAAGCCACAGGAGTTTGCCAACCATTTGAAACAGGTTGGTGAAGAGAGTGCACGCTGATGCGTGTGCACCTGCATTTGCCAATATGCCTATTTACTTTATAATAAATATCTTTACATTTGTAAAAAATAAAGCTATACTTATATAAATTACATATGTAAAGGCTTTGAATGTTTAAACGCTCTGTAGAAAATATTTTGCAGGAAGCACTCCGTATCTCCCCGGCCGTATTGCTTACCGGTGCAAGACAGATAGGAAAATCTACGCTATGCCTCTCTTTGGACAGAGAGTACAGGGTATTTGACGACTTGACACAAAGAGAAGCTGCCAAGAACGATCCGCAGGGATATATTGCTTCACTCCCCAAACCGGTTACCATAGATGAGATACAGAAAGTTCCTGAAGTACTCGACGGCATTAAATTTGATATTGATAGCCATAGAGTCAATGGAAACTTTCTGCTTACCGGATCTGCCAATGTGCTTGATATGAAAAAAGCCAAAGAGACGCTTGCCGGTAGGATCATAGAAATACCGATGTATCCGCTCTCACAAAAAGAGATACACCATAAGCCGGAGGAGAATATTATTGATATTCTGTTTACGGAGGATGTGGAAGGATTACATTGTGATAAAAAGTCTGTGAATGAAGTAATGGAAGCGGTGCTGAAGGGTGGCTATCCCGAGATACTTAAAATAGATACACCTAGAGGCAGGTCTTTGTGGTTCAATGCCTACATAAGTACCTACGTAGAGAGAGACATACGGGATGTCGGAGAGCTTAGGGATATCTCAGCATTTATACGTTTTTACAATATCATCGCACCAAGGTCATGCGGTTTGGTAAATAAATCAGATTTGGCAAATGAGGCAAACCTTTCGGAGGCTACAGCAAGTAACTATCTGAGTATGCTGGAGATGATCTACCAGATTGCACTGCTTAAACCCTATGTCTCCAACATTTCCAAACGTTTTATAAAGTCTCCTAAACTCTTTATGACTGACAGTGGACTTTTTTGTCATCTTTTGGGAATTGCTTCAGTTGACGACTTGATGGAAAGCAAACATAAAGGAGATGTTGTAGAGACGTTTGTCTATGTCGAACTTGCCAAGCACATAGGATATTCACAGACACAACCTTCTATGTACCACTACCGTACCAATGACAAAAAAGAGATCGATTTCATCATAGAAAAGTCCGATATCATATTTGCCATAGAGGTAAAGTCCTCTTTGAGTATCAGAAAAGAAGCTTTTAAGCACATTGGGGACTTTCAAAAAAAGTCTGACAAAAGGGTAGTCGGTATCGTTTTGTATGCCGGAAGCGATATCGTGCCTTTTGGTGATGGGAACCACAAGCGATTTGCCGTTCCGTTAAGTCTGTTTTTTTAAAGGTACCCGTTATTTTTCAGGCACGAAGTCCAAAGAGAGAGAGTTGACGCAGTGGCGTGTCTGCTTTGGGGTGAAGCCCTCGCCCTTGAAGACGTGTCCCAGATGCCCGCCGCAGTTGGCGCAGATGATCTCCGTACGTCTGCCGTCGGCATCGGGAACCTCTTTGACCGCGCCAGGGAAGGCGTCATCGAAGCTTGGCCAGCCTGTACCGCTGTCGAACTTCGCATCGGAAGGGAAAAGCGGCGTGTTGCACTGGCGGCAGACGTAGGTACCGTCCTCATGGTGGTCCCAGAATTTTCCGGTAAAGGCGCGCTCGGTACCTTTGTGGAGGATGACGTACTGTTCTTCTTCTGTGAGTGTGTTGTATGGCATGGTAACTCCTTAAGATGTTGTTGCAGGATTATACTCAATTTTATGGTGTATTTTCTAAGGTACAAGGGTGTTGTCCCCTGACAACACCGTTCACTATGTTTGCATTCATCATTTTTTTAGTTTATTCCGTGGCATAAACTCCAAAACAGTGGCGTTGATGCAGTAGCGTCGCTTGCCGCCGGGTGCATCGTTGAAGACGTGCCCCAGATGCGCGCCGCTTTTGGCGGCGACGATCTCCACACGGTGCATGCCGTGGCTGTTGTCCTCCTTTTCGATGACGGCACCCTTGACGGGTTTGTAGAAACTCAGCCACCCCGAACCCGAGTTGAAACGGTCACGGGTG
>JALUXB010000006.1 GCA_027019175.1 Sulfurovum sp. | reverse complement strand
TAAGCTGGACGATAATCTGTGTTGTTTGCGTTTATGCGCGTTGGGCCGCGTAACGGAATTGCCCAGTCCGACATGCACATAGCCCCGACTGCTCCAGTCGAAACCAAGTCACCCCCATACTCAAAATACTGTACATTTTGAAGTGAAGGATTAATAATGAAGAGTTATGGTAGGTATTGTTGTGCAATACCTCTGTTTACTCAACTGGGCGGATAATATCACGTTTGGATGACTTTGTCAAGAGCGTTGTATCTTAAGGTATATAATGGTAGGATTTCATCGTTATGTAGTATGGTATATAAGGAAGGCTATGGAGCTTGCTTCGACACTCTCTTTGGAAATGTTTGGGAAACCGTTTTTGCTTGAGAAGCGGATACGGCTGCTGCATGCCATTGATGAACATGGCTCCATCTCCAAGGCGGCCAAGGCGGTACCGATGAGCTACAAGAGTGCATGGGAAGCGGTCGATGCGATGAATGCGCTCTCTCCGGAACCCATTGTAAACAGGGAGACCGGAGGCAGAGAGGGAGGCGGTACCGTCTTGACCGCATACGGAAAACGGCTCTTGAATCATTATGCACTGTTGGAAGAAGAGCACAGCCGTTTTATTGCACGGCTGGCATCTTTGGTGGACGGGGAAGAGGGTACGTTTGGCACGATTGGACGACTTGGGCTTCAACTCTCTGCGCGTAACCAGATACAGGCAGTGGTAACACAGGTACAGCAAGATGGTGTAAATGCGGCAGTTACCCTGCGCTTGAAAGGTACTCAGCAGTTGCTTTCACATATCACTGCCGAAGCAGTTGAAGATCTTCATATTGAAGCTGGCAGCAGTGTGATAGCGGTATGCAAATCTTCCAATGTGTTTGTGGTGCATCCTGATGAAGCAGAGCCGATCAACCTGCTTGAAGGGGTGATCACCATGGTTGAGAAAGATACAAAGCACATCAAGCTGACAGTAGACATTGGCGGGCATGATACGGTTGTCTCTGTGGTACCGTTTTCAATATACAGTACGACACTGCAAACTGGGGACAAGGTGCGTCTTGGCATCAAGCCCAGAGATATTATGATAGGAAGGTAAAGATGAAAATAAAATATGGATGGCTTGGTATGGCAGTGGCCTCATTTTTTGCACAGGCGCAGACGACAGCACCTTTCAAGCATTCACTCAAGCCCAATATGATTCACGTCTACAACAAGCAGCCCGGAGATGCTTCGAATGTCAAGGAGATATTCAGCAAAGGGATGTGGTACGGCAGGCTGCGTACACATCTTTTTGTGGACAAATGGGGGCATGAGCTGCAGATTAAAGGGAAAAATGTACGTAAAAACAGTACGATCGTAGGGGTTGGAGGAAGTCTGACGTATAAAACAGCCTACTATAATGGATTTGGCGCAACGGCAGGGTTTTATTTTACAGACGGTATAGGCAGTCTTGGAAGAGACCAGGCGTATCTTTACAAAGCAGGGAAAGATACCTTTAGCAGGTATGACCGTCTGACAGATGGAAAAACCTATATTGCCACCTTCGCAGAAGCCTATCTTGAGTACTGCTACAGCCATACCGATGTGAAAGCAGGGCGGCAGATTTTCGAGAGTTTCCTTACCAAAAGCAATGACGGCAAGATGATTCCCAATACCTTTGAAGGTGTAACAGTAACGACACATGATCTGCCGGATACGACTTTCAAGGCAGCCTACATCACCCGACAAAAACTGCGTGACCACAGCCATTTTCACCATGTACTTGCGACAGGATATGTGAAGGGTGAGCCATATTCCTACTATACGCAAAACGATGATGCCGGCATGCACAAAGGATTGACACTTTCCAAGCTGGAGGCGAAAAGTATTAAAGACAGGCTGTGGATTGCAGAGGTAGAGAACCGCAGTATCGAAAATCTTACCCTGACAGCCAACTATACAGCAGTGCCCCAACTGCTCTCTTTTGCAATGCTTCAGGCTGACTATACGTTTAAAAGCGGTAGCTGGACATGGAGGCCGGGTATACGCTATATGCAGCAGTTTGACAACGGTGCGGGTGAGATTGGCGGTGCAAGCCAAAAGCTGCTTGTCACAGGGTATAAAGACCCTAAAAGTCTTGACAGCTGGCTGCTTGGTGTGCGGCTCGATGCAAAATATGATGCATGGAAAGTACATCTTGGCTACACACGTGTCGCGGATAAAGGAGATATTATTGCACCCTGGCGCGGTTTTCCTACCGGTGGATTTACCCGTTTGATGGGACAGTACAACTGGGATGCCAACACCAAAACCTATGTCGGAAAAGTAGGGTATGATTGGAAGCAATACGATATGAAAATTGTGGGAAGCTACGGCTATCAGGATTTTGACGATGCAAAAGCATCTGTACCGGCAGACAACAATGTGGCGACACTGGAAGTGATGCAGGGATTTGGTGCCAAACAGCAGTTTTACTGGAAGGTGCGTTACGCTCATGTGTGGGGTGATACCCATACACCGTTCCCCGGAAAGCCGGGAGCCTATAAACTGGATCCCTCCTACGATGAATTGCGTGCAGAAGTGGATTATCTCTTTTAAGGAGTAAAGATGTTTAAAAAAGTGATATTGGGTATGTTGATAGTATGGAGCAGCCTGCAGGCGGGAGAATTGACTGTTTTTGCCGCAAGTGATCTGAAGTTTGCGCTCGATACGATCAAAGCGGATTTTTTGAAAATGCACCCACATGACAGCGTACGCATGATCTACGGTTCTTCGGGAAAGGGAAAAGTACAGGTTGCGAACGGCGCGCCGTACGATCTTTACTTCTCGGCCAATATGGATTATGTTCAAGCCCTATATAAAAACGGCGACATTGTAACGGAACCGAAGCTCTATGCCATTGGACGGCTGGTCATATGGAGTATGCGTGATGATTTCAATGCTTCCAGAGGCTTTGAGAATCTTACTGCTCCCTGGGTTGAGAAGATTGCGATTGCCAATCCTACACATGCACCTTATGGGGAAAAGGCAAAACAGGCACTGGTGAGCAAGTATCTCTATGCAAAACTGAAACCCAAAATCGTTTTGGGGGAGAACATTTCCCAAACGGCAAACTTTATTAAAATAAAGGCAGCCGATGTCGGGATCATTGCACTGTCATTGGTGCTTGCACCTACAGTGGCCAAGAGTACACATGCCGCCTATTATCTGATTGACGACAGTCTGCACCAGCCGCTTAGGCAGGGATACGGCATTACCAAATACGGTACGAACAATCCGCTTGCAAAAGCTTTTTATGATTTTTTTCAGACACCAAAGGCGCAGCAAATCATGAAACAGTACGGTTTCAGTGTGCCTGACAGTGAAAAATAGGAGTGGGATATGACATTCTGGGAGCAGATAGAGTGGGCACCGTTTCTGCTTTCGTTCAAACTGGCAGGGTTGACGGCAACCATTCTTTTTTTTGTTGCACTTCCTTTTGCCTGGTTTCTGTCACAGAGCCGTTCACGGTTCAAACCCGTGCTTGAAGCGGTTACATCGCTGCCCATAGTACTACCTCCCTCAGTATTGGGATTCTATATGCTGCTGCTGCTCTCTCACAATTCACCGCTTGGGCACTTTTTTGAAGAGGCACTCGGCATCAAGTTGGCCTTCAGCTTTACCGGGCTGGTAGTTGCAAGCTGCTTTTACTCCTTTCCGTTTATGGTACAGCCGCTGCAGAGCGGTTTTGAATCACTCAATCCGCATATGATCGAAGCGAGCTATCTGGCAGGGAAAAATACCCGTACTACACTTTGGAAAGTAGCGCTTCCCAATATCAAACCTTCGCTTTTGACAGCGGTGATTGTTACCTTCGCGCATACGGTAGGCGAATTTGGTGTTGTACTGATGGTGGGCGGGAACATACCTCATGAGACACGGGTAGCATCGGTGGCCATTTACGACCTGGTTGAGGAGATGGATTATGCACAGGCGAACATTTATGCCGGCGTGCTGCTTGTATTCAGCTTTACCGTACTGCTGGGGGTATACTTTTTCAATCACCGCCAGAAGATGCATGTAGGGATGCTATAGTATGCTGAATATTTCTGTTGAAAAAAACCTGCACGGCAGCAGCGGTCTCATGACACTTTCTGTCAATGTTGACGTTGACAGGGGAGACTTTATTGTTATCATGGGAGAGAGCGGTGCCGGAAAGAGTACCTTCCTGCGTATTCTTGCCGGGCTTGAAGCCGCAAACGGCCGTATTGTCTGTGACGGTGTGACTTGGCTTGGAGAGAAAAAAAGAGTGCCCGTACAGCAGCGCAATGTGGGGTTTGTTTTTCAGGATTATGCACTTTTTGACAATATGAATGTCAAGGAAAATCTGCTTTTTGTCAATAGAGATGAAGCATTGGCCGGTGAGCTGCTTGAAATGATGGAGATCGGGAAAATAGCAACACGCAATGTTACGACACTCAGCGGTGGGCAGAAGCAGCGGGTAGCGCTTGCACGGGCGCTGATGCGCCGTCCAAAACTCTTGCTGATGGATGAGCCGCTTTCTGCACTCGATCCGCGTATGCGTAGAAAACTCAGCACGCAGATCAAAGCGCTGCATGAGCGTTTTGGGATGACGACACTGATGATAAGCCATGACGTGAGTGAAGCCAAGGCATTGGCGACACGGCTGTGGTTTGTAGAAGACGGTAGAATGAAAGAGTACCCGATTTCAATGCTTGATCGGCTTTACGGAGAGGTGTGATGGCAAAAGAACGGGGTAAATACGATTACAATTTTGACGGTTTTGTCGAAAAGTTCGAAAAGTCTATTTACGGTTCATTCAAAGGAGAATGGCGTTTGAAGCTGTTAAAAGAAGATTTGCAGCATTTGCACGATGGCTCTCAACTTGATGTGTGGGATGCCGGGTGCGGTCTGGGACAGATGGCACTCTGGTTTGCCGAGGCAGGCCATCGGCTTACCTGCAATGACATCTCTTTCAAAATGCTTGAAAAGGCGCAGACACACTTTGCCGAAGCAGGGTGTATGGCAGATTTTCACAAAGCACCTGCACAGGAGGTTGCCGCCTCTTTACCGCTGCAGGATCTGGTGCTCTACCATGCCGTCATAGAATGGACGGCAAAGCCGCTGGAGACGTTGGGTGTGGTTGCAGGCCGGGTCAAACCCGGGGGCCATCTTTCTTTACTCTTTTTTAACCAACATTCTCTGATTTACCGTAACGTTATGCAGGGAAGCTGGAGGCTTGGAACTATTTTGCAAAACCGTTGGTACGGGAGAGGCAAACGCCTGACACCGCCCCATCCGCAGGCACCGGAAACGCTTATTGCGTGGCTGGGAGCAAACGGTTTTGATATTGATGTGCAAACGGGCATCCGTGTGTTTTACGATTATATGGGCAAAGAGGCGCTGCAAAATACTAACTTTGATGAGTTGATGGAAGTTGAGTATCGCTATTGCCGTCGTCCTACCTTCCGGAATATGGGACGGTATATTCATATTTTGGCGAAAAAGTGTTAATCTTGGGCAATCCTGACTTTGTTACGTCCTGAGACCTTTGCTTTGTAGAGCGCTTTGTCTGCTTTTTGGATCAGTTCGGCAGCGGTGTCGTTGCTTGAGAACTCGGCTACACCAAAACTGCATGTCATCTTTTTGACATGTGTGAACGGAAACAGTTCGATCTCTTTACGCAGGCGGTTGGCAAGTTCATAGGCATCGTTTTCCCGTGTGGAAGGTGACAGAATAATAAACTCTTCCCCTCCCCACCGTGCAAGCAGGTCATCTCCCCTCAGAAGGTTCCTGACCAATGCACTTATTTGGATAAGCACTTTGTCTCCGACATTGTGTCCATAGGTATCATTGACTGATTTAAAATGGTCAATGTCAAAAAGAATAATGGTGAAAGGAGTGGCGTAGACTGTTGCTTCCCTGATGGCTGCAGAAAGCATACTGTTAAACTTTTTACGATTGTAAATTTTGGTCAACTCATCCTTTTCGGCAATTTGTGTCATCACATTTTTTTCGGCAAGTGCTTTTGAAATGTTATGGAAGGTAATCATATAGCGTCTGGCATTGATTTTACTTACACGCATCATGAACGTCTGGTTGATGGTCGGACGTGAAATAGTAACCTTGATAGGGTGATCTCTATCTACTTTGGTTACCCATGTTTTGGTGGTGATGTAACGGTTGTCATCGGAAACTTCTTCCTTGATGAGTTTACTGAGATAGCGTGTTTTGGAAAGAAGTGCTTTTAAATCTTTTTTTTCAAAAAACCGTAATCCGGCCTGATTCATCGCAATGATATAGATACGGTCGGTAATAACGGTAATATCAGTGTTGAATTCAATAAAAGTACGCAGATGCTGGTCAAAAGAGGATTGATAGTAGTAATAAAAGAGAGCCAAAAGGAGGACTATTAAAAAAAACAAAAATATGCACACATACACAGTCTCCTCCTTTTAGCGCTTTTCCCTATTATAAGGACTTTTTCTTAGAGGAGAGGATAATCTTTTTACTTTAGAACGGAAATACTTTGCAATAGTGCTGCGGCTGTACCGATTTTGTCATTCGTCGGCTGGTAAAGATAGTTGTTTACCTTGGCAGGGATATTCTCATCTTTACGGATAGCTTCAAACTCCTCTTTTGCCGCCTGTTTTGCCTTGAAAAGAGCCATCTGTACACGGCTGTAAAAGTTTGCCGCACCTTCACCGGAAGTTTCGATGCTAAGGAAGTTTGCCTGCGGATATCGGGCGGTGACCAGTGACTGTACTCCGTCACTTACGGCTGAACTTGGCATGCATCCAAAAGGCTTGACGGAGATGACCAGGTGGGCGAGGTTGTGTTTGACCGCCTCGATGAGATGTGCGACTTCCAGATGCCCTTCGCCGCCGCTGCACTCAAGGGTATAGTACGCTTTGGCAAGTTCGGCAAGCTTGTCGATGTCGGGTACGTCATAGTCGTGCAGACCGATTGTTTTTGCATAGAGCGTGAAGTGGGTTTTGACCGCTGCCTTTCCCGCTTTGATGAGCAGCCTGCTCTTGAGGCTGGAGAAGTCGACTGCCGGTCTGTTTTCTCCAGGAAGATGCTGCTGTTTGAGGTTCGACTGCTCCGCTTCCCATAGACTGAGCATCAGACGGTTGATGATAGGCTGGGGAATACATTCTGCCCCTTCTGCTTCCAAAAACCGGTAAAGGTTGTAGTTTCCGTCCCCTTCGGTCATTGCCGCCCAGAACTCCCCCATAACCATCACTTTTGGTTTGACCTGAAGACGGTCGAGTTTGACGGCAGAGAGTACTTTTCTGCACTGCCACATTGCGGCTATAAGGCTTGTGTGCTTCAAAAAAGCGTTTGCGACGATTGCTCTACACTGTGCAAGGGCGGCATCAGTAGTACCTTTTTCCACTTCATAGGGACGTATTTTGTAGCCGAGCATGTTGATGATGTCGCCGATAACGACTGCTTTTGCAAGTGTAATGAAAAATGTCGGCGTATAGTCAAGCATTTGCTCCTCTATTTCATCACCCTGAAAAATACCTTTTTCGTGGTCGAATGAAGTGATTCTGAAACCTTCGAACCCGGCATCGGCAAGGGCTTTTTTGTATTCGGTAATGTACATGCCAAAGCGGCAGGGGCCACAGCCACCTGCGGTGATATAGATATACTTTCGGATGATCTCTTCTGTCGAGAGCCCTTTTTCGTCACGCAGATGTTGCAGATATCGGACAAGGTTGCCTACCGTAAAGTACGTAGGGTTGCACTGTCCGCGGTTACCGAATGCCTTGCCTGTCTGAAATGCTTTAAAATCGGGGTTTGGCAGTGCAGTGAAGGTGGTGCCGAGACTGTTGAGTGCAGCTTCGATGAGTTTGTCCTGCAAAAGTGTCAGCCCTCCTGAGAGAAAAACTGTCTCCTCTTTGGGGGCGTACCCGATGGCTTCTGTAGGACCTTCGCGCCACTGGTGGGGTGTGTGGTGCAAAAAGTGCAAATCACCGTTATTGTCGGGGGTTTTTATGTTGCTACATGAGAGGCTCATTGGAAATCTCCTCGGGCTAAATTTAATTTTTCCCTTTTAATTTTTAATTCCTCCGCGTATTGTTCGAGTGTGTAGGCAAAGGTTTTGACACGGATCTTGATAGAGCCGCCGGGTTTGTTGGCATCGATGTCATGCAGGGGCAGGTGTGGGGTGCGTGAAGCACCAAGAATCTTGTCAATGATGGCATAGGTGGGGGCATCGTGGCCGCACTTGAAGCTGCTTAGGTCGAGTACGGCAACATTGGGGTGGCGGGCGGCAAATTTGGCAGCCCAGACTTTTTGTGCTGAATTGGTTGAAAAGTTCTCTTTCCAGACATCACGGATGTCGAACACATCGGCAATGATTCCCGCTTCTACATCTTTTCCAAAAAAGCGCATCAGGTAGTTGTGCTCTTTAGGAACGGCACGCATCGAGAGGGTCTTGAAGCCCAGAGACTGGAACTCATCGAGTACTTCGTGGTTGAGCCCGGGGTCAGAATGGTAAGGGCGTCCCAGCATCAAAATGACCACTTCGCCGTTTGCTTCTGCCTCATCGAGTATGTTTCTACCCTCCTGCATAATCTGTGTATCCTGCTGTGCCAGTGCTTTCCAACCCTCTTCAGCAGCCCAGTCGCTTTCATCTTTGGTGATGCGCAGCCGTTTGCCCCAGATATCGAAAAGCTGTGCTTTGAGCAGTGCCCGGTTGTCGAAGTCAAGGGCTTCGTCTACAAAGGTAATGTTTTTTTCGCTAAAGAGGTTGCGCTCTTTGGTAAAAGCAGAATAGACTACTTTGGGGGTACCCGAGACAATGGGACAGGAGGTTTGTCCCATTGAGTGCGTTACGTAGCCGGGCAGATGGGTGACGGCAGGGAACCAGAGGTAGTCTATGCCTTTTTTGGCATATTTTTTTGCAAAAAGCAGCTGATAGACATGTGACTGTGCCACTTTTGCCGGGTAGCAGCTGTCTACCGAGCCGTATTTGGCACCTTCGAGGTACATATCTTCGTTAGAAAAAGTTGAAAAAAGGATGTTGTGGCGCTGTATGCCCAGTGCTTCGAGATAGGTACGCAAAAAGGGGGCAAGGGAGTAGACGTTAAGTACTTTTGGAATGGCAATGGTAAGCGATTCACGGTAAGCGGCATCTTCTGCGGAGCTGGTCTGAAAAGGGCGTTTTTGTGTTGTGCGGAGTGTGGGACCCCATCCTCCGAGTGTCACACGTACCCGCTGTTCTTCGATGTGGTGTTCGGGTGTCGGTTTTGCATTGGGGGTGTAGAGGGGTGCAAAGAGCTTTTCGGCCTCTTTTCTAACGAGGTTGGGGACACTCTCCTGGAGGGATTTTCTGGATGCCCTCAGACTTTTAAGCGCATCGACCGATTCGACTGTGCCGTCTTCGCAGGAAAACCCTGCAATATAGCGTGCACTGTTTCCAGAAGGGGTTTGTGTGTCTATGAAGGTACGGGAGCAGTTGATGGAGCAAAAGCGGCAGCGTGTCTCTTCGTCGGTGCGTGAGGTATAGGTCATCTGCAGCGCCTCTTCCAGCCCTACAAAGGTAGCGTAGCCGCGTGCATTGACACTGTGGAGCGCTTCGAGTGCTGCACCGATGGCACCGGCTTCACCGGGGTGGGGGTGTACGTCGACAGTAGCATCGGGTACCTGGGAGCGGATGTAGTCTACCTGTGCTTTGAGGGCTGCCTGATTGTACTGTGTGCCGCCCTGAAGGACAAAGTGACGGCCGAGCATCGCAAGGTTTGGAGCCTGTACCACGTACTGCCAGACATTCTTTGGAAGTACTTTGGCAATACCGGCAAAGAGTTCCTCTTTGGTGTAGCCCTCTTTCTGGAAGTTGACCCGGTCGGTATCGAGGAAGACGGCACAGCCGTAGTTGAACCTTGGTGCCTGTTTGGCTTCAAATGCTACCTCGGCATATTTTTCGACAGGAACACCGAACTGTTTGGCCATACTCTGCAAGAGTGTACCGTTGCCCGCACTGCACTGGTTGGAGAGACGGAAGTTCTTCATCATGCCGTTCTCCATGAAGAGTACCTTGATATCCTGCCCGCCGATGTCGCAGATGACATCCACACTTGTGCCAAAGGCTGCCTGTGCGCTCTTCATATGGGCGATGGTTTCGATGATATTCGCATCGGCTCTGAGCGCCCCCTCCAAAACATCTGCGGCGTAGCCGGTGACACCAAGCCCTCTGATGTCATAGTGACTTTCGGGATCCTGTGCTTTGATCTTCTGAAGCAGTTCGACCGTATCGGCGATGGGGTTACCTTTGGAGAGCTGGTAGACCTTCAGCATCAATTCACCTTTTTCATTGACCAGCACGGCTTTGGAAGAGGTAGAACCGCCGTCAATGCCAAGAAAGCAGACAGTTTTGGAAGTAGGTTTTGGCGGGATGAAGGGAGGGATGGTGTAGCGTTTTTGAAATGCTTCAAGGTCTGCTTTGCTCTGTACCAGGGGTGCATCGACAGTGTCACTTTCTCCCGCACCACTGCTTTCAACCAGTGTTTTGAGCGCAATAAGCCCGCTAAAACATTTGTCATGATTGGCTTCGCCCTCTCCGAAAATGACCGCGCCAAGGGCTGCGTAGTACTGGGCATTGTCAGGAACGATGATGAGTTTTTCAAGCTTTTCCTTGTCGTAGGCAATGCCGCGTTCATCCCAGAGCTCGGCGATGCGCATGCGCCAGCACTCCTGCAAAAAGGGCAGGTAGGTATTGGGACCGCCAAGCAGCAGAACCTTTGGCATCAGCGTATTGCCTCGGGTGAGTACTGTAAGGTTCTGCATGACAATGGCATCGGCCAGTGAGTTCATGATCTCATTGGCAGGTACAGAGGTTTTGACGAGGTTGACAATATCAGTTTCGGCAAAAACCCCGCACTTTGCGGCAACATGGTGCAGTTTTTGGGCACTGAATGCAAGTTTCGATGCCTCTTCAGGCTCCATACCCACCTTCATCGTACACTTCTCGATCGTCGCTCCGGTACCTGAAGCGCATTTGTCATTCATGGAGGTGAGTACCGTCTTTTTACCATCCTCACTCTCTTTGAAGTGGATGATCTTCGCATCCTGTCCGCCCAGTTCGACAACGGAGCGGACATCGGGGTGGAGATGCTCTACGGCAAGCACAACGGCATTGACCTCCTGCACAAAACGGGCATTGAGAGTCGGCGCGATGCGGCTTGCACCAGAACCGGTAATGTAGACTTTCCCAATATTGTCATATGCTTCTTTGTGGGTTTGTGAAAGTGTTTCAAGCAGTTTCAGAAGGGTGGGAGCCTGTTTGGTATCGTGGGGAGTGTAGGCTTTGGCGACAATGTTGAAGTCTTTGTCGCAGAGGACGTACTTGACGGTAGTGGAGCCGATGTCGATGCCTAACGCGTACATTCAAATTTCCTTTGAATGTACGCGTTAGGATTGAGGATTGAGGATTGAGGATTGAGAGGGTGTGGTATGCGTTGCTTTGCAACGCTTTTATTGGATGTGTTAGGGTGCATTGTGCGCTCCTGACTTCTCTTTTTGTATCTGTCTCCAGGCGTAGAGGAGCCAGAGGATGCCTATGAGGATGAAGGGAAGGCTGAGTGCCTGGCCGGTGGTGAGAGGAAGATCCCAGGTGTAGTCGGCCTGTTTGGTTTTGGTGTATTCAAGCAGAAAGCGGACTGTGAACATGTAGGTCAGAAAGATGCCGGGAAGCAGCTGTGTAGCGGTTTTGGGTTTGGTGTTGAGGTAGACCAGCATCATGATTGCAAAAAGTACGAGATAGCTGAAGGCTTCATAGAGCTGGACAGGATGACGGGGAAGCATGTCAACACGTTCGAAGATGACTGCCCAGGGCAGATCGGTCGGTTTGCCGAGGATTTCTGAGTTGAAGAAGTTGCCAAAACGTACGAATGCCGCGGTGATAGTGCCGGCAATAGCAGTACGCGAGAGCAGCCACATAAAATCGAAACGGTATTTTCTGCTGAAAAGCCAGATGGCAAGAATGGAGCCTATCAGACCGCCGTGGCTTGCCAAACCGCCTTTCCAGATTTTCAGTATTTCGAGCGGATGGGAGAGGTAGAAAGCCGGTTCGTAGGCAAAACAGTGCATCAGCCTGGCACCGACAACGGCCCCGATCATAATATAGACAAGGAATGTATCAAGCAGTGCAGGGTCTTTCCCTTCACGTTTGAAAATGTACTGCAGAAGCAGCAGACCGAGAAAAAAGGAGCCGACAAAGAGCAGGCCGTACCAGCGCAGCTGCAGGGGGCCAAGATGGAGAAGAACCGGATCGATGTTCCAGACGAAATGTGTCAAAGCATACCTCTTTAGATGGAATGGAGGTATTATACTCGAAAAGTTTTAACCACGCAGCGGTTATGCGTTGATCTTCTCTTTGATCTCTTTGGCAATTTCGGAAATTTTGGCAATTTTCTGTGTACCATTCAGGGTGTCGTCAAGCAGTACTTTGACAAATGCTGATCCGACAATCACGCCGTCAACCCCTTTTGCTTTCTCTTGTGCTGTGTGTGTATCAACGCCAAACCCGACATACACAGGTGTCTGGGTGTGGGCTTTGATGTTCGCAACAATCTCCTGCAGGTCTTCGCTTTTGCCAGCCCCGGTAATACCGGCATAGGCGACGAGGTAGATGAACTTTTTGGCATCGGGTACGATTTGGGCAATACGCTCTTTGGAATCGGTCGGTGCAATGAAGTCGATGAGGCTGAGTCCTGCTTCCTCTACGGAAGGTTTGTAGGGCTGTGCCTCTTCAAAAGGCAGGTCGGGAATGATGAATCCGTTGACGCCGCTTTGCTTCGCTTCGGTAATGAATGTTTCCATACCTTTATGGTAGAAAGGGTTGAAGTATCCCATCCAGAGCGTATCGATGTGGGGTGCGATCTTTTCTGATGCATCGAACAGGTGCTGCAGCCTGAAGCCGTTTTGCAGCGCTTTAAGGTTTGCAGCTTCAATAACAGGACCGTCAGCGACAGGGTCGGAGAAAGGCATGCCAAGCTCAAGGGTGTCTACACCAGCCTCGGCAAGTGCGAGTGCAGCATCTACAGTAAAATCGAGTGAAGGGAATCCGGTTGTGATATAGGCAACTAATTTTTTCAATATCGCTTCTTTATGTCATAAATTTTTAACATTATATGATAAAATGAGTAAAATTATCTCATTTATAAAACAGAGAACAAGGCAGCAATCCAAAATGCACCAATTATCAATCATCAATTATCAACCATCAATCAAACTCCAAAGGCGTTTTTTATGAGCATCCATACACCGCGTATTGACAAAAAAATAACCATGAGTACGGTTGCCGCGATGAAAGGGGTCGAGCCCATCACGATGGTAACGGCATACGATGCGCTTTTTGCGCAGCTTTTTGACGGTGAGGTAGAGATGATCCTTGTCGGAGACAGCCTCAATATGAGCTTTCTGGGTAAAGATGATACCCTCTCGGCCACGATGGATCAGATGGTCTACCACACGCAGGCAGTCTGTAACGGGGCAAAACATGCGTGTATTGTTTTCGATATGCCCTTTGGCAGCTACACAACACCACAGGTTGCGCTTGAGAATGCCACCCGTGTCTATCGTGAAACATGTGCACAGGCTGTCAAGATAGAAGGGGGCAGAGAAAAGGCCGATATTGTACGTACCCTTGCGGATAACGGTATTGCGGTTGTCGCACACATCGGGTTGATGCCTCAGCACGTGCGAAGCGAAGGCGGTTACAAAGTGCGGGGCAAAGATGAAGAGGATATCAAGCGCTTAGTTGAAGATGCCCTGGAGCTTGAAGCGGCAGGTGCGGCAATAGTGCTGGTGGAAGGTGTCAAGTCTGAAGCCGCCAAAGCAGTGACAGAGGCGGTCAAGGTACCGACCATCGGTATTGGCGCCGGTAATGTCACCGACGGTCAGGTATTGGTATGGAGCGATATGTTCGGATTCTTCGAAGCCTTCAAGCCAAAATTTGTCAAACGCTACTGTAACGGTGCCAAAGAGGTGCGTGATGGGCTCGAAGCGTATGTCAAAGAGGTCAAAGCACGTCAATTTCCAGATACCGAGCATAGCTACTGATGGAAAGAATGGTCGAGATCGAACGCTTTGACGGTGAAGCTTCTTATGAGGTGACACTGCGGCCGAGTTCGTGGGATGAGTATGTCGGGCAGGAGAAGATCAAAAAGAACCTGCGTGTTTTTATAGAAGCCAGTAAACGGCGTGAAGAAGCGCTGGATCACATTCTTTTTTTCGGCCCTCCTGGACTGGGAAAGACGACTTTGGCGAATATTATCGCAACGGAGATGCAGGCAAACATTAAAACCACCGCGGCACCGATGATTGAAAAAGCGGGAGATCTGGCGGCACTGCTGACCAATATCGAAGAGGGAGATATTCTCTTTATTGATGAAATTCACCGTATGAGCCCGGCAATAGAGGAAATTCTCTATCCTGCGATGGAGGATTTCCGGCTGGACATCATCATCGGCAGCGGTCCTGCCGCACAGACGGTCAAGATAGATCTGCCGCGCTTTACCCTCATTGGGGCAACGACACGTGCGGGGATGCTGAGCAACCCGCTGCGTGAGCGTTTCGGGATGCATTTTCGGATGCAGTTCTATACACCTGACGAGTTGGCGAAGATCGTTGAGCAGGCGGCACTGAAACTTGACAAACCTGCCAAACCCGAAGCGGCACATGAAATTGCCAGACGCAGCCGTGGTACACCGCGTATCGCCCTGCGTCTGCTGCGCCGTGTGCGTGATTTTTCCGAAGTGGCCAATGAAGAGGTCGTGACACTCGAACGTGCGAAGTATGCGCTCGATGAGCTTGGGGTCAACACCTTGGGGTTTGACGAGCAGGATATTCAGCTGCTTGAACTGTTGGTAAGTGCCAAAAGCCGTCCGATGGGGCTGAGTACCATTGCCGCGGCACTGAGTGAAGATGAAGGCACCATTGAAGATGTACTCGAACCCTATCTGATTGCCAACGGGTACATCGAACGTACTGCCAGAGGACGTATTGCCACCCAGAAGAGTTACGAACACTTCAAACTTGGCGGTATGAATGAGGGGCTCTTCAGTGACTAAAACGCAGTTGATGATCACCGCCTTGTTTGTGTTGGGGCTCATTGGGGCATACAGCGTCTATCAGCCTTTTTTACTGTCGATGACCGTGGCGATTTTGCTCTCAATGGGAACGTTCAACCTGACCAAAAAACTGGTCGACTTCACGGGTTCTGCAAAGATCTCTGCCATGATTTCGACTTTATTGATGATGCTGTTGCTTTTTGCTCCTATCATTTACCTGGCGACTATAGGGGTAGGATACATTTCCCAAATCGACAAACAGGGGGTCAAAGATACCCTTGCGGCACTGCGTACGATGGTGGAACACTTCCCTTTTCTTAAAGAGTTGACCCATCAGTATATGAGTGATGAACAGATCGCAGCATATATCAAAGAGTCGACAGCCTATTTGACCGTTGCAGGCAGTACCGGTCTTGGGTTCATGAAAAACATGTTCTTTGTTGTCCTTTTCTATTTTTTCATCAACTACTACGGAAACCGTTTTTTTGACACAATTCTGGAACTTCTCCCCGTCTCTCCGCAAAAAGGAGAGCGCATGATGAAAGAGGTTTCCGCGACAATGGAAATTGTTTTTTATTCCATTATTGTTACAGCGATCTTTGAAGGCTTTCTCTTTGGAATCATGATGAGCTATTTTGGCTTTAATGGTCTTTTCTTCGGTGTCATTTACGGTTTTGCCTCACTCATTCCTATCATTGGCGGGGTGATCGTCTGGGCACCTGTATCACTCTATGTCTGGACAAAGATCGATACGCAGACGGCGATCATTATTGCTTCCTATTCGGTGATCGTCATTTCGGTCATTGCCGATACGTTCATCAAACCGATGATCATAGAAGTGATCAAGAAAGACTTTCTCAAAAGCACTCTCCAGATCAACTCCATTCTCATCTTCTTCTCCATTCTGGCGGGGATGAGCACATACGGTTTCTGGGGTATGATTTTGGGGCCGGCGATCACATCATTCCTGATCGCAATCACAAAGGTCTATCTGGACTATTCGGATGCGGGTTAATCATGCTGTTAAGCTTTATCGTTTACAATTGAAATTCATTATTACAGAAGAAAGGATCGGCCATTATCAAGATACTCATTATAGAGGATGACCCGGAACTCGCGCTCATCCTGACCAATTACCTTACCAAGTATGATATGGAGGTGATCGGTGCGGAAGATCCCTACATCGGACTTTCGCTTCTGACACAGCATGACTTCGATCTGATCATCCTCGATTTGACACTGCCGGGGATGGATGGGCTTGAGGTCATTCCGAAGATCAGGGAAATCACCGATATTCCCATCATTATCTCTTCTGCACGGGATGACATTACCGACAAGGTTATCGGTCTTGAACGCGGGGCGGACGATTATATGCCCAAACCCTACGATCCGCGTGAACTTGTTACCCGCATTAAGACGATTCTTCGCCGGACACACAGTGCGGATGAAAAGAAAAAAGAGAAAGAAGAGCTCTTCGTTGCCGATCCGTCGGCACGTACCATTCTTTTCAAAGGCCATTTTCTTGATCTGACAGCGGCAGAGTATGACATTCTTTCCATGCTGCTGCAGCATAAGAACGGTTCGGTCTCCCGCGAACAGCTGCTCTATGAGAGTGACCATATCGATGATGACAGCTCCATCAAAAACATTGATGTGATCATTTCACGTATTCGACAGAAGATCGCGAAGATCGATCCAGACCATGTCTATATCAAACCCATCCGCGGTGTGGGATATATGCTGACTGACAGGCTATGAAAAACCTCTCCGTTACCACTTTCATCCATATCCTCTTTTCGGTGGCGATCATTATCCTGGTGGCCACCTTCACGCTTTTCCATTTTTGGAACAAAGACAGACAGAAGATCGATGAATTCAAACGCTATCAGCTTATTTCTCTGACATTTCTTTCCAATCTTCGCCTTTATCCTTCACAGCAGGAGCTCGAAAAGCTCTATAAGGAGCTGCATGTCAAGCCGATCCCTCCGCAGAAAGTCGAAGAGGTCAAAAAAGAGATCATGGAGCGGGGGGAGACGATTTTTCGGGGCGGTTCCCAACTGCTTGGACAGGTACGTGTCTTTAAACTCGATGGTAAACGCTATATTTACGTACAGCGTATGAGTTACAATTTGCTGCTTAGAGATGCAGCACCTGAAAACTTTTTTTTCGAAATTGCCGTTACTCTCGGAGTGATTTTGATCGTTTTGCTGCTGCTGCTCTATTTTGCAGTCCTCAAAAAACTTTATCCTCTCAAAAAGCTGCATCAGCAGATCCAGCGTTTTGCACAGGGAGATATGAATGTCGAAATTACCTATGAACATGATGATGAAATAGGCAAGATCGCCAAGAGTTTCGACGATGCCATCAAGCATATCAATCATCTGAGTACTTCGAAAAACCTTTTTATGCGGAACCTGATGCATGAGCTTAAAACCCCTATTACAAAAGGGCGTATTGTGGTGGAAATGCTTGATGACGAAGCAACCAAAAAGGTACTCATCCGTGCATTTGAACGTATGAACGAGCTTATCTCCGAGCTTGCAGAGATCGAGCGGGTCACGACGCAGAGTTTCGAGCCCAATTTTGAGTACATTATGCTCAGTGAACTCATTGAAGAGAGTAAAGATCTATTGATGTCCGAAGGAAGTTGTGTCCATACCGATGTGGAAGAGATGGCATTGACAACCGATAAGAAACTGATGGTACTTGTACTTAAAAACCTGTTGGACAATGCACTCAAATACGGCAAGGATAAGTGTGCCCTGCTGCGTACCCATAACGGGATCATAGAAGTGGTTTCCAAAGGCGATCCTCTTGAACACCCGCTCTCCTACTATACCGAACCCTTTTCTCAGGCAGAAAAGCGCAGTGCCGGTTTTGGGCTGGGACTCTACATTGTCGACAGTATTTTAAAGAAGATCGGATACCGGCTGGGATACCGGCATGAGAAAGGGAACAATATCTTTATGTTGGTACCGGAGAAGTAGCGTTGAGCATTGAGCACTGAGCATCGTAGGGTGTTGTGCCCTCACAACACGAATACGCTAAAGGGTGATAATAACATGCAAATCAAGTTTCATATGATCTTGATACAACAGAAGGTGTTGCCGGGGGGACAACACCCTACGATTTTAGCGCTTCCGCAATCAACTCCAACGGATTTTTGAAGATTGTTTCGACATTGGCATTGTTCATCGATTCGCTTATCTGGACACGGCAGGCAGAACATTCAGCACTGACGTAGTGGGCTTTTGTCTCTTCTATCATCGCGGCTTTGGGTTTTCCGGCTGCTTCTGCAAAGTGGAACTTCTCCGTTTGCATTGTTACACCGCCAAAACCGCAGCAGCGGTTGGGGTCGCTCATTTCAACCATCGGATAGTTTGCACCAAGCAGGTTTCTCGGCTCTTCCCAAATACCCTGTACCTTGCGCGCATGGCATGGGTCGTGGTAAGTGACCAGTTCATCGAACTGCTTGCCTTTTTCTTTCAGCAGTGTCGCAAGTTCCGTATGGTTGTGCAGCCACTCGGTTGCCATATGTACCTTTTTTGCCACCTCTTTTGCACGTGCTTCCCAGTCGGGCATCTTATGGTTTTTGAAAAAGACTTCCCAGTCATGCGTGACCATTGCAGAACAGGTTGCTTCGGGAATGAGAATGGCGTCGACATCCTCTGCCAGGTTTTCGAAGAGTTCGATGTTTTTCTTTGTCATACGCTCGACCGATTTGACCGCACCGGTGAAGTAGGCCGGCGCACCGCAGCACTGTTGTGCTTTTGGAATGACCATCTCAACATTGAGCTGTTTTAAAATCTCAACGAGCGCATCTCCAATACCGGTATAGTTATAGTTTGCCAGGCAGCCGATGAAAATAGCAACTTTTTGCTTTTTTTCGCCTGCTGCTTCGGAAGGGATCGTGTCCGGGTAACTGTTGAGAAAGCTTGTTTTGGCCATAGAAGGAAGCAGGCGTCCCTTTTTGACCATCGGCATGGAAAAGCGTGCACGAAGCCCCCGTCCTTTGTCATCTTCTGCCAATGCGCAGGTTTTGAACATGTATCCGAATTTCATCACAATGTCCATGACTTTCCGGTTCTCCAGCAGGAAGAACGCAATACGCTTAAACCAGGCTATGCCATATTTTTCGGCAAGATCGGCACGCACTTCTTCAATGACCATATCCGTCGGCAGTGAATTGGGACAGACATCAACACAGTTGGTACAGAGAAAACAGCTTTCAAAAATGTTTTTGGCTGTTTTATCCAGAGGAAGGTGCCCCTGCTGATAGGCGCCCAGCAGATCTATAAAGCCTCTTGGCGAGGTGGTTTCGTCAGGGTTTATCTGATGAATAGTACAGACGGGAATACACTTTCCGCACTTGATACACGCATCACTGGTTTCTGTGAAGTTGAATATCTCTTCTGCTTGTTTGCTCATATTTCCTCTTCATTGTTAATAGGTATTGGTGCTGTAAGGGTACAGCACCTTACGGGTTATATAAAGGTGTAGGGTGACGCGCCCTCACAATACCAAAACGTCAAACCGTTTTGGAAAAACTTTTCTTGCTTCCCGTATATTGGTGCATATAGGCATCAAACGGCATCGCAATATTTCTGATCAGGAGGGTGCCGGTAGGACTTACTGTGATTTTTTTATCGTCGATTTTGACCAGGCCGGCATCGACAAACTCCTGCAATGCCTCCAAAGCATCGGCAAAATAATCTTCAAAGACGATGCCGTGTTCCTTTTCAACACGTTCAGTGTCAATAGCGAAGTTGGCCATCAGTTCCATAATGACGGCTTTTCTCAGGTAATCGTCTTCGCTGAGACTGACACCTCGTTCAAAGGGCAGTTTCCCAGCATCGATAGCTGCTTCATATGCCTTCATATCTTTGGTGTTCTGTGCATAGTATCGGCTTCCCTCTCCAATGCTGGTCAGGCCGATGCCAATGAGGTTTGCACCCCCTTTGGTAGTATAGCCCTGGAAATTACGGTGCAGTTCACCCTTTTCGATCGCAGCAAAAAGTTCGTCCTCGGGTTTGGCAAAATGATCCATACCTACCATTTTATAGCCGTTGTTTTCAAAAAAGTCAATGGTATACTGAAAAATCTGCAGCTTGACATCAGGGCTTGGCAGGGTGGTTTCATCAAATTTTCGCATCGTTTTCTTCAGCCAGGGTACATGGGCGTAGTTGAAGACCGCCAGTCTGTCCGGCTCAAGTGAGAACGCTTTTTGAAGGGTGGCTTTGAAGCTTTCGAAGGTTTGGTAGGGCAGTCCGTAGATGAGGTCTACGTTGATAGAGTTTATGCCATATCTGCGTGCCAGATCAACAGCAGCTTTGGTCAACTCATAAGGCTGAATACGGTGGATCTCCTGTTGGACTTTCGGATCAAAGTCCTGTACTCCGAAGCTGATGCGGTTAAAGCCGTGTTTTTGAAAGACTTGCATTTGCTCTTCATTGAAAAAACGGGGGTCTATTTCGACACTGATCTCGGCATCGTCACTCCAGTTTGGAAACTTCGATTTGATATAGCTGACAATTTCGTCCAGCTCGAAGGCTTTGTAAAAGGTGGGGGTTCCGCCGCCAAAGTGAAACTGTATTACCTCTCTGGAAGTATCCAAATGCTGTGCAAGGATATCGATCTCTTTTTTGAGATATTCGATATATTGGCTGAGTTTCTCCTCTTTGGAAGTAAAGACGACGTTGCAGCCGCAGAAGTAACAGGCGCTGCGACAGAACGGCAGGTGTATATAGAGTGAGAGTTTCTCGTCGCCCTTTTCCAGGTAGTCGATGTAGTTGTTATATTTGAATGTATCGCTGAACTCCAGTGCGGTAGGGTAGGAGGTGTACCTGGGACCGGGTTTGGAGTATTTGCTGAATTTTTCCAGATCAATCGTGCTCATGGTTTTCCTTGCATAAGTGTAATGTAGGGTGCTGTACCCTTACAGCACGCTGTAAAAAGGGTGTTGTCGGGGGACAACACCCTACGGGCTGCTATTGGCGGTGCTGATCCAGCCACACCATAATGCCCTTCTGCGCATGCAGACGGTTTTCTGCTTCAGTGAAGATCTCCTCGGCGTGTTTTTCGAACGTCTCTTCACTGACTTCGTAGCCGCGGTAGGCAGGCAGGCAGTGCAGGAAGATGGCATCTTTTTTTGCAAGGGACATCATCGCTTCATCGACCATGTAGCCCTCAAAGGCTTTGAGACGGATCTCTTTTTCATCTTCCTGACCCATACTGACCCATGTATCGGTGGTGACTACGTCACAGTCTGCAACAGCTGCTTTTGGGTCATTGCCAAAAATGAGTTTTGCGCCGCTCTCTCTGGCAAACTCCCCGGCTTTTGCAACCACTTGAGGGTCACACTCGTAGCCCTTTGGGGTGGCGATGCGCAGTTCGAAACCAAGTTTGCTCGCCAGCATCAGCCAGGAGTGCGCCATATTGTTGCCGTCTCCGACATATGCACAGACAGGATTGTCGGCTTTGTCAAATTCGATCATTGTCAGGTAGTCGGTCATCAGCTGTACGGGGTGGTAGCTGTCGGTAAGACCGTTGATGACAGGAACCTTGGAGTAAGCGGAAAACTCTTCAAGCTTGCTTTGCTCAAAAGTACGGATCATCACCATATCGACCATACGGCTTATGACACGTGCGGTGTCTTTCATAGGTTCTCCCCGGCCAAGCTGAATGTCATTGGCTGAAAGAAAAAGCCCCACACCGCCAAGCTGGTAGATTCCCGTCTCGAAACTTACACGGGTACGTGTGGAGCTCTTCTCAAAGATCATCCCCAGTGTCTGGCGTTCCATGTAGGGAACGAACTCTTTGCGTTTGGTTTGCGCCTTGATTTTGACTGCAAGGTCGATCATCTCCAGCAGTTCGGCTTTGGTGAAGTCTGCCAGTGTCAAAAAGTGTCTCATCGGACTGTCCTTATACACTGTAAAATTACAGTGCAAATTTAAAAGAGATTATTTTACCATAGTTGTGCTTGTTTAGGTTTGAAGCGATCTTTTCCAAAATCTCGAAATAGAAATTCACGACTTTGCATCATCATCGCATTCACGGACTTCGCATAAAACCATTGCCGAACCTACGGGTGCGACTCAAATTTTCTGCAAACCCCGTAAATACGAGCATAACGCAAATTCAAAGAATCCTATTTCGAGATTTGGGCTTTTTGTCATTGAACGCTTTTTACTTTTACCCCAAGTTCTCTAGCGACCGCATACGCCACCAGGTGCGCGATCTTTTTAAGCCGTGGCTTGAGCCAGCGTGTCTGCTTTTCGCAGGTGATCTCGCCCAGTTCGAGTACTAAAAACTTTTTTGCATGAATAGTACGGTAGGCGTAGTAGTGTTTGAGGTTGTCGGTAAAATTGTCTTTGTGCCAGTGAAAAGGAAAGTAGGGTTTATAGACGGCTTTCCAGTGTTGTGCAAAGGTGCGTGAAGCATTGGTATCGGGGTAGCCCACCGATGCGCCGGAACGGCAAACGTGTTTTGCCGAGTCGAAGTGGATGGCCACTGCGATATTTGCGCGTATCGGCGCGGTATCAGCGGGAACACGTTTGACTTCGATGCCCCATTTGCGAAGTATTTTTGCCGCTTCATCGGCGACGTAAATGTTCCACTCCACCTCTTTGTAGTTTTTGCACACCGCTCCGGTATTGCCACAGGTACGCCCCTCGTGCCCTGCCTGAATGACAACGGGAACAGGCGGCTTGAGTGCTTTGTAGAAGATGTAGCCAAGCAGTATGAAGATCAGCAGTGCAAAAAAAGCGGCGGTTTTGTGTTTGAGATACATGGTGCGATTATAGCCAAAAGTATTGACAAAAATGGGTAAATGCAGTATTATACATAAAATTATATGTTTTATTGAAGGAAAATTTTATGGTAGCCTATGGAAGAGACGAGATCATCTCCGCCACTGATCTGGCGCGTAACGTGTCGGGGACTATCAACAGTGTTAAAACAAAAGAGAAGGTCGCCATCTCGAAAAACAACAAACTCGAAGCGGTACTGCTTGACATTGAAGAGTATGAACGGCTCAAAGAAGCCTACGAGTTGATGGAGCATATCGAGATAGCCAAGATTGTCGAGGAGCGTAAAAATTCAGCGACGATCGATTTTGAAACACTGTTGGAGAAAGAGGGCATCTCTTATGACGATTTATAGACTGGAGGTTAAGGAAGAGGTACAAAAAGATCTTTCCAAACTCTCCTCAACTCAGAGAATGCTTGTGTACAAACAGTTCAAAAAACTTCAAAGTGCTCCTGAGTTGGGTGACTTTCTCGGCCACAAGGCAGGATACGATTTAAGTGGCCTTCGCAAACTCTATGTGGACAGAAAAAAGATCCGTATCGTCTATCGAATCATTGAAATGCAAATTGTCGTCGAGGTGATCGTTGTCGGGAAACGGGAAGATATGGCAGTCTATGCCAAAGCTGCCGAGCGCTTGTAGGTCGTGTGTCATCGAAAAGTTCTATGTGGTATGCATTCCCACGCAGGAGCATGGGAACGAGAGAAATCGGCGGTTTTGTGTTTGAGATACATGGTGCGATTATAGCTAAAAGCGTATTTATAAACCTGTAGGGTGTTGTGCCCTCACAACACCAAAACATCGTATAGCAATCCCAAACTTCATCATATTTGAACATAGAAGGTGTTGTCGAGGGACAACACCCTACGCGATTACTTTTGAAGCAACTCCGCGGCTTCCTTTGCATGGTAGGTAATGATAATATCCGCACCTGCGCGTTTGAAACCGAGCAGGGTTTCCATCATGACGCGATCGTAGTCAATGACACCGGCTTTGGCTGCCATCTTGAGCATGCTGTACTCACCGCTGACGTTGTAGACGGCAAGGGGAAGGGTGGTGTTTTCCCGTACATCACGGATGACATCCATGTAGGCAAGGGCGGGTTTGACCATGAGGATGTCTGCGCCTTCCATCTCGTCAGCAACCGATTCTGCGATCGCTTCGCGGCGGTTGGCGGGGTTCATTTGGTAACTTCTGCGGTCACCGAAACTTGGAGCACTCTCAGCAACATCGCGGAAAGGGCCATAGTAGGCAGAGGCAAACTTTGTCGAATAACTCATGACAGGAAGGTTGACAAAACCGGCATTGTCAAGCCCTTTGCGTATAGCCTGTATCATACCGTCCATCATACCGCTGGGCGCGATCATATCGACACCTGCCTTGGCATGTACCACTGCCTGTTTGGCGAGATTGTCAAGGGTGATGTCATTGTCAACGGTTTCAAGTACCGGATCGAGTACACCGCAGTGGCCATGGTCGGTATATTCGCAAAAACACAGATCGGTGACAACGAACATATCCGGATGTGCCGCTTTAATGGCTCTGACCGTTTCGGCAATGATGCCGTGTTCGCACATGGCATCGCTGCCGACAGAGTCTTTGACATCGGGAATACCAAAAAGAATGACTGACTTGATACCCAGTGCTTTCAGTACCTCGCACTCCTTGACAATCTCGTCAATGCTCATTTGGTAGACACCGGGCATAGAGGCAACCTCCTCTTTATACCCTTCACCGCTTTTGGCAAAAAGCGGATAGATGAAGTCGTTGACTGTCAGTGTTGTCTCTTGAAGCAGGTCACGCAGTACCGGATGGATTCTTTTACGTCTAAATCGTGTAAACATAGTTATAAGCCTTGGTAAATATAGTTTGACACCATTTTACCAAAAGTTTTTAATTTTTAATTTTTAATTTTTAACTTCTACAGTATAATCCCACCATGAAAAACATAGAGATCTCACAAATCGCCTCTTTACCGACAAAACACGGCACGTTCAGGATACAAGCATTTAAGGATGATCTTGGAAAAGAGCATTTGGCTGTATTTACCGAAAATCTTTCTCAGCTTGCATCTCCTATTGTGCGTGTCCATTCGGAGTGTTTGACGGGGGACGCCATCGGATCGGTCAAGTGTGACTGCGGTGAACAGCTGGATTACGCACTCGACCTCATTGCCAAAGAGGGCGGACTGGTTATTTACCACCGTCAGGAGGGGCGTAATATCGGGCTGCTTAACAAGGTCAATGCCTATGCCTTGCAGGATCAGGGTCTGGATACCGTCGCAGCCAATCATCAGCTGGGGTTCCGTGCGGATGAACGGACGTATGAAATCGTTGAGTTCATTTTGCACCATCTGGGTATCAAAAAACTTAAACTGCTGACCAATAACCCCGCCAAAATAGAGAGCCTGCCTGACATAGATATTGTTGAACGCCTTCCTATTAAAATGAAACCGAATCCCCATAATGAGGCGTATCTCAAGACGAAAAAAGAGCAGATGGGACATCTGCTGTAGCAGTACTGAAGCACTTCTTTTTCTCTCCAATTTTTACTTTATGAACACTGTTTTATAAATTATGGTAGAATAAAGAAGATAAAAAATATCGTTTCACTCTAAAAAAAGTGTTATGTGTTGTAGGCAAAATGGGAGTAGGGGCAAAATGGTTTTTGGGCACCAGGTTGATTTTATAGCATATCCTTTTTTAAATGATACATCCGGAGGTATACCTCTGCATTCTCCTATTACTGTCGCACCAAAACAACTGCCGCAGTTTGCATACCTGTCCGACTATTTCCCCCATTCTGCAAAAGAGGTGCGTCATGGCAGCCATATACCTTTTTCGGAGATGAAAGGAGGACAGCATGAATGGATGCTGGAAGTTACAGATGTATTGAAACTGGTGTGGTTTCCGCATAGCCGTACCATTGGCTATGAAGAAGGGGCAGCATTTACGCCCGAACAGCTGCGCTTTTGGGTCTATCATACCTTTCTTCCGTTGTTGTTTCAGCTGGAGCAGGTCTATCATATGTTTCATGTCGGCAGTGTGGAAATTGACGGCAAAGCGGTGATCTTTTCTGCGCCTTCTTTTGGAGGGAAATCAACACTGACCCATTACTGCCTGCAAAGGGGACATAGGCTGCTCGGTGATGATACCCTGGCCATTCACACCGAAAACGATGGCACCTTCCGTGCCGTTGCTTCCTGGCCCTTTGTCCGACCCTATAGGCAGCCTGCTGTCCTCGGAGATGCTGCTGAAGCATTTGTGACTTCACCGCTGAAAATAGGTGCAGTATTTGTCTTAAAGCAGGTAGAAGGCAATGCAGATATAGACATTGCTCCTCTGAAAGGCATTGCAAAATTCAAGGCGCTCCATGCTGCGGACTTTTCGCCCATAGGGTTTTTTAAAAAAGAGCATTTTGTATTTCACATGCAGTTTGCGAAGCAGACGCCTCTTTATGAAATAGCGGTACCGCAAAACTTTGCCCGTCTTGGGGAAGTCTATACTGCCATTCAAGATACTCTTCTCTCTTGAATGGAACCCTGTAGATAGAAAACAGCCTGCCAGTTTTCTCTTTTGAGGTTTTGGTTGAAAAATGTTATAATTACGAGATTATTCTATGCTATAGTAATACACTGAACAATTATGCAAATGCCACACCTGTTGTGAAGCAGGGTCGGAAAGCTATGGGTCTTTTCCCTTTTAAAGATCGCCAGGCTGCCTTAATTTGAATATTAAAAAAAGGGGGGGCTCTCTTCATGCATAAAAAAGAGATACATAACACCCAGCAGGCAAAGTCGCGCCGTAATTTTCTGAAAAAGACAGCCTATGCAGCACCGACGCTGCTGGCACTGGGTGCATTGACGAAACCGACAGAAGTAAAAGCAGGGTTTGGCAATCCGCCAAGTGACCCGAATGCCAATGCGTGGTAAGAAGGAAGGGAAACAATGGAAATAAATAGTATAAAAATAATAATTTCAAGCGTTGTATTCGCTTCAACTTCTCTGTTTGCTGCTGCATACCCGAATGTACGGGATGATTTCAATACCGTGTCTTATTCCAACAATGATGGAACTGTTAATTTTGGCAATGACTGGTACGACAGTGAAGATCAGGATCCTACGACAGGACGAATTTGGGTCGCAAACGGGTATTTGAATTTTCAGGACTTGGACAGTGAATACATTTACAGGGGATTTGATGCGAGCAGTGCAAGCGGTGTAGCGTATTCGATGGAGATTAAAACGGACGGACTGGAGTCTGAAGCGCTGTATGTAGGATGTTACGACAGTGGCAATAGTCAATGGGTGCAACTGCAGTCTCTTACGGCTAACAGTGGGAATGGTACACTACAGGGGAATTTCCCCGCAGCATGCATCAGTAGTGCCTCATACATAGGCTTTGCATCAGACAGCAGCGGATGGACAACGACAGCCAATGCATCCATCGGGTATGTCAATTTTGATCTTGTGCCTGATACAGATGGTGACGGTATTGCAGACAATATTGATATAGATGATGATAATGACGGTATTCCGGACACAGTGGAGTGGACTATTCCCAATTTGGGTTTAAGCGGGCTGTGGACTGATCAGGGCAATGCTTTGGCAACAGGCAATATTGGAACAACAAATATTAATTTCGATTCTGCTGCAGGGAACGGTTCAACCAACTGGACCTATAAGCCCAATGATCCGATTAACTCCAATGGCGGCCCGGATCTATGGTCCAATCCTGATATTGTCAATGGAGCCAATGCGCTTTATTTTACATTTGAGAATGCTACCGTTGGTGATACCCGGACTTTAACCGTAACCTTTTCCCAACCCCAAACACATGTCGTCGCACATTTTGACCGTATAGGCGGATCAGACGGGTACAATGCCAACTCCATAGAATTAACGTTGAGTAACAGTGACGTAACCCTTACAAGACTTGCAGGAAATGATCAGTTCATTGCCGATAGTAGCAGTAAAAAAATCTACAGAGATACAACAACAAACCTTACGGATCCTGAGTCGACCAGTAATTCAGACAGTGCCGCTGCGGGGAGTGTGGCGTTTGAAAGTACAACACCGTTTACACAGTTGACATTTGATGTCGCCTGGTTGGGTTCAGATGGAAGTGATGCGCTTGAAGTTGTTTTTGAAGGTAATTTTTCAACAGCTGCTGATACCGATGGAGACGGTATTAACGATGATATTGACCTCGACAGTGACAACGACGGTATTCCCGACAATGTTGAAGCTCAAGCTACAGCCGGGTATACGGCACCAACTGGAACCGATACAGACGGAGACGGCTTGGATGATGCTTATGACCCTGATGACGGCGGTACGGCTATTGTGCCTGCTGATACTGACGGAGACGGTCAGCCAGACACACTCGACAGTGACAGCGACAATGACGGTTACACCGACTGTGAAGAGGGAAATAACAATGCTCCGTCCAATGGCTGTCCAGTTACCAGCGTAGAAGCCAACGGGCTGGTATCATGGGCAGGCGGGGGAACAGACTATACCGATGTCAACGGTAACGTAGACACGCCAAGTTCAGACCTCTTCAATGAAACAGGCAATACCGATGAGGTCGGTTACCGTGAATTCCTCTGCGGGAAAGCACTGACTACACTGACAGCCAACCAGTGGAAGCTGATCAGTGTGCCGTGCGATACGGGATCGAATGATATTGTATCGCTCTTTGGTACAGACTTGGGTACGTACGGCGATTCTGCGGACTGGGTCATGTACAAACAGACCGGAGATGACAGCTACGAAGTCAATCCATCGCATAAAAATACCAACAAGACAATGCTTGCGGGCAATGATACCCTTGAACAGGGAAAAAGTTACTGGATCATTACGAATGCGGACCATACGGTAACTATTCCGAAAACACTGAACGGCCTTTTACCGACATCAACCAAAAATGCCAACGATTCGACCATCGGTATCAACGATCCTGATTTCACAGAAGTGCATCAGACAACCATACCCAGCAACTATGTCAGCCAGTCAGGCAATGATAAAAAATATATGGCGGGCAATGTCTTCCCTTATGCTTTCAACCTAAGAGATCTTTATTTCTCTCACGGATCGAGTGCGGGAAGTTATTATCCTATGGGAGACAGTAACAATGACAGTTATATCAAGAGTATTGTCTATACCCATGACAGTGCAGATACCTCCGGTGACAGTGTGAGTAGTGGGGGAGGTTACATTGCCCTCGATCCTGCAACGCCAGGATTCGATACAGGATCCATCCGTCCGATGGAAGGCTTCTTTATCAAACTGTTGGGATCGACCAGTGATCAGGCCTCCAATGCTTTTGCTTTCCCGCTCAACCCGAGTAATAAACTCTAAGGAGAGAGATGATGAATAGATATATGAATATACTGTTGAGTGTCATAGTAACCGGTGTACTGTCGGGTTGTCAGTCAGGTGTGGAAAACAGCGGCGGCAACGCTACTGCGGGTAGCAACGGAAGTACCGCATCGACAGGATCCTCAACGGGAGGAAGCGGGGCGGAAAGTCAGACAACACTTACCAAAGAGGGGTGGTACATGCGTACAACTGTGAAAGTAACCACTTCTGACGGGAAAGTGTATGAACATAAAACAGCCGGTGTTTTTGGTGAACTTGCAGACAGTGAAGGCGGAAAAGACAGGCATGACATCCCGTCTATGGGAAGCATCAATCGTGATGTCAAACTTTATGTACTGTTTACGCCAGATTGGGAAGCAGAAAATACAACCTACTTTTCAGATTATCACCGGTATGGAGAGAGCGACCCGCGTGTATGGACATTTCAGGTTGTCAGCCCGTTGAGCGATGCTGCATTGACCTTAAATATTGACGGTGTGTTTGATGTGTATAAAAAAGCAGGGGAACCGTTTGTTGAACGTCCTTCCTCTGATGAAAGTTTGAAAAATGCATTGCATTTGGTTGACCTCGACAATCAGAAAGTCTACACCTATGATGAGCTGGCCAATGCCGATTTGACGATGGATGGAAAAACGGCCCGCTCTTTCAGATGGGTGATCGGTCCGGTCAGTGATCAAGATATGGAACTGCCGCTCAAGCTGCAGGCCGCAGAAAGCAAAACAGCCTTGCAGGCGGATTTTGTTGAACAACCTCTCAAAAGCCAAAACGGTTTTGGACTGCCGCCGGAGTGATCGCTTCGGCTCGATCTTTGTGCAGATGAATGAAATAGCTTCTGCCAGAGAATAGGATACTTCTGAACACTCTCTAACATTTCACCGCTAAATCTGACTTATGGTATACTCCTTCAACATAGAACGCAAGGAAAATATGCAATGAAATCCCTTTCAATACTGATGATTGCTGTGTATGCCATGGTTGTCTCCCTTCATGCCGCAGAACCAATTACAGACAAAACAACGCTTCAGAAACTTAAACAATACAACAAAGTTTTACAAAATCCGGTACTCACCATTACCGGAGCCATTGAAAAGCCCGACAGTTATATATTGCGTTTGGAGGCAAACGACGGACATGGCGGAGTGCAGAAGCTTATTGCATTTTTAATGAAAAAGAGCGGCGCGCTCTATATCGGTTCGGGGTATGACAAAAACGGGAATGAGATGGTTTTCCCAACCGATGCAAAGCTGATAAAGAAGGGGGTGGCGTTCAGTTATGGTCATGGCCCCAAAGAGATCTATCTTTTTACCGACCCGGAGTGTCCCTATTGTGGCAGGTTTGCAAAAACGTCAGCAGGAAAACTGGATGATTATACGGTGCATGTTGTCCTTTTCCCGCTCTCTTTTCACAAAAATTCACCCGCGATGGTTGAGTGGATCATGCAGGGACGCAATGATGCCGAGAGAAAAGCGCGGTATGACAAGATCATGCTGCACGGGTCAACCCAATACCGCTCACTCATGAAAGATGCAAACAAACCTTTTGTCTATTCATCTGAAACAGGCAAGCAGATGAAAGCGTCAAGAAAAGCGGCAGCAGAACTCAATTTACGGGGGACACCGGCCATCTATGACGCCAACTTCAAGCCTGTTTCACAAAATCAGCTCTTGAAGGATGAGAAAGAGTAATGAAACTGACACAACAAGTGAAATTTGCCGACAGTGTATTTGCCCAGGAAGTAGACGGTGAGATGGTCCTGCTTGACATGAATTCGGAAAACTATTTCGGGCTCGATGAAGTGGGAAGTTCCATCTGGCAGGCGATTGAAGCCGAAGACGGTATGCTTGAGCGTGTACTGGAAGTGCTGCTTGACGTGTATGATGTGGAAGAAGAGGTACTCAAGCGGGATCTGCTGACCTTTGTGGACAAACTTGCCAAGAGCGGATTGGTAGAAGTACTGAATGAGGCAGGGTAATGTCACGGTTGAAGCCCTATTTGGAATCGGAAGGTATTGACATTTCCGATGGCGTAACGGAAAAGCTGGAGCGGTTTGCTGCCCTGCTGCATGAGTGGAACGGGGTACACAACCTTACGGGCGCAAAGAGCATAGAAGCGATCTATGCCAATATTGTCGATTCACTCTATCCGTTAACATTTATAGCAAAGCCAGAAACACTGCTTGATGTGGGTACAGGTGCGGGGTTTCCGGGACTGGTGCTGGCCATGGCACTGTCCGAAAGTGAAGTCGTGCTTGCCGAGCCGCTGAAGAAACGGGTGGCGTTTTTGAAGTATGCCTGTATCGATGTAGGGATCCCCAATGTCAAAGTAGAAGCGAAGCGGGTTGAACAGATAGCGCATGCACCGTTCGGTCTTATCTCGTCACGGGCGGTAACCAACACGGCACTGCTGCTGAAGCTGACACAAAAAGTAAGCGATGCACACACGCGGTATCTCTTTTATAAAGGGTCGCGGGTATTCGACGAGATCGGGGATGTGCAACATCAGTTAGATTATGATATAGTACAAAAACACCAACGAAACTATCTTTACATCAAGGGTCGTACATGATCTTAAAGCTGATCGTCTTTGCCGCCATCGGCATATTTATCTACAAACTGATGGGTGGGAAACTGCCGACTGTTCCCAAAAAAAGCAGTAAACCAAACAAAACAAAAGAGCCCGATGGCGATACGCTGGTAGAGTGCAGCAAATGCGGTACTTATGTCAGCATCAAAGAGGCGACACTGATCAACGGCAAATACTATTGTGATGAATGTGTATAGAAGGAGAGCAGAATGATACTGATAGGACATCCATGGATAGAAAGCCCTGAATTTTGCAGGGTGTATTCCAAAGAAGATATTGAAAAGAGCAGACCTGACCAGATTATGCTGCTTGAACCGCTTGTCGATTCCCATGTACTTGCACAGCACTGCCGCAATAATGAAATTGCCTATGCGGTAGTGGTCAATTCTCTCGATGATGCCATTTATGCCAATGCACTGGGTGCGCTATATATGATCTGTGATGAAGATACGGCGCTGGTTATTCAGCCGATTGCAGAAAATTATCTGTTCGACACCAAAGTACTGGTACTTATTCATAGTGAAAAAGAGATTGCCAAGATCGCACGCGGGGGCATCGACGGTGTCATTTTTGCAGGGGCGATCTGCTAAGTTTGATGCAGGAGTTCCGCCGTTTCCCGCTTACCTATGGGCTTATTGGGCTGTGTACGGCAGTGTATCTGCTGAGTGCGGTTGTCAGCGGCAGTTTTATTGAGATCGATCTTCGTACCCTGGTTGCCGTCGGTGCGCTCTACGGCCCGCTGACGGTACTTCACGGAGAGTGGTGGCGGCTATTGAGTGCGATGTTCCTCCATGGCGGTATGACGCATCTTCTGATGAATATGGTTTCACTCTACATCGTAGGCAGAGGTGTTGAGCTTTACTTCAGCAAGACAGCCTATCTGGCTATTTACCTCTTTTCCGGCATTATCGGAGGGATTGTCTCTTCGGCCATGCATCCGCTCAGTGTGGGGGTAGGTGCCTCCGGGGCGATCTTCGGTATCTTTGGCGCGCTTGCGGGGTTTTTCATTGTCCACCGCAAAGTCCTTGCCGAACACAGCCGTATGTTCATGAAAGATTTTGCCGTTATACTCGGGTTGAATTTTCTGCTTGGTATGAGTGTTGCATCTATCGATATGAGTGCGCATATTGCAGGATTGGCAGTTGGTTTGCCGGGCGGTATCCTACTCTCCCGGAAGCCGCAGCATCTTTGGGGCTACATACTGCTTATGGGGCTTGTTACCGTGATGATGATCTACGCATTGCCTTCCTACTATGCAACGATTGCTCTATAGTACAGTCGTTGCATTACTCCTGTTGTCGGGGTGTGCATCCGCACCCAAACCGAAGGAGAAGACAAATGTCACACACTTGACGCAGCTGCTTTTGGCAGTGAATAAAGAAGCTCCGAAAGAGGAAGCGAAAAGACTGGCGGAAGAGCTCATACAGACATCGGCCGGACTTGAAAAGGCATTTGGTCGTGAAGGCAACCCCTACTGGCATAATTTTCTTGTCAATGTGGGCGTGAAGCAAAAAGGGCTCTGCTACCACTACAGTGACGGTCTTTACCGTCATCTTGCAGCACAGCACCGCTACCCGCACTTTGCGTTTCATCTGATGGGTGCCCATATCGGGGAGTATTGGCGGGAGCACAATGCACTGGCGGTAAGTGCGCCGGGTGAACCGGTACTTGACGGTATTGTCGTTGATCCGTGGCGATGTACAGGGAGTGTATATACGGCAAAAATTGCAGAGGACAAAGCGTACCGATGGCGGCACAGACCTGAAAGGGAATACAGAAAACCATAAAGGAGGGGGAATGATGAATGATGACGACCGTGCGATGATGATGCTTGAGAAGGGAATTTATGAAGCCCAGGAAATGCTGGAGAAAGAACAGCAATTTACACCTTTTGCACTGATACGATATGAAGACGGGGAGATAGAACGGCTGACAAACGATATTGAAAACCTCAAAGATGCCTACAAAGCACTCTATGAGGAGATCAAACTTTGCGTAGAGGCACGGCCGGCAGATATTGTTGTGCTTCTGGCTGATACAACGGTACCTGCCGAACTTGGAGAAGAGGGTATTGAAAGTGCCATCCGTGTCCATCTTGAGGAGCGTTCGCAGCAGCATAAAAAAATAGCGGGCAGGTTTATTTATGTTCCCTATCAGTTGCAGCGTCTGCCGGGAGAAGAAAGCGTACACGCGAAGCTATTTGCGCCAAAGGCGGTCAGTTTTCCTTCTGAGTTCTTTGCCTGAGTCTTCTAAAACGGCAAATAAACCTTGTTGAGGAGTTCTTCATATTCGCTTTTGGCATTTGAATCGATGGTGATGCCTCCACCGCTTTTGTAGTAGAGTTTTCCATCTCTTCGTTCGATGAATCGGATCATCACCCCTGACTTCACAGCCTTGCCGTCAAATACACCAAACACACCTGTATAGAAGCCACGTTCATAATTTTCAACACGTTCTATGATGGAGACCGTACTGCGTTTGGGAGTACCGGTAATGGAGCCTGCCGGGGTAAGTTTGTCAAAGATGGTACCGAGTTGCGCAGTCCAGTTTCGGGGCAGTCTGGCGCTGATTTTGGAACTTACCTGCAGCAGCTCTCTGCTGCCCGCTTTGATACGGTCGATATAGCGAAACTGCTCGACAGTCACTTCGTTGCCGACAATACCAAGATCGTTACGCATCAAATCGACGATCATAACGTGCTCGGCCATCTCTTTCGGGTCTGAAAGGATGCGCTCTTCGGCATTTAGCAGATTTGCGTCTATCGTCCCTTTCATCGGATAGGTGGTGATGGTGTCCTTTTCAATTTCAACAAAGCGTTCGGGTGAAAAGCAGATAAAAGTATTTTTGAAGTAGAGTTTGAATTTGGCTCTGGCATAACAGAATGTCTCTTTGAGCGTAAGGTCTGTTTCGACAGGGGTTTCAAAAGTAAGGTTGAGCAGATAGGTATTGCCCGAGCGTATCTCTTCAATAATGGCATCGAAAGCTTTTTTGTATTCTGAAAAAGCAATAGGGCGGGCAGTGAAACGGTAGGGCTTTTGACGTTTTGTGACCGGATAGTTACGCCATGTTTCGAGTTTGTAAAAAATATCTTGATCGAGATTATCAAGGGTCTGAACGAAGAGTTTTGTTTTGTCGTAAGAGAGGATGAAGAGAAAAGGAGTGCCTTTTTTGCCTAAGCGGTTCATCAAGGCAAAACCCTCTTTTGGGGAAAGCCAAAGGCTTTCAGAAGACAGAGAGGCGTTTGGTTCTTTTGTGTTGCTCTCCACCTGTTATCTTCCTTTTTAGCAGTCGAGCAGGAGGAGTTTGAGAATAGCCATACGCACAAAGACACCGTTTTTGACCTGTTCGAGTACCTTGCATCGGGGATCTTCAAGCACCTCGTCACTAATGTCGATATTGCGCATGACCGGGCCGGGGTGCAGTACCAGAATGTTACGGCTGCCCAGGCGTTCTTTGGTAATGCAGTAATGTTCAGCATATGCTTCGTAATCATCGAAGATCGGTTTTTTGTGACGTTCAAGCTGTGCACGCAGGCTCATAATGACATCGACTTTGTCCAGTACAGCTTCAAGGTTTTCATACTGGGGCAGGTCACTGCTTTGGGGTAAAAAGGGTTTTGGGGCAACAAGCACTACTTTCATGCCCATGCGTGTCAGCAGACGGATGCCAGAACTGGCTACACGGGAGTTGACGATGTCGCCGACAATGGCAATGGTTTTGCCTTCAATGTCGCCGCCAAAATGTTCTTTAATGGTAAAAAGATCCAGCAGCGCCTGTGTAGGGTGGGCATAGTTTCCTGCTCCTGCATTGATGACGGTGGTCATTTGCATATTGGCAAGCTGTCCGGGTGCTTCATTCTCTTCGTGTCGGATGATCACGCCGTCAGGCTCCATCGCGCAGAGATTGGCAAAGGTGTCTGCAAGGCTCTCTCCCTTTTTGGTGGAAGAACGGCTGGGATCAAGATGCACTACCGATGCCCCAAGCCGTTTGGCAGCAACTTCAAAGGAGCTTCGTGTACGGGTAGAGGGTTCGAAAAAGAGGGTGATGAGCAGTTTGTCTTTGAGCAGTTGCGGAGGACGTTGTTGCTTGAAGTTTGCAGCATCAAAAAGCAGGCTGTCAATTTGTGCATCAGAGAAATTGTTGGTGTCGACGAGGTGTTGCATTGGCATCCTTCGGCAGTTTTATGATAGATATTGCGATTATAGCCAATCAATGGTAAAAGCGGCGTGTCTATAGTAGTGTTTCGACAAACTTTTCCAATCCCTCCTGGACACTCCACCACTCCGGAAATACTGCATCATAATAGGGCTGTGTGACTTTGGAAAAGTCTTTGTTGTCTTCATAAAGGTTGACACACCAGTCAAAGGGCACATCAAAACTGCGCAGTGCCAGCATGGACAGGAGCGTGTCGTTAATACATCCAAGGCGGCTTAGGGTTACCAGGAGTGCTTTGGCTTCGATCTCTTTGATGAGGTGTACCATCAGGTAGGTTTCGGTGATGGGTACCATTAGTCCGCCGGCGCCTTCGACAAGCAGAATGTCACATTTTTTTTGCAGCATGTCGTGTTTGTCAACGAGGTGTTGCAGGTCTATCTGCCGTTTTGTGTCTGCACAGTAGGGGGCAGCAGGGAGTTCGAAAGTATAGGCTGTGATATCCGCTGTTGTCAACGTTTCAAATGCAGGGTTGACATGTTGACACGCCTGCAGCAGAGCCGTTGCATCGGGGGCTTCTTTGGTCACGCCTGTTTCAATGGGTTTATAGACCCCAGGGCGCAGTCCGCGCCCGGCAATGGCTTTGAGAAGCTGCAGGGTTGTGTAGGTTTTTCCGACATTGGTGCCCGTGGCGGTGATGAAAAGGGATCGCACTTGCATTTCTCCTGATTTTTTGTATAATATAAACGATTTAAAGAACCAAATAAACTATTTTTCAAGAGGAATTTTAACATAAATGCCAAAGTATGAAGAAGAACTGGACCTGGCTCTTGAGCTTCAGGAACCGCAAATGTTCAAAGTGCTGTTGCACAACGATGACTATACAAGTATGGATTTTGTCGTGGAAGTGCTGATGGATATTTTTCACAAGACCCACCAGCAGGCTGAGCAGATTATGCTGCTCATTCACGAAAAAGGCAAGGCAGTCTGCGGGGTGTATACCTATGAGATCGCCCAGATGAAGGTCGAGCAGGTACGTCAGCTTGCCAAACGCAATGAGTTTCCCCTGCTTGCGACCATGGAAGAGGATGCATAATGATCAGTGTAGCACTAAACGATGTATTTAAGGAGGCGGTTACCTATGCCAAAGAGAACCGACATGAGTATCTGACTGTTGAGCATGTCTTTCTGGCTATTGTACGCTCGGAAAAGGGACAGGAGATATTTGAGACACTCGGTGCCGATACCAAGCGGCTGGAAGAGGGGATCGTCTCCCACATCCACAAGACGGTTCCGGCGCTGAAAGAAGCAGTGGAGCCCTTTGAAACCGTGGCGCTTTCACGTGCCATCAACGATATGATGACACACATTCATTCCGCCGGACGCAGTGAAGCAAAAGTGGGTGATATGCTTGCGGCCATCTTTATGCAGGAGCACTCCTATGCTGTCTATCTGATGAAAAAAGAGGGGATTGCCCGGGTGGACATCCTTGAAGTGATCTCTCATGCACAGACTGAGACGGAAACACCCTCTCAAAAAAGTGACAAAGAGGAGACACTGCTCGATCAGTTTACAATGGAGCTTGTATCTCTTGCCAAAACGGGCAAGATCGACCCTGTCATCGGACGTGTTGAGGAGATCGACCGTGTCATGCAGACACTCTGCCGACGTAAAAAGAACAACCCGCTGCTGGTGGGTGAACCGGGGGTGGGCAAAACCGCCATTGCCGAAGGGCTGGCATTGAAGATCAGCGAAGGGGATGTGCCCGACATTCTTAAAAACGCGAAGGTTTTTGCACTCGATATGGGTGCGCTGATCGCCGGGACGAAGTACCGCGGTGATTTTGAAAAACGGCTTAAAGGCATTCTCAAGGAGCTCAAGCAGGAGAAAGATGCGATCCTCTTTATCGACGAGATCCACACGATGGTCGGAGCCGGTGCGACAAGCGGAGGAAGCATGGATGCCAGCAACCTGCTCAAACCTGCACTCGCGCGCGGAGAGATCAAGTGTATCGGTGCGACGACCTATCAGGAGTTTCGAAACTTTTTTGACAAGGACAAGGCGCTCAGCCGCCGTTTTGCCAAGATAGATGTAGAAGAACCGAGCATCGAGGATACCTTCACCATTCTCAAAGGGGTACAGCACAAGTACGAGAATTTTCACAAGATCGAATTTACTGATGAAGCGCTGCAGCGTGCGATCGATCTTTCGGTAAAATATCTGCATGACCGTTTCCTGCCGGACAAAGCGATGGATATTGTCGATGAGGTAGGGGCACATTTCATGCTGCGCGGCAAAGAGAATGTTACTGTGGAGCCAAAAGATATCGAAGAGAGTGTCGCCAAGATGATGAAGCTGCCCTCCACGGTGGTGGGCAGGGACGATACGAAGAAGCTCAAGAACCTTGAAAAAGATCTCAAACGCCACATCATCGGGCAGGATGAAGCCATTGGGGTACTGGCAACGGCGATCAAGCGCTCCTATGCCGGACTCAACGGAGAGAACAGACCTATCGGCTCCTTCCTCTTTGTCGGTCCCACCGGGGTAGGAAAAACGGCACTGGCGACACAGCTTGCCGAAACGATGCATGTACATTTCGAGCGTATCGATATGAGCGAGTACATGGAAGCACACACTGTCAGCCGCCTGGTAGGTGCTCCTCCAGGATATGTCGGTTACGAGCAGGGCGGACTGCTCACAGAGATGATAAAGAAGCATCCGCATACGGTACTGCTGCTTGACGAGATCGAAAAGGCGCATCCTGATATTATGAATATTCTGCTGCAGATCATGGACGGTGCGAAACTGACAGACAACAACGGGGTGGTGAGCGATTTCAAAAACGTCGTGCTTATTATGACCTCCAATCTCGGTACCAAAGAGCCCAATGTCATGGGCTTCAACAAAGATACATCCATGAAAACAGACAAGGCGATCAACGCTTTCTTCGCACCGGAGTTCAGAAACCGGCTCAATGCCGTTGTGGAGTTCAACCCGCTTGGCATCGATGCACTGATGGAGATTGTTGACCGTGAGATTGAAAAACTCAATGACCTGTTGAAAAGCAAAAAGATCACTGTCAAGGTGAACAAAAAAGCCAAGCGATACCTTGCCGAGGAAGGTTACGACGAACGCTACGGTGCCCGTCATATTGCCCGTGTGATTGACGAGAAGATTAAAGAGGCTTTGACCGATGAAATTCTCTTTGGCAGCCTCAAAAAAGGCGGAAAAGTCAAAGTTGGCTTCAAAGAGAATGCATTGACGTTTGACTTTGGAGTATAAGATGTTGCGATTCGTAGGGTGTTGTACCCTTACAACACCAGAGAGATTATTAGCATTACGGTGTTGTCAGGAGACAACCCCCTACAAAAAAAGCGTTGCGCAGCAATGCAAACCAAAACTCTTCACGCTTCAGAAGGTGAATTGCGAAGCAAGAGAAGCTTCCCTGGGGGACTTTTCACTCTTCACTGAGCCGCTCCAAAGGAGCGCCTAATGGGTTCCATGTTCGACGAAGACCACTATCTCATTGCACCTTTAAGCGACTATTCCTACACCTTTCCCAACCCCCGTTTTGCATCTGATGAAGGATTGCTTGCCTATGGCGGGGATCTCTCTACACCAAGGCTGCTGACAGCCTACCGTAACGGTATCTTTCCGTGGTATGCCGAGGGAGATCCCATACTCTGGTGGTCACCTGATCCCAGACTGTTGCTTTATCCCGGTGATTTCATTGTGCGAAAATCATTTCGCAGGGTGTTGCGCAATGGCGGATTTTCCGTTAAGTTCGACCACCGTTTTGCGGATGTAATACGCTATTGTGCGACGGTACCAAGGGAAGGGCAGAAAGGCTCCTGGATACTTCCAGAGATGCAGGAAGCGTACATTCGGCTGCATGAAGAGGGCTTTGCCCACAGTGTGGAAGTCTATAAAGAGGGGGAACTTGTCGGAGGACTGTATGGAGTGTCTATGGGGAAAGCGTTTTTTGGAGAGTCGATGTTCTCGCTGGTCTCGAATGCATCAAAGGTCGCCTTTAAGGCGCTCAGTGACGTTTTAGGACAGAGAGGCTATGATTTTATCGACTGCCAGATGCGTACGGATCATATGGTGGGTCTGGGTGCACAGACAGTGTCCAGAGAACGCTTTTTGAACGAGCTTGAAGCAACGCTTCAAAAACCCAGTGATCTTGGAAGCTGGCAGAATTTTGAATGGACATACAAGGAAGATTGATGGTAGATAGAGAAATCGGGTTTTCACTCTGGCTGGACTTTGTGGAGCGTGACTACCTTAAAAATGAATTTGGAGTACTTATAGAAAAAGGCGTTATCAACGGGGCAACAAGCAACCCGGCGATCTTCGCTTCAGCGATCACGACCTCTCCTGCATACAAGGCACAGCTTGAGTCACTGGAGGGCAAGAGTCCCAAAGAGAAGTATGAAGCGCTTGCGATCGAGGACATTAGAACTGCTGCCCAGGCACTCAGACCGCTCTATAATGAAGACAACGACGGCTACATCTCCATTGAAGTGGACCCTTTCCTCTCCAACGATACTGAGGGAACCATCGCAGAGGGTAAACGCCTTTTTGAAGCTATCGGTGAGCCTAATGTGATGATTAAGGTACCTGCAACCAATGCCGGGTACGATGCGATGACAGCTCTGCTGGCAGATGGTATTTCGGTCAATGCAACACTTATTTTTTCTCCTACACAGGCACAGCGCTGTGTCAAAGCGATGGAGAAAGGCATGGAGCAGACAGATACAAAAGTAGACGGCGTCATTTCTGTTTTTGTCAGCCGGTTTGACCGTATGCTCGATGATGAACTGGCACAAAGCGGCATTGATACCGGTTTGACAGGTGTCTACAATGCGGCAAAAATCTATAATCTGATCGAGCGAAACGGGAATGAGCGTATCCGTACACTCTTTGCCAGTACCGGTGTCAAGGGGGAGGATCTTCCGCCATACTACTATATGCGGGCACTGCTTGCACCGCACTCAGTCAATACGGCACCGCTTGCAACCATCGAGTCATGGCTGGCAGTCAAACCCACACCGCCACAGCTTCCAATGGATGATGCAGTTATCAACGGCTACTTTACCAGACTGGCAGACAGCGGTTTTGTAATGGACGAAGTTTATGATACACTTCTTAAAGAGGGACTCGAAGCATTTGAAAAGGCATTTGCCCAAATGCTTGAGAGTCTGAAGTAAAACGAAGCAAGGGAGCGGGAATGGAAGAGAAACTCAAACTCTATCTGCGTACAATGATCAGCAATAAGGGAAGTGACCTCCACCTTAAATCGGGATCGAATGTACGCGTGAGGATTCATGGAGTATTGAAGCTCCTTGGAAAAGATGTACTGAGTGCAGCACAAATGGAAGAGTTGGCCAGGGAGATTACCACACCAGACCAGTTTGACAAGCTTAAAAAAGAGCGCAACCTTGACTTCTCCTATGCTATTGGCAGCGATCACCGGTTCAGGGTGAATTTCTTTTACCAAATGGACGGGCTTAGTGCTGTTTTCCGTATTATTCCTGTTGAAATTCTCAGTATTGAAGAGCTCAAACTCCCGCCGGTCGTGAATGAGTTTGCAAACATTCAGCGTGGCCTGGTACTGGTCACCGGTGTAACCGGTTCGGGTAAATCGACCACGCTTGCCGCAATTTTGGACAAAATCAACCGTGAACAGAAAAAGCATATCATTACCGTCGAAGATCCGATCGAGTTCGTACACAAGGACAGAGGCTGTTTGATCAACCAGCGAAGTATCGGGCAGGATGCCCACTCATTTTCCGATGCACTGCGTGCGGCATTGCGTGAAGACCCGGACATCATTCTGGTCGGGGAGATGAGGGATCTTGAGACAATCGACATTGCAATGCATGCAGCCAATACCGGACACCTTGTATTCTCGACCCTGCATACACTCGATGCAAAAGAGACGATCGACCGTATTGTGGGGATGTTTCCCAATGATGAGCAGAACCGTATCAGAATGTCTCTGGCTTCTGTACTTGAAGGGGTACTCTCTCAGCGTCTGATCCCGACAGTAAAAGGCGGTCGCGCCGCAGCAATCGAAATTTTGAAAAAGACTGCGCGTATCGAACAGCTGATTGCAGAAAACTGTGACTCAGAAATTCCTGATGCCCTTTTTGAAGGAAAAGAGATCTATGGCACACAAACGTTCGACCAGGCACTGCTCGATCTGCTTAAAAAAGGGGAGATAGACGGTAAAACAGCACTTGAGTATGCGACCAACCCTGCAGATATGAAACTGAAAATGCAGGGTGTCGGAAAAGGTGCCATTGTCGATGAAAATGCACTCAGCAAAGAGATGGATGTCTTTGAGTTCAAAGATGATGATGCGTAAGGTTGCCTGAGCGGGTTTCTCTTGCGGCCAAACTTTTTTCAATTCCCCTTAAAATTATTTCGATATAATCCGCTTCTATTTTAAATGAAGGACATACATATGTTAGAAGGTATCGTTAGAGAGAGTATCGGAAAGACTACTGCAAAGAAGCTTAGAAGAGATGGTTATCTAACTGCAAACCTTTATGCCAATGGTGTAGAGAACATTCAGGCTGCGTTCAAACGCGGTGAGTTTGTAAGAGCAGTCAGAGCCAAAGAGAACCTTGCGTTCCCCGTAAAAGTAGGAGACAAGGAACTGAATGTTGTCATTCAGGAGTATCAGCTGCACCCGGTTCACGGTGAAGTGGTACATGTTGACCTTAGAGTGGCTGTTCCAGGTCAGGTAACAGACTACCTTGTACCTGTTGTGACTCACGGTACACCAATCGGTTTGAAAAACAAAGGTGTTCTTGTTATGTCCAAAAGAAGACTTAAGGTCAGAGGGGCAATCGAAAATATGCCGGCAAAGTTTGATCTCAATGTTGAGCCGCTGAACAGAGACGACTCTATCCTCATCAGAGACATTGAAGTACCTGAAGGGTGCAGAATGATGGACAGACCTGACGTCGCTGTTTGTGGTGTGATCAAGTCCAAGTAATGAAAGTGCTGTCGTGACACTTTTTGTCGGTCTTGGAAATCCCGGATCGCAATACGAAAATACACGGCACAATATCGGCTTCAAAGTCATCGACGCGCTTGTCGAAGACTTTGCTGCCCGAGACATCTCCAAACACACATTTCACGGTCAGCTGTACCGTACCGCATCTACCCTTTTTCTAAAACCTGCAACCTATATGAACCTTTCGGGTAAAAGTGTACTTCCTGTCAAGCAGTTTTTCAAAATCGACCTTGAAGATATTATTGTCATTCATGATGATATCGATCTGCCTTTTGGAGCAGTTCGTTTCAAAAGGGGCGGCGGTAACGGCGGGCATAACGGCCTTAAATCGATTGATGCAATGGTAGGCAGGGAGTACCTTCGGGTGCGCGTAGGGGTTGGCAAGCCCGAACGAAAATCACAGGTGGCTGACTATGTACTGCATGACTTCAGTGAAGAGGAGATGCAGTGTATCCCCCGGCTTGTTGCACATGTCAAAGAGGCTTGTATTGCTTTACAGAAACATGAACTGAATGAAGTAAAGTCACACTACTCACTCAAATCCATTGAGGCACTCTGTCTATGAGACTGCAGCCGCCGCTTTATTTCCGATATTTATCATGGCATTACACGAAAAATCTGCTTGCCATACTTTTTGGACTCTCTTTCGCCTTTGCCGCCATTGACTATTTTCAGCATATCCCGCAGTTGGATGTTTCGGGAAGCTACAAAGTACTTTACCTCTACTATATGTGGCAGGAGGCACTGGGAATGCTTTATCCGCTGGCGATTGTGCTGGCACTCATTATGACCAAACTGATGCTGGTCAAACAGAATACCATGACCATATTGCATGCATTCGGTTTCAGCAAGCAGCGGCTGGTCGTTCCTTTTTTAGTCATTGCAACCCTGACCTATACAGTATTTGTCGGACTGCATACGACCTCATTTTCCTATGCCAAGGATAAAGCGGCGATGCTGCTCAAAAAACAGTTGAGTGCTTACAACGTCAATGATCTTTTCTTTAAATACAATGATACATTCGTGTATATCCAAAAGTTGGATCCCGTGCATAAAAGACTTGAAAATGTTACCATTTTCAAAGTCAAAGGCAACCGTGTACTCTATACGATCCATGCTCCTTATGCACTTTTTGACGGAAAAGCGTGGGAGGCAAGGCAGGCAACGGTAAAGGTACATATTTACAAAGCGGGAAGGCTGGTGCGTTACCGTGTGGAACATAAAGATACCATTATGACACTCAGCGGCTACAAACCGAAGATCATTGAGTCGCTTTACGAGGGGAAAGCACTGAACATTGTCGATGCCTACAACACTTGGAAACTGCTGGAAAAACAGCACCTCAATTCGGACAAAATCCGTGCGGCACTTTATGAAAAGACGGTCATGCCGCTTTTTGCCATTGCCCTGGTGATTATTCTCTTTTTCAAACTGCCTTTCCATGCCCGTATGATGCGTTTTGGTCTGGTTGTCGCCGCAGCACTCGGTGTAACATTTATCTCATGGGGAGTACTGTTCGGGCTTTACCAGATGGGAGCCAATGGTGTTATTACTCCTGAAGCAGCAGCTGTTTTGCCTATTGTCCTGCTATGGATCTATGCGTTCTATGTTTTTGCAACGGATGAACGCAAACTGGATTAAGCCCCTTCCTTCCGTACCTTTGTGAGCCTAACTCCCCTCTTAGCGATTTTTGGATAAAATCACTCCAAATCACATAGAGGATACTTCATGTCCATAGATTACAAAGCATTGGTTGAAAAGTATGATACACCACTGTATATGTACGATTTTGACTATATTGAAAACCGTTACACCAGACTCAAAGAGGCATTTGCGGGTAAAAAATCACTGATTAACTATGCGGTGAAAGCCAATTCGAATCTTTCTGTCATTCAGCATTTGGCAAAACTTGGCGCAGGGGCAGACTGCGTGAGTATCGGTGAAGTACGCCGGGCGCTCGATGCCGGAGTAGACAAGTACAAGATCATCTTTTCAGGTGTGGGTAAACGTGACGATGAGATCGAAGAGGCGCTTGAACGTGATATCTTGATGCTCAATCTTGAGAGTGAAGCGGAAATGAAGCGAGTGGAAATGGTTGCGCAGAAGCTGGGGAAGGAGGCACGCATCTCCATCCGTGTCAATCCCAATATCGATCCGCAGACACACCCCTATATTTCGACCGGACTGCACGAAAACAAATTTGGTGTCGAGATCGACATGGCAAAACGGATGTATATTTACGCGAACAAGTCACAGCATCTCAACCCGATAGGAATCCATTTTCACATCGGTTCACAGTTGACGAATCTTGACCCTATCAAAGAGTCGGCGATGATCGTTGCCGACCTGGTACGTTCGCTCAAAGCGATCAAAATCGATATTAAATTCTTCGATGTCGGCGGTGGAATCGGTGTGGTGTATGATGATGAAACACCGATTGTAGAGCAGGCGTATGTGGATGCTATTGCAGAGGCAACCAAAGGACTTGACTTGACACTCGCGTGTGAACCGGGACGCTATATGGTTGCCAATGCAGGTGCATTTTTCACCCGTGTGCTTTACGAGAAGAACAATGGCGGAAAGCGTTTTGTGATTGTGGACGGGGGTATGAATGACCTGATCAGACCAAGCCTTTACAATGCCTACCATCGGATTGAGGCACCGGGTGCAGAGGGTGAGAAAACTCCGGCAGATGTAGTGGGGCCGGTATGTGAAAGTGGCGATTTTTTCGGCAAGAACGTACCGCTGCCGCCATTGCAGCATAATGACATTCTTGTGGTACACTCTGCAGGCGCCTACGGTTTTACGATGGCAAGCAACTACAACACACGGCCAAAGCCTGCCGAAGTGGCACTGCAAGGAGGCGATGACCGTCTGATAAGACGCCGTGAAACATATGAGGACCAGGTAAGACTGGAAAAAGAATTTCTACACTGAAAGCCGAAAGGAGATGGCATGACACTGGATCAACTGCGTGAAAAGATAGACCATATTGACGATACGCTGTTGAAGCTTTACAATGAACGGATGGAGCTTGTCCATCAGGTTGGAGAGCTGAAGAACACTACCGGTGCGCCCATCTACCGCCCAGAGCGCGAACAGGCGATTCTGCAGCGTCTCAAGGCACAGAACGACGGCAAGCTGACAGATAAAGCGATCGATGCACTCTTTTTGGAACTCTTTGCTGTAGCACGTAATCTTGAACGTCCTGAAGCGGTGGCTTACCTTGGCCCTGAAGCGAGTTTTACCCATCAGGCAGCCGAGAGCAAATTTGGTGCTATGAGTGCCTATTTCCCGGTAGCGACTATCAAAGGAGTGTTCCGTGAGGTGAGCAACGGGAAGGCAAAATTCGGTGTTGTGCCTATCGAGAACAGTTCAAACGGCATTGTCAGCGATACGATCAACTGTCTCAATGACTATGACCTCAAAATCATTGCCGAAGTAGTGGTGGATATTCACCATGTACTGGCGACACAGGCAGAGAAGATCGAGAATATCAAACGTATCTACTCCAAAGATATTGCGTTTGGACAGTGTCAGAATTTTTTGAATGATTTTGGATTGGACGATGTAGAACAGATTCCGGTTGAATCTACGGCAAAAGCGGCAAAGCTTGCGGCGGACGATCCGGAGAGTGCAGCGATCTGTTCGGTCGTGGCGGCAAAGATCTACAACCTGCCTGTACTCTTCGAAAATATTGAAGACAACCAGAACAACCGTACGCGTTTCTTTGTGATCAGTGATTTCGAGAATGCACCGAGCGGGAATGACAAAACGTCACTGCTGGTCAGACTGCCGAACAAACCGGGTTCACTGGTAGAGTTTTTGAATGATTTTGAGAAAGCAAAGATCAACCTGACCAAGATCAAATCGCATATTGTCGAAGGTGTTTCCGTTTTCTTTATTGAGTTTAACGGACATAAAGACGATCCGCATATTAAAGAAATTTTGGAAAAACACAAAGATTCGGTCAAGGTGCTTGGCTCCTATGTCAAAGAAACAGACGATATTTGAGCAGGCAGCAGTGACAATAGGGTGTGTAAACACGCACCATGTAGATGATTGAAAATTGGAGAGCGTATGAGATTCAACAAAGTATTGGAAAATATTAAAACCTACGAAGCGGGCAAGCCCATTGAACTGGTTGTGCGTGAATTTGGCATCAACCCTGAAGATGTGGTGAAGCTTGCTTCCAATGAAAACCCCATCGGTACTTCTCCGAGAGTAGCCGAAGTGATCCGGAACAATGCCGACAAGGCACACCTCTACCCGGATGACAGTATGTTCGAGCTTAAAGCGGCACTGGCAGCAAAGTTCGATGTGCTCGATGAGAACATCATCATCGGAGCGGGAAGCGACCAGGTACTCGAGTTCATTTCGCGTGCACTGCTTAACGAGAATGAATCGGTGTTGATGTCAGCAGTGACATTTGCCATGTATGAAATCTATGCCAGACAGATGGGGGCGAAAATTGTACGTACACCAAGTTTTGAGCACAAGGCGGACGAATTTATTGCTGCTTACAAAGAGCACAAGCCGAAAATCGTCTACATTTGTACCCCCAACAACCCAACCGGTGATGCGACAGCCAAAGAAGATGTACGACGTATTATCGAAGCCGTAGACAATGATACATTGGTTGTCGTGGACGGTGCCTATATGGAGTATGCCGCTGCCAAAGACCCGAAATATGCCATTGTTCCGAAAGATTTGCTTGGCTATGAGAACGTTATCTACCTTGGTACGTTTTCCAAAGCCTATGGTCTTGGCGGAATGCGTGTGGGTTACGGTATTGCGCAGGGCAGCCTTATCAAAGAGCTTTACAAGATGCGTCCGCCTTTCAACATTACCACCCTTTCGCTTGCTGCAGCGATTGAAGCGGCAGAGGACAATGCCTTTGTGGAAACTTCCATTGCACTGCATCAGGAACAGATTGTGCGTTATGAAGCGTTTGCCCAAACGCACGGGTTTGACTATATCGACAGCTATACCAATTTCATTACCTATCTTTTCCCTGATACAATGGATTCAACAGAAATTTCGGATGCACTGCTCAGACGCGGGGTGATCATACGAAATCTTGCCTCCTATGGCATGAATGCGGTACGTATTACGGTGGGAACGGCACACCAGAACGATATTTTCTTCAAACATTTTGCCGAGGTAATCGGGTGAAGCGGGTCAAGGTGGTTAAAGCGGGAAGTGTCAAGGTTAAACCTTTGAAGCTTGAAAAGTTTCTTTCCGCTCCCCGAAACCGCCTACAAAAAGAGATGATCACTAAAAAAGAGATCAAAGCGATCGCACAGAGACTTGAGCTTCCTTTTGATGAAGCCCATGTCCGATTCACCAAAGCGATTATAAATGCCTATTTGACAAAGCAGTAGAGAGATGATGGATATTAAGAACTATACAATTGAAGAACTTGAAGCGGTAGCAGAGCAGATCAGAAGCCGTATTCTTGCCACTGTAAGCAAGAATGGAGGGCATCTCAGCTCGACACTCGGAGCGACCGATCTTATTGTAGCAATGCACAAGGTCTTTGATGTAGACAAAGATCCTTTTATCTTCGATGTTTCACACCAGGCCTATGCGCACAAACTCTTGACAGACCGCTGGGACAGTTTTGATACACTGAGAACCTTTGGCGGTATAAGCGGGTATACCAAGCCCAGTGAATCACCTTATGACTACTATGTTGCCGGACACAGTTCGACATCCATTTCTCTGGCAGTCGGTGCAGCCAAAGCGATTGCACTGAAAAAAGAAGAGCGTATTCCTGTAGCTTTCATTGGGGATGGCAGTATGAGTGCAGGTATGGTGTATGAAGCACTCAACGAGCTTGGAGACAGGAAATATCCTGTGGTGATCATTCTGAACGACAATGAAATGAGTATTGCCAAACCAATTGGTGCGATTTCCAAACTCCTTTCACAGACTATGGCAGGCTCTTTCTATCAGAAGTTTAAAGGGAAAGTGGAGAAGATGCTGGAAGTCTTTCCTGAAAGTGCCACCTATATGGCAAAGCGCTTTGAGGAGAGTTTCAAGCTGATCACCCCGGGGGTCCTGTTTGAAGAGATGGGCATCGAATACATAGGGCCGGTGGATGGGCACGATATTGCTGCGCTTATTGAGACGATGGAGGTGGCCAAAAGCCTTGGAAAACCGGTTATTATCCATGCGCAGACAACGAAAGGCAAGGGGTACGAGATTGCCGAGGGTACCAAAGAACACTGGCATGGCGTAGGCGCTTTTGATACCAAAACGGGAGAACCTTTTAAAAAGAGCAGTGTCAAGTCCGCTACACAGATATTTTCTGAAACACTGGTGCAAATGGCCGATGAAGATGAAAAGATCGTCGGTGTGACAGCTGCCATGCCAAGCGGTACGGGACTGAGTGCTGCAATGGAGAAATACCCTGAGCGTTTTTGGGACGTTGCGATTGCAGAACAGCATGCTGTTGCTTCCATGGGGCCGCTTGCAAAAGAGGGATTCAAGCCCTTTTGTGCCATTTACTCCACCTTTTTACAGCGTGGTTACGATCAGGTTGTACACGATATCTGTCTGATGAACCTGGGAGTGGCATTCGCCATAGACCGTGCGGGGATCGTCGGAGAGGACGGAGAAACACATCAGGGGGCATTCGATGTTTCCTATCTGAGAGCCATTCCCAACATGACTTTGCTGGCACCCTTCAATGAAACGGGTATGCAAAAAGTGATGGCCTTTGCCAGAGATTATGACAGCCCCTGTGCATTCCGTTATCCACGCGGTGCGTTCCTTGCCGAAAACTTTGATGTGCCCGACTATGAACTGGGCAAGGCATACCTGCTGCAAGAAGAAGAAAGTGACGTACTTTTCATCGGTTACGGAAACGGTGTGGGCAGGGCACTGCAGACAGCAGAGTTGATGGAAACAAAGCCTGCCGTGCTCGATCTGCGTTTTGTCAAACCGCTCGATGAGGCAATGCTGGAGCAGCTTTCCAGGCGCTACCGCCACTGGTTCGTCTTTTCAGATTCTGCAAGAAAAGGCGGTGTCGCCTCTGCGATAGGAGAGTATCTGGATGAAGCAGGTATTTCGGAAGTGGCGTTAACCTCTTTTGAGTATGATGATGCATTCATTACCCACGGCAATACGAAACTGGTAGAAGAGAGTCTGGGACTGTTGCCTGAACAGCTGGCGGAGAGAGTAAAATTAGAAATTAGAAATTAGAAATTTGGTGTGTAGGGTGCGTAGTCACGCACCGGTACTGGGTTTGAATAAATCTCCGGTCGGTGATTTATTTAAGTTCAGTGACAGTGGACGAATATTAAAAGATCTTTTATTGAAGCATTCTGAGCCTCAGGTGAAGCTTTAGTAAATGAATTGGCGGTCGGCTTTGCTGACCTTCAAGAAGAAGGAGCATGAATGAACGAATACATTTTTACCAGTGAATCAGTAACTGAAGGGCATCCCGACAAAATGGCAGACCAGATCTCCGATGCGATCCTGGATTACATCATTAAAGAAGATCCCAATGCCAGGGTGGCATGCGAGACATTGCTGAGTAACGGTTTTTGTGTAATTGCGGGAGAACTGAAAACAAAGGCGTATGCGCCGATGCAGGAGATCGCCAGAGAAGTGGTACGGGATATCGGATATACCGATGCTTCATACGGATTTGACTATCGCAGTGCAGGGGTACTGAACGGTATTGGTGAACAGTCTCCCGATATCAATCAGGGGGTTGATCAGGAAAGCGGAGAGATTGGTGCAGGTGACCAGGGATTGATGTTTGGTTACGCGTGTAAAGAGACACCTGAATTGATGCCGCTTCCTATTACCCTGGCGCATCGACTGACTTCCAAGCTGGCAGAGGTACGCAAAAACGGTACGGTACCGTTTCTCAGACCGGACGGAAAGGCACAGGTATCCGTGAAGTATGTTGACGGTAAACCGGTATCGGTCGATACGGTGGTCATTTCTACACAGCACCATGACAATGTTTCACTCGAACAGGTACAGAAGGCGGTACGTGAAGAAGTGATCAATCCGGTACTTGAAGCTTACGGTATGCTGCATGATGAAATTACCTATCATATCAACCCGACTGGACGTTTTGTGATCGGAGGTCCTCAGGGAGATGCAGGGCTTACAGGGCGCAAGATCATTGTTGATACCTACGGAGGATCCTGCCCGCACGGCGGCGGTGCCTTTTCAGGGAAAGATCCTACCAAAGTAGACCGTTCGGCAGCCTATGCGGCACGCCATGTGGCCAAGAACCTGGTAGCAGCGGGAGCCTGTGAAAAAGCGACACTGCAGATTGCCTACGCTATCGGTGTGGCAGAACCGGTTTCCATCCATGTCGATACACACGGCACAGAAAACGTAGCGAACGAAAAGATCGTTGCCTGCGTGGAGGAACTCTTTGATCTGACCCCTAAAGGGATCATGGATTCACTCAATCTTTTGCGCCCTATTTACCGAAAAACAGCAGCCTATGGCCACTTTGGAAGGGAAGATGAGGACTTTAGTTGGGAAAAACTGGACAAGGTCGATGCGATACGTGACTTTTTGGCCATCTGATTAAAGAATAATTTAAATAACTTTTGATATAGTTTGAGCATCTTAACAAAGGAGAAAACAAATGGCAGTAATTATTACAGATACTTGTATCAACTGTGCAGCTTGTATCGACGAATGTCCGGTAGAAGCAATCGTTGACGAGGACGATAACCCAACAGGTGAGGAGATCTACTACGTATACCCTGACAAATGTGTCGAGTGTGTAGACTATCACGAAGTACCAGCATGTGCTGAAGCATGTCCAACAGAGGGATGTATTCAGTGGGATGACTGTGTAGAGGGTATGCCTTGTTCACCAAACAGAGGTGCAAAAGGCGAGCCTGTCATCGAAGACTAATCCCCTTTATTCTGTGTGACCGGATTTCCCGGTTCACACTTTTCTTCTTACTCTATCTTTTCTTTTAATACGATTTTAATGTCTGTTTGGGTACACTTCCGCCCGAATACTTCTCTATGAAGTAAATTACCCCTATTAGGAATACAATGATGGAACAAACACTATCGATCATCAAACCAGATGCAGTAGCAAAAAATGTAGTAGGACAGATTCTTGCACGTTTTGAAGAAGCAGGCCTCAGAATCGCTGCGACAAAGAAGATCAGACTCTCCAGAGTTGATGCAGAAGCTTTTTACGCAGTACATGCAGAACGTCCTTTCTTTAAAGACCTTGTTGATTTCATGATCTCTGGTCCTGTTGTTGTTTCTGTGCTTGAAGGTGAGAATGCAATGGCAAAGAACAGAGAGCTGATGGGTGCAACCAACCCGAAAGAGGCAGCACCCGGTACAATCAGAGCTGACTTCGCAGACAGCATCGACGCCAATGCTGTACACGGAAGTGACTCACTTGAAAATGCAGCGATCGAGATCGCATTCTTCTTTGCACAAAGAGAAATTTATTAATCAAGATTTTTTGTGAAAATCTTTTTTGAGAAGGTGGGTTCCACACCAAGACCTGTTGAACTGGAAGTTCAGGGGGTTTGTCTAAAGGGAACATTGGAAAAGAGCGGTTATCATCGTGCATTTCTTGATGCGGACATAAGCGGAGAGCTTCCTTTGGTGTGCGATCGTTGCGGTACATCCTACCGCCGACAGATCGACATGCCGTTGAAGCTGACACTCAGCGATAGGGTATCGGAAGATAAAGATGATTTGGATATAATCGAGTTTTTGGACGGCGTTATTGATGTAACGTATATCCTCCAGAGCGAGATCAATGCCATCGAAGGGGCTTTTCACTACTGTGACAATTGTGACGGAAGTGAAGAAGCGCTGGAGATAGAATATTAAAATTAGTAACAAAGGATAGACCATGGCAGTACCTAAGAGACGTGTAAGTAAAACAAGATCGGCAAAAAGAAGAACACACTACAAACTGACACTTCCTATGCCTGTAAAAGATGCAGACGGAACATGGAGAATGCCTCACCATATGAATATGACAACAGGTGAGTACAAAACGAACAAAGCGTAATTGTAATGATTAAAGTTGCAATCGATGCAATGGGTGGGGACTTTGGTCCCGAACCCGTCATTGAAGGTGTCGTTCAGGCACTTGAAGAGAAACAGTTTCTGCCTATTCTTGTAGGTGACAGAGAAGAGATCCTCTCCCTCCTTCCCCAGTATTACACCAACAAAGTCAAAATTGTCGATGCTTCTGATGTGATCGATATGGCAGATCAGGCGACCAACGCACTGAAGCGAAAAGAGTCCTCCATTTACAAAGCCGTGGAACTGGTACGCAACAAAGAGGCTGATGCTGTCGTATCTGCCGGGCACAGCGGTGCGACAATGACACTGGCGACACTGCGTATCGGGCGGCTGCCGCATATCAGCAAGCCGGCACTGGCGACATTTATGCCGACTGTCAAAGGGAGTCGTTCCCTTGTACTCGATGTCGGTGCAGTCACGGACTGTACACCGCAGAATCTCTTTGAATTTGGCTATATGGGTGAAGCATACGTACAGAGCGTAATGGGCAGAGCCCATCCAAAAGTCGGACTTCTCAGCAATGGTGAAGAGGACAGCAAAGGTAACGCTTTGACCAAAGAGGCATTCAAACTGCTTGAAGGGCTTGACGGCTTTATCGGAAACGTTGAAGGCGGTGACATCTTCAGTGGCGAAATCGATGTCATTGTCACTGATGGTTTTACCGGGAATATTTTGCTGAAGACAGCTGAAGGGGTACAGTCTGCCATTTTCACGTTGATGAAGCAGTATATCCGAAAATCACTACCGGCAAAGATCGGTGCACTGATGATGAAAAAGAAGGTTTTCACCTCTATGAAAAAAGAGGTGGATCCGGCTGAATATGGTGGTGCTCCGCTGCTTGGTATTAACGGATGTGCCATTATTTCCCACGGCTCTTCCAACGCCAAAGCGATTAAAAACGCTATTTTTCAGGCACTTCGTTATACTGAATCAAACGTCAATGAGCGTATAGAATTACTCCTCAGCGAGAAGGCATAACGCCTTCTCCTCCCTTTTTCTCCCCGCTATTCTTAGAATATTATGGTAAAATAAGAGACGATTTTATCGGGTTTGTATGCATACATACAACCTGTTTCAAGGACCATAATGTCAACAACACAACCAGTCTATGCCTCTTTCAAATCGATCGGTGCCTACGTTCCCGAAAAGATTCTCAGCAATGAAGACCTGGAAAAAATGGTAGATACCAGTGATGAGTGGATTACAAAAAGAACAGGAATTAAAGAACGTCATCTTGCTGCAGATGATGAGTATACGAGCGACATGGGTGTCAAAGCAGCCAAACTTGCCATTGAACGCGCAGGATTGACATCCGAAGATATCGATCTGGTGATCTGTGCAACGGTGACACCTGATTACTTCAATATGCCTTCAACAGCCTGTATCATCTCCGAAAAACTCGGTATACGAAATGTACAGGCATTTGATTTTGCGGCAGCCTGCAGCGGATTTGTGTACGGGCTTTCAGTTGCCAAAGCTTTCATTGAATCGGGAATGAAAAAGAATGTACTGGTCATTGGCGCAGAAAAATTTTCATCTATTGTCGATTATACGGATCGCAGCACCTGTATTCTCTTCGGTGACGGTGCAGGAGCAGCGGTTATCTCGGCAACCAATAATAAAGAAGAAGCTTTTATCGATGTGCATGCAAGTGCAGACGGTGCCTATGCCGATTTCCTGGTAACACCTGCCCCTGGTACAGTTAACCCTGTTAGCCAAAAAGTCCTTGACGAGGGGCTCCAATATGTACAGATGAAAGGAAATGAAACCTTTAAACTGGCAGTCAAGACATTAACAAAAGATGTTAAAGAAATTTTGAAAAAGAATAATATTGAATCAGGGGAGATTCCCCACTTTATCCCTCATCAGGCTAACTACCGTATTATCAAGGCAGTAGGAGATGCACTGAAAATGCGTGAAGAACAGGTTGTAGTAACCGTCCATAAGTATGGGAATACTTCAGCAGCTTCCATCCCCATGGCAATCAACGATATTTGGGAATCAGGACGATTGAAGCAAGGCGAGCTGATGCTGCTTGATACTTTCGGGGGCGGGCTTACATGGGCATCTGCACTGTTGCCGTTTGCGGGAGTGAGCCGCTAAGGAAACGATAACCGCCTGTCGTTAGGAGGGTTGAACCCGGAAGCAATGAGAAACAAGTAGAGGCTGTTGTTCTGTTGCTGCAAGCGAAGCGAGCATAGCCGATGCCTGTATACGCTTTAAAAGATGAAGGACATATCATGCGCATCGGATTTATAGGAGATATTGTCGGCAAACCGGGTCGCCTAATGCTCAAAAAACATCTCTCCAGACTGCGTCAGGAACATTTTCTCGATCTTGTGATTGGCAACTATGAAAATACCTCACACGGATTTGGACTGACGCGCAAGAATGCCGATGAACTGTTTGGCTGCGGCATCGATGTGATGACCGGAGGCAATCACAGCTTTGACAAAAAAGAGATCTTCGAACTGTTTGAAACCTATCCACTCATACGTCCCATGAACTATCCGGAAGCTTCTCCGGGAAAAGGATTATTGCGTGTACGTGTCGGAGCGTACGATGTTGCGGTGCTGAACCTGATGGGACATTACACCATGCCGATGGTTGACAACCCGTTTACGACAATTGCCCCTGTCGTAGCTTCTTTACGTGCAGAAGGTATTCGACATATTGTTGTTGATATGCATGCCGAGGCAAGTTCTGAAAAGAATGTCTTGCTGCATATGCTCAAAGAAGATGTTTCGGCCATTTTGGGAACCCATACCCATGTAGGCACAGATGACCTGCAGGTATCACAGGGCTGTGCGTATGTTACGGATGTAGGGCTGACCGGCTGCTATGACGGTGTCATCGGTATGGATAAAGCCGTACCGCTACGCCGTTTCCTGACCGGTCTTGGCGGACATCACGACATTCCCGACAACTGCAAATCGATCTTGCAGATGATCGTGTTTGAACTTGATGTTGAGGGTCGCTGCATCGGGGCAGAAAAAATAAAAATATATGACGATCATCCAAAAATCGTTACACAGGCATGGAAAGAGGATCAGTAGTGTTACAAAATACATTTCTGTTTAAAGATAGAATGATGTGGTACTATAATAGATAAATGAAAAACATTCTAATGAATTCATTGGTGAAAAGTATTGTGGTTACGCTGCTTTTTGCAATGAGTTATATTTTTTATAACTATGAGTTGATCCGGAGCAATATTGAGGATATTGCGTTTGATACAGTAGAGAAGTTTATTGTTGCAAAGAAAGTACAAAAGACAAAAAGTCCAAAGGTTATCCTTTTTGCAATGGATGATACCTATCTGAAAGCGAATGCACTTTTGGATGAAGATAATGAAACCAATTACGGTTTTTTCCTGCCAAATGATAAAATCGCCGATTTTATTGAGAATTTAGATGAGTTTGTAGAAGATGTTGAACCTGAAAACAGACCAAAGCTTCTCTTTCTTGATTTTGATTTTAAGTTTACAACTGCAGAGTATGGTAAAAAACTCAATCCGGGTGACACAAAACTGGCAGCAGTGCTGGAAAAAGAGAGACCCTACCGTATTTTACTGCCGAAAACAAGTAAATATAATTTTATCGAACATTTACAAAACCCAAATATCCAGAAGAAGATTCAAGAGGGAAAATTGATTTTTGTTTCTGTGGCTCTTCTGAGAAGTGAAGATGGTATATCACGTAGATATTTAAGCTATAAAAACTTTAAAGATAATAACGGTACAAAAACATATATTAATGTGGCTATTGCTGCAAAACAACTAATTGAAAACGGGGATATCAATACTTCTCTTGTTCAACAGAATTTTTTGAAAAATGATGTCATTGCAAACAGGGTATGGCTTAAAGAGTATAGAAATCGAATAGAAGAAAAAAACTGTATTTCCATGCAAAGCTTTTGGACAAACTACACTAAATATTCTGCAAGTTGCAACCTGTATGATTTGGATGAAGATGATTTTTCCAATGCGATTATGCTGCTGGGTACAACGTACAGCAGCAGTGATGATGTTTTTGACACTATGGATGTGCTTGGGAGTGAAAGTTTTTATGGAGTAGAAATGCATGCGAATGCAATAGAAACACTTTTTCATTTACATGGACAGTTGAAGCGGTTGGGATTCTTGCAAAGTCTGCTTTTGATATTTACGGTATTTTTTGCGCTTTCTGTTTTTGTAGCCTATGTATTTAAACGTATAAACATAGAGAATGAAGAGATAGAATTTTTAATTGTACTGGCAGTTGTCACGGCTGTTCTCATTGCAATTTCCATCTATCTGTTACAAGTATATCGGCTTTGGTTCAATTGGTTTGTTCCTTTGATCTTGTATGAGCTTATTGAAGTATTTGAGTATCTTCGTGAGTTCATTCCAAAAATAATTGCTAAAATACATATAAAAAAGGAGAAGTGAATATGAAAAAATTGACATTATTGCTGGTAGTAGCTACCGGCTATGTTTCGGCTTTTGTCGGACAGGTTAAAAAAGGAGATATGACAATATCGGTGAATGGACAAGATAAAGCATTAAAAAAGGCTGATAGCATATCTTTGAAGGGCGGAGACATTATTTGCTATGTAAATGGAGATGGACGGCTGGTGATTAAAGATGAAGGCTATAAGAAACAATTGAGTAAAAAGAGCTCACCATGCCGAAAATTACCGGTTCAGGGTACACAGTCTGACAATGTACATGTCGGAGATCTGATAGCCTCTGTTTTTGAAAAGACAGAAGAGCAAAGTGTAGACGGTGTGAGCAGAAAAGGCGGAGAAGTCAAAGAGGAAAAAATCACTTTAGCACTTAAGCCGAATCAAAAATATATCTTGCTGGAAAATGATGCATGGGGACCGATGCCTATTGAGTTAACGGTGTATGATGAGAAAGGTAACGTGGTGAAAGAGATGGAATACAATGATACCAATGATCTTAAAACCTCGTTTCTTATTCCTGTTTCAAGTGTAAAAAATGGGTATACCCTCAAAGTGACAGACGGTTTTGGTGATGTGCTGGCTGTTGTGTCTATTAAAAAATAGGAGGAAAAAATGGAAAATAAAGCATTGGTAGAACCGTTTGCAAATGTGATTTGCGCAGTGATCTATAAAGATTCGAAAGTATCTTCCACCGAAAAAGAGAAGTTTTTTGCTTTCTTTAAAGAAGAGTTTGGTTTAAACGAAACAGAAATTGAACCGTTGTTAAAAGAAAACAGCACGAATATACAAGAAGATTTAACATTAGTTAAAGAAGCCTTTGCAAACAACATTAGTCAAAAAGCTAAATTTATGCAGTATTTAAATGGATTGATTTATGCAGATGGTGTGGAAAATGGGGAGTATGAAGTGTTTGAGATGATTAGGGAAGAGTTATTTTAAAGGTTTCAGTAAATGAGTTTTAAACTCTTTAGGTATGTAATTCTGCATTCCGGTCAAGGATTACAGTTTGTATCTTCTAACTGGCAGTAGACTTTGAAAAAATACAACGTTCCTGGCATGAGCATACGGGGTAACTGGTACGACAATGCTATGTTAGAAAGCTTTTCAAGATCCTGTAAAAAGAGTGTGTCAAGAAATATACCTTCAAAACCGGAGAAGAAGCAAAGCGGAAGACATTTGAATATATTGAGATGTTTTACAACTCAAAAAGACGACACAGTTATCTGAAGTATCTGTTTCCAAATAAGATTTTATTGGGATATCCAAAGAGAATAGGTGTTGGCGACTTATTTTGATTGTAGATTAAGCAAAAAACAGGAGGAAAAATTAGTGAAACATCTTTTAAAGGTTTTAGTGGTTTTAGGGTTACTTTTTGGTGCAGTTGTGGTTAAAGATATTGAAGCAAAAAAGTTTTGTGATTCTGAAATAAAAAAAGAGAAACCAAATAAAGATGTTTTAAAAAAAGAGTGTTTAGATAGTGCTAAATATTATGAAAGTCAAAAAGAGTATGAAAATACTTCTTGGTATTATCTGCTTGCTGGAGATTATGAACATAATATCAAAATACTCCAGTCAGATCTCAAAAAACATAAAGGCTCTCTATCTGCATTTTATAGAAATATGGCCAGTAGTTACCTCCTCAAAGAAGACTTTTCTCAAGCAAAAATATACTATAAAAAGTTTCTATACAACACAGAAATCCCCTATGCAAATACTGTAACACAAGAGGATTTTCAACTTTTCTCCAAACTCTATCCCAATCAAAAAAGAGCCATAGAAAAAGGTCAGGCACTTTGGAATGCCATCTATCAGCCACTTAAAAAGATCGATAGGCTCTACTCACTTTACAAACAGGCAAGAGAAACAAAGAAATACAAAGATGCCATCACAGATTTAAGCCGAGTGATTGCTCTGCAAAAAGAGTCAGGCTTACAAAACAGACTGCTTATAGCAGATAATCTCTGTATCTTGGGGGTTGTGTACAATTTAGACAAAAATTACACAAAATCGTTAGAGGTTTTACAGAAGGTTGAAAAAGTCTATCGGGGAGAACCTACTAAAAAAGAAACTTTAGGATATCTTCTTAGTTGGATAGCAGATGATTATGAAAATTTATTGCAATATAACAATGCCATAGTGTATTATCTACGTGCGACAGCAGTAAAAGAAAAAATACTCGGTAAGACATACACTGCTACCGCTACCAGTTACAATGACATTGGTGAAGTCTATTATAAAATGGGTGATTACCCCAAAGCTCTGCGATACTACCAAAAAGCGTTAGCCATCCGTGAAAAAGTCTTTGGCAAAATCCATCCAGATACTGCCATCAGTTACAATGATATTGGGGTAGTCTATGCTGATATGGGTGACTACCCCAATGCCTTCCGCTACTATCAAAAAGCGTTAACCATCCGTGAAAAAGTCCTCGGAAAAGCACACCTCGCTACCGCCATAAGCTACAACAACATTGGCGGAGTCTATGAGAGTATGGGCAACTACCACAAAGCCCTAAGTTACTATCAAAAAGTTGTTAATATCTTTGAAAAAGTCTTGGGCAAAGTACACCCCTATACCGCTATAAGCTACGGCAATATAGGCGGAGTCTATGAGAGTATGGGCGACTACCACAAAGCCCTAAGCTACTATCAAAAAGCGTTAGCTATTCATAAAAAAGTCTTGGGAACACCTCACCCCACTACCGCCATAAGCTACGGCAACATAGGTGGAGTCTATTATCATATGGGCGACTACCACAAAGCCCTAAGCTACTATCAAAAAGTTATCAATATATTTGAAAAAGTTCTCGGAAAAGCACATCCCGATACCGCCACAAGCTACGGTAATATCTCTTATCTCTATCAAAAAACAAAAGCATATTCAAACGCCTATCACTACGCTAAAAAAGCCTTCGATATCTTTCTTCTTAACAGAGACAAAAACTTCCAAGTCCTCAGTAACAAACAAAAAAAGCTTTACCTCGAAGCCAATAGTGGCAAAGTTCCCTTACTCTTAGAGAATGCCTACCTCTACCGGGAACACAACGCCACTACTACCGAGAAGCAGACCATTGCCCAAGAGACCTTCAACGATTGGATCCACTATAAAGGTGCTATTTTTGATAGCGAAAATGCAATTGCAATGCTTTACCAATCTACTAAAGATAAAAAGTTAAAAGCTAAAGTAAAAGAATTAATTTTTGCTAAACGAAATTTGGCAAAACTCTACCAAAGTCTGCCTAAAACCGAAAAAGAGCGAGCAACTTATCAGACAAGAGTAAATGAGGCTAATAAAAAGATAGCCTCTTTAGAGCAAGAGATTGCAAGCAACGCTACTGCTTTTAAAGAGTTTCTTGGGTTAAGAAAAGTAAGATACAAAGATATAGTCAGAAACTTAAAAGATAACGAACTCTATATTGATTTTGCAAAAGCAGGTAAAAACTACTATATCTTTACCTTGGACAGTAAAGAAAAGATAACCTTTAGGCAAATAGATAAAAACGCAACCAGAGAGATAGATAAAAATGTAAAAGCATTTAGAGATGACATAAAGACAATAGTGAATAGCTCCAAACTTTCTAAAGAAGAGTTAACCAAACTACAAAAACAGTCAAAAGAGACTCTTGCCAAACTTTATAGTTTAGTACTTGAAAAGCCTTTGAAAGATATTCTGCCTAAATACTCAAGTTTAATTATATCACCGGACGGGGCATTAAGATTATTGCCGTTTGAAGCACTGTATGATGCAAAAAAGAGTAAATACCTAATAGAAGAGAAAAATTTAAAATATATACCATCGGGCAAAGAACTTATAAGACTATTCAAGTTTGCAAAAAAGGCAGAAAATAAAAACCAGGCAGTAGTTATTGCAGATCCTGATTTTAATAAAAATGTAATAGCCCCGAAAGCAGAAGAAATGGTACCAACTCCAAATACAAAAAGAGGCGCAATCATAAAATCACTGTTTAAAATGCATTTTAAACCTCTGCCCGGAACAAAACAGGAGGCTAAAGAGATAGCGCAAACCATTAAAGAGAAAATAGGGTTAAATGAATTCATCAAAGATAAAGCGACAGAACAAAACCTTTACAAAGTAAATAGCCCTAAATTTCTTCATATAGCAACCCATGGCTTTTTTATAAAAGACAACACAATACCAAACCCGATGCTAAAATCGGGCATTGCCCTGACCGGAGCAAACGCCGGAGCAATAAAAGGCAATGGGGTAGGAATTGTAACGGCACTTAAACTAAGCGGCTTAAATTTAAAAGGTACGGACTTGGTCGTCTTATCTGCTTGTGAAACAGGAGTGGTAGATACCAACTCAACGGAGAGTGTCAGCGGACTGGCAAAAGCGTTTATTCAGGCAGGAGCGAAAGATATTGTCATGAGCCTTTGGTCGGTAGATGACAAAGCTACCAAAGATTTAATGACACAATTTTACAAAAACATAAGTGCTGGCGACACATACACTACAGCTTTGAAAAAAGCGAAGTTGAAAATGATACAGGAAAATATGCACCCCTTTTACTGGGCAGGATTTATTTTGAATGGAGTTTAAACATTGTCATGGCTAAAATAAAGAAAAAGTTGGGCATTGGTCAACATGTACTACCGATTCCCTCGGGCAGCGAAGTCCCCCTAAAAACACTGTTTCCCAAAGAGGTTGCCGGTTCGACCATAGAAAAAATGACAGCCGATGGTGTCTGGTTGAGCCCTGAAACCATATATTACGAAAATCATACCTTGGTAACTTCGGATAACTGTAGTGTATTGAAACCGCTTGAGATCATGCGCTTGCATTTAAAACGGGAAATAACCATAGAATGGGATATTGATTTTACGAGTCACAGCGGGCTTGGGGAAAGTGGTGAAATAGATTTTACATTTGGTTTTGATTATGATAAGGCACTTTATCTGGCGCAATTGTCAACGTTGGTCTATGATGAGCCGCAACAAATTGAAAACAGTATTTCCAAATACTATGATTTTGACAGTTTTCGCTACTATTCCAGACAGAGTCACAAAGGATTGCTTAAAAAAGGAGTTATGAAGGCATTACTAACGTTTTTTCGGGGTAAAAGAAATGTCATAGATCTGCAATTTATGCACCTGACAAAAATCGATGAAAACACGGGAGAGAAACGTATTGTTGTAGTCTTTCGAGGTTCTCAGGAACCACAGGACTGGATGACGAACTTTACTTTTTTCAATGAAGATTTTAATCAAAAAGGAAAGGTACATTCCGGATTTAACCAGGCAATCAAACTCTTTTTCAAAACCATTAAAGAAGAAGATTTCACTAAAAAGCAGATAGCCAACAAAGTACTGAAACATCATAAAAATGCTGACAGTAATACTAAAATTATTTTGACAGGACACAGTCTTGGAGGTGCATTGGCGACATTGGCCGCCTGTTATTTGCGCGAAACAGGTTTTGATAAAGAAAATATAGAAGTATACACTTTTGGTGCACCTCCTGTCGGTACGGATATGTTCTGTAACTACTATAAAGACAAACTGAATATTTACAGAATTGTCAATGAAAATGATGTGGTTCCAAAACTTGAAAAAATTACAAACCTGTTTCATCTTGGCGATGAAATTGTGCTTCCCTCAAATGAAGGAGAAGTGCATGCATGCAGTGGATATATTGATAACCTAATTGATGCGCTTCAGGGAAGATAGAACGAAGCATTTTCAGCAAGTCCAGATAAATGTCTGAAATGTTGAGGGATTAGACATTCCGTTTGATACGTACTTTTTTGGGGTTGAGCAGATCCAGTGCGGTTTTGACCATAGGTTCTTCAAGCAGTGTGGATGGGTCTTTCTCTTTGGCTGCTTCGGTGTTGCCTGCATCGGGAGCGATGCAAGAGCTTTTCATCTCCAGCTCTTCTATCATTGAGCCGCTGTCGGCATCGTTGTGAACGGCATTGCGTTGCTGTTCACTTTTCTCTGTTAAGTCTTCTGTGTTTTCTGCGGGTTGCCCGTTCCCCGTTACTTGTTGCTCACTGGTTACCGTTGTTTTTTTTTTGGCGATATTGTCTATTTTTGTATTGACACCAAAAAGGTCTTTGACGAACATATTGATGACACCCCAGTGTGTGATGAGCATTTTCCGGTCTGCATCTTCGGCAGTGGACTCCCATGTAAGGGTGTTGTCTACAAAGCTTACAAAAGTGATGTTGCGTTCGAAGCAGCTGCCAAGGTCGTAATCTCGGTCATAGATTTTGGAAACGAGTATTTTGAAACGTTTTTCATATACCGTCTCCTGTGCCGGAGGTGCAGTCTCTTTTGTCGTCTCCTCTTTCTTTTGAATCCGTGGCACTTCACTCTCCACAGGTTCAATCGGTCCAGGCTCTG
>JALUXB010000005.1 GCA_027019175.1 Sulfurovum sp. | reverse complement strand
GAGGTAGTTTCCAAAACGGGCTTAGGTTCCACATTTTCTTCAGGAATAACAGACGCAACACTCTTTTCTACACCTATTTCACTGCTCCCTGCTCCCTGCTCACTACTCACTGAGTTTGCCATTTCCGGGATGGTCGCAACGATCTCCTCTTCGGTAATCGTGATCACCTCTTTGGGGGAGGAGAGATCTGGCGCGGGTGTGGTGACAACAATTTCACTGACCTCCACTCCTTTAAGTTCCTGCTCAAGCCCTTTGATCATCGTATCGATGTCTTTGATCTGTAGTGCCTCCATCATTTTAAAGAGTGCCAGAGAGAGAACGAATTCACCATCACTTCCCAATGAAAGCAGGTTTTTCGATTCGGCAATGACCCGGAAAAAGCGCTCGATGATCATTGGTGTCAGCTTCCCGCCGTTTTCAAGCAGCAGGCTTTTTAGATAGAGGGTAAGCTCGTCTAAGATCATCTCCGCTTCATAGTCGGAGGCAAGTTTGAGAAATGCCAGTACCGCACCGGTATCTTTTTGCACAATGCTTTCTATCAGGTTTTCAAGCAGGCTTGGTTCAATGATGCCGAGCATACCTGTGACGGTACCCACATCGACATGTCCCTGTGAATAGACAATAGCCTGGTCAAGCAGAGTGAGTGAATCTCTGAGGCTGCCCGCCCCGGTTCTGGCAATGATCTCGACAGCTTCTTTGTCAAAACCGATGCCTTCAAGGTTCAAAATGTGTTCAAGATGCTTTTGAACCAGATTTTGTGGAATCTTTTTGAACCGGAAGTGCTGCGTTCTGGAGAGAATGGTTGCCGGAAGTTTCAGCGGATCGGTGGTTGCCAGAATGAACTTCACGAAATCCGGCGGCTCTTCAAGGGTTTTAAGCAGCGCGTTGAACGCCTGATTGGTAAGCATATGCACTTCGTCGATAATGAAAATCTTAAAGCGTGCGGAACTTGGTTTGTATTTGGTGTGTTCGATGAGGTCTTTGATATCATCGATCCCGCGGTTGCTAGCCGCATCCATTTCGATGATGTCCATATGGCGGTTCTCTGCTGCCATAATGCAGTGGGTACACTCGCCGCAGGGGTGGGAACTTGTCCCCTTTTCACACAGAAGCGCTTTGGCAAATATCCGTGCCGTAGAGGTTTTCCCGCTTCCGCGGAGTCCCGAGAAAAGATAGGCATGGGAGAGGCGTCCGTTGTCAAGCGCAAGAGAGAGTGTTTGTGAGACGGACTCCTGCCCGATCAGGTCGCTGAAGGTGGCAGGGCGGTACTTTCTGGCAAGCGCTAATGACACAGTATCTCCTTCTTTTTAGTCCTACAATTGTAGTCAAATTTTACTTTCGGTTGGTATAATGCAATAAGAAAACCTTATGGAGAAATGATGCGTCTGGATGGAGAAGAAGAGAGCCGGAATGTAGAAGACCGAAGGGCAAGCAGTGGTGGCGGCGGACGTATGGATATGCGTACCATGATGATGCTTTGGCCGCTGATCCGTCCGTTGTTACGCTCAAAACTCGGGTTACTGCTGATTGGTGCGGGTGTTGCAGCATATCTGATGGGATACAACCCGTTAAGAGTGATAGGGATTGGCGGGTCTTCCTCGGCACCGGTGAACAAACAGGTCGATGCACAACGGGCTGTATTCATTAAAAAAGTGCTGAGAAGTACGGAGAGAGTCTGGGGTACACTGCTCCCTCGATATGGACTGCGTTACAAAGAACCGGTGCTGGTACTTTATCGCGGGCATACGCAGAGCGGTTGCGGTGGTGCGCAGTCACAGATGGGGCCGTTTTACTGTCCGGCTGACAAGAAAGTCTATCTGGATCTTGGCTTTTTTGATGAACTTGCCAAGCGTCATAATGCGCCCGGTGACTTCGCCCAGGCGTATGTACTTGCCCATGAGATCGGTCACCATGTGCAGGATCTTGTCGGAACACTTGACAAAGTTCAAAAACTTAAACAGAAGTGGGGTGGCAGGAGCAAAGCGGCCAATGCCCTGCAGGTCAAAGTAGAGCTGCAGGCGGACTGTTATGCAGGAGTGTGGGGACACTATGCCCAAAAAGAGTTTCATATGCTGGAACCCGGCGACCTCGAAGAAGCACTCAATGCCGCCAGTGCCATTGGCGATGATACGCTTCAAAAAGAGGCAACAGGCCGTGTTGTACCCGATGCCTTTACACACGGCAGTTCCAAACAGCGCGTAGCATGGTTCAGACGCGGCTTTGAGAGTGGTGATATACGCCAGTGCAATACATTCCGATAGGGTGCAAGATTTTGCACACTTCAAAACACCCCAACAATTAACCCCATATGCGCTATAATCTCCAACCTAATAAACCCTTTTCAAGTGAGCGACAATGAGTTATACCCCAAGTGAAATCGAAGCAAAATGGCAAAAACAGTGGGAGGAAGAGCAGGCATTCGAGCCGAGCGATTCCCACACAGAGCCTAAAAAGTATATTTTGAGTATGTTCCCTTTCCCCAGCGGCCGTCTGCATATGGGGCATGTGCGCAACTATGCCATTGGTGATGCGCTGGCGCGCTACTACAGAAAGCAGCAGTTCAATGTACTGCATCCCATCGGATGGGATGCGTTCGGGATGCCTGCGGAAAATGCGGCCATCAAGCACGGCAGACACCCTAAAGAGTGGACCTACAGCAACATCGACTATATGCGAAAGGAGTTGAATACACTGGGGCTTTCGTTTTCCAAAACACGAGAATTCGCTACCTGTGATCCGCTCTATACCAAGCACGAGCAGAAGTTCATTATCGAGATGTTCGAAAAGGGACTGCTCTACCGTGAGAGTACGACAGTCAACTGGTGTGAAAGCTGCCATACCGTACTGGCCAACGAACAGGTCGAAGAGGGGTGCTGCTGGCGCTGTGACAATCCCGTACAGCTTAAAGAGATGCCCGGTTACTATCTTGATATTATCCGCTATGCCGATGAACTGCTTGAAGATCTTGCCCAGCTTGAAGGCAAATGGCCTTCGCAGGTCATTACGATGCAGCGCAACTGGATCGGTAAATCACAGGGGCTGGCATTTGATTTTGAACTGACTGAAGAGAGCAAAGCGAAACTTGGCGGAAAGTTCGAGGGTTACGAAGTCTTTACGACACGTCCCGATACGATTTATGGAGTCACCTACTCAGCGCTTGCACCGGAGCACCCCATTACCAAATATCTTGTCGAACACGGGCTGCTTGAAGCAGAGGTGGCAGAGAAGATCAAAAGCATTGCCAATATGAGTGAAGTGGAACGTGCCAAGCAGGATAAAGAGGGGTACCCGCTGGGTATCTCTGTCATTCACCCGCTTACGGGTGAGGAAATCCCTGTCTGGACAGCGAACTTCGTACTGGCAAGCTACGGCGGGGGTGCAGTGATGGCGGTACCGGCTCATGATGAACGTGACTTCGAGTTTGCAACCAAGTACGGTTTGCCTATCAAGCGTGTCATCGAGGGGGGAGAAGCACTGCCTTATACCGGAAACGGTACCCTCATCGACAGCGGCCGTTTCAGCTGTGTAGGGAATGAAGAGGCAAAAATTGCTATCACCAACTATATGGAGGAAGAGGGCAAAGGCAAGGGAACGACCAACTACAAACTGCGTAACTGGGGTGTCAGCCGTCAGCGTTATTGGGGTGCACCTATCCCGTTTGTACACTGTCCAAACTGTGGTTTGGTACCTGAAAAATTTGAAAACCTTCCCGTAGCACTGCCTGATGATGTGGAGATCACCGGTGAAGGGAACCCGCTGGAGAACCATCCGACATGGAAGTACTGCCACTGTCCGAAGTGCGGCGGTGAAGCGATCCGTGAGACCGATACGCTTGATACGTTCGTGCAGTCGAGCTGGTACCAGTTCCGCTATGCGACCAACCCCAAAAAGTGGGAAGAAGTAGGCATTGACAAGGAAGATGCAGACTACTGGCTGGGGGTAGATCAGTACATCGGCGGGATAGAACACGCCATTTTGCACCTGCTCTATGCACGTTTCTTTACCAAAGTGCTGCGTGACCTCGGTTACCACGATGTCGACGAGCCTTTCGAGCGTCTGCTGACACAGGGGATGGTACTCAAGGATGGTGCGAAGATGAGCAAATCGAAGGGTAATACCGTCGATCCGGATGCACTGGTGGCCAAGTACGGTGCCGATACGGCACGCCTGTTCATTCTCTTTGCCGCGCCGCCGCAAAAAGAGCTGGAGTGGAATGATTCTGCTGTAGACGGTGCGTTCAGGTTCATTAAAAAGCTGTACGACAGAAAGTCAAAAGTGACGGGGAACACGTTTCCGGACATTGATCATAGTGCATTGGGCAAAGAGAGCAAGCTGGCGCGTGTCAAGGTGTACGAGGCGCTGCAAAAGTCTACAGAAGTGTATGAGAAGAGTTTTGCCTTTAACACCCTCATTGCTGCCTGTATGGAGGCGCTTAATGCTTTGGACAAGCAGGATAATGCTGATGTGTGGACAGAGGGGATGTATATTATGCTGAACCTTCTTGAACCGATCATCCCGCATGTGGCAACCGAGCTTAGCGACACACTGTTTGCAAGAGAAAACTTTGGCGGGAAAATAGAAGTCAAAGAGGAAGTATTTGTACAGGACAGCATTCTCTATGTTGTTATGATCGGCGGCAAAAAGCGTACCGAGATAGAAGTCGACCCTTCTGCAACACAAGAGGAGATCCTGGCACTGGCAAAAGAAGCTGGAGAGAAGTGGCTGCAGGGTATGCAGATTGTCAAAGAGATTGTAGTGCCCAACAAGCTGGTGAACCTTGCGGTTAAACCGAAATAGTGAGGAGTGAGCAGTGAGCAACCGAGGAGAAGAAATCGTGTGTAGAACAAGTATAAAAGAGAATCGGTTACTCATTACTCATTACTCATTACTTGTTTTAACAGCAGCGCTGCTGCTATTAACCGCCTGCGGCTACAAACCGTCTGCCCATGCAGTCAGGCAGCTCTTTGGTGATTCGGTATATGTCGAAGTGAACGTAGACCGTGCAGAGCCGGAGAATGCGCCTTATGTCAAAGATGAGATGAACCGTATTGTCTATACCCGGTTTAAAGGGCATGTTACTTCCAAAGAAGCGGCAAACACGCAAATATATATTACTTATGCAGGCAGCAGTTTTACACCGCTAAGTTATACCAACGGGTATGTAACACGCTACCGTACCAATGTCCGTGTACATTTTCGTATGATCACCCCAAAAGGGCAGATTGTCAAAACAATATCGACTGTATATGAAGCGGATATTCAAGAAAGTTCACTGACCTCTTCAGCCTTGCGTATCGAAGCGATCAAAAAAGGGCTTGAAAAAGCGCTTGACGAATTTATGGCGTATGCGAGTGCAAAAGGAATGCTTGCCGGCGATGAAGAATGAAGCACCAATTACGCCGTTAGCATCCTTTCTGGGGCAAAAACCGCTTTACTACAAAGAGATTGACCATGAGCGGGTACACCAGGCGTATGCCATGCTCAAACCACATATCAATCACCCCCAAACCGTACATGTTGTCGGAACGAATGGCAAAGGTTCCACAGGAAGAATGATGGCTTATCTTGCCTGGCGGAAAGGGATGGAAGATGGAAGATGGAAGATGGAGGATGAGAAGTGTCCATTTTCAGTTGGACACTACTCCTCTCCACATATCCTGAAATTCAATGAGCGTATCTGGTTGAACGGGGATGATGCTTCCGATGAGGTACTGGAAGCGGCACACCGAAAACTTTTTTCTGTTTTGGGTGAAGCGATGGCCGATGCACTCTCCTATTTTGAATATACCACACTTTTGGCATTGGTTGTGTTTGAAAAATGTGATCTGATGGTGCTTGAAGCGGGGCTTGGCGGTGAGTATGATGCGACCAATGTCTGTGACAAGGCGCTGAGTGTCATCACACCCATAGGCATTGACCATCAGGCATTTTTGGGTGATAGTATCGAGGAGATTGCGGTGACCAAGATACGCAGTATCCAAAAGAAGGCGCTGTTGGCACCGCAGCCTTATGATGAAGTGGTTGAGGTGGCGAAGCGGATTGCCAAAGAGAAAAATGCAGAGCTTTTTAGGGTTCAGGGTTCAGGGTTCAGCGTTCAGGAGATGATACAGTTGGATGAGATAGCCAAAGCGAAAGGGTGGCCCGGTTATCTTATTGAGAATGTGAAGGTGGCGTTGCGGGCTTTAGATATTTTGGACATAAAGTACAGTATCGATGATCTGAAGACACTGGAACTCTTCGGACGCTTCTATCCGCTGAGTGAAAATATCCGTATCGATGTAGGACATAACCCGCTTGCTGCCAAAGCGATCGTTGCATCGATGAAGCCTGAGACGGTGCTCATTTACAATTCACTTGATGACAAGGATTACGAAGCAGTACTGCGAATACTCAAACCCAAAACAAAACGGGTGGAGATTATCCCTATCGCGTCGCAGCGTGCGACAACGATTGAAGCGATCGAGGCGGCATTGAAACGGGTCGGGATCGACTATAGTATGTTTGAGGGGAAGATGGATCCCAAGGAGCACTATCTGGTTTTTGGATCGTTCTATACCGTTGAGGCGTTTTTGAAAAGAATTAAGAGTGAAAAGTAGTATAATTACAAAATTTTTTACCCATCGTAGGGTGCGAAATCTCGCACCATTTACGCGTAATCCGATAGTGAATGCTGTTTCCTCACAACGGATTGAAGGTGCGTGATTACGCACCCTACGTGTGACAGGCATAAGCTAAAGATCAGGAAAGTCAATGATAATTCAAAGCAATATTTACGAGTACCTTGAAGCAGGTGCCCAAAGCAATCTTCTCATCTGTGCCGATGACAAAGAGGCAAAGCAGGTGGGTGATGTAGCAAAGCTGCTTGGGTATGATACCTTTGTGCTGCCCGATATCCGTGTGAGTGTGGGGGAGGATATGCGTCCCTACAGTGAGGAGCTGCGTGACTTTTTTGGTGCGCTTTTTGGCTTTTACAGGAGTACTAAAAAACCGCTACTGATCGCGCCGCTGCATACGGTGATGCTGCCTTTTCCAAAGCCGGAACTTTATGATGAACTCAGCATCGAGTTTGGCGAGACTCTGACGCTTGCTGAGCTTAAAGAGAAGCTCTACCGGTGGGGATACCACTTTACCGACATTGCTGCACAGCGGGGAGAGGTCTCTTTTAGAGGCGATATTATCGATATTTTTCCGGTAAAAAGCGACAAGCCTTACCGTATTTCACTTTTTGATGAAGAGGTGGAGTCTATCCACCATTATGATGAAACGACACAGAAGCGTGAGGGTGAGGAACTGGAGGGTATTACTGTTACACCGGCCTTTCTGGCTTTGGGTGCAGAGGAGCATGAGGCACTTAAAAACCGATGTGAACACAGTGCTTACGATACTTTTGTCAAAGACATTGATTCATTGGGACTGTGGCACCTCGAAGCACTGGGGCAAAGTGCGTTCGATACTGCGAAAGGTATACTGTGCCGTAACCTTGATGAGGAGCTGCAGGAGATTTACGAGCTGGATACGCCGTTGGTGGAACGCAAAAGCTTTTTGCTGCCTACTGTACCGGAAGCGACACGCTACCGCGATCTTGAAGTAGCAGACCCTAACAAGCTGCTTGAATCGCACGAAGATAAGCAAATCACCGTGCTGGCGCGAAACGAAAGTATTGTCCGCGGTTCACAGCTGCACAGCTTTGAGAATATTACCTTTGTCTATCAGGACGGTATCGTCAATCTGCTTGGACCGGATAAGCTGATCCTTTCTTTGAACAAACCGCTCAAACGTAAAAAGGTTAAAAAAGCAAGCATAATTCTTGATGAGCTGAAGCCCGGTGACTATGTGGTACATGAAAACCATGGTGTGGGTATCTTCAAGGGTATTGAGAAGCGTGAAGTGCTGGGAGCGACTTCGGAATTTGTCACCATCATGTACCAAAATGAAGATACCCTGCTCATTCCGGTGAGCAACCTTGAAGTGATAGACCGTTATGTGGCTGAGGGCGGTGCGCTGCCGGTACTTGACCGTATGGGCAAGGCAAGCTTCAAGAAGCTCAAGGGCAAAGTTAAAGAGAAACTTTTTGCCATTGCTTCACAGATCATCAACCTTTCTGCACAGCGGCACCTGAAAAAAGGAATTCGCTTAGTGAGTAGTGAGCAGGGAGCCAGAAACAGCGAAGAGAGGGAGTTGGCGGCAAAGATCGCGGCAGAGCATCAGCTCTTTTTGGCTAAAGCAGGCTTTGTGCATACAGAGGATCAGGAGCGTGCAATCTTTGAAATGCTGGAAGATATGCAAAGCGGCCGCATGATGGACAGGCTGCTGAGTGCGGATGTAGGGTTTGGGAAGACCGAAGTAGCAATGAACGGGATGTTCATTGCGGTAAAAAACGGATACCAGGCGATGATGATCGCCCCTACGACACTGTTGACATCGCAGCACTACAAGAGTCTCAAAGAGCGTTTTTACGAGTGGGACATCAAGGTTGCCAAACTTGACCGCTTTACAAGCACGAAGGAAAAAAACGCTATTTTAAGAGGGCTCGAGCAGGGCAGCATCGATGTGGTAGTGGGAACCCATGCACTGTTGAAAGCAAAGTTTAAAAACCTGGCACTGGTGGTCATTGACGAGGAGCACAAGTTTGGTGTCAAGCAGAAAGAAGCGCTTAAAGAGATGAGTATTGACACGCACCTGCTGAGCATGTCAGCCACGCCGATCCCCCGTTCGCTCAATATGGCACTTTCACAGGTAAAGAGCTTTTCTGAGATCCTTACCCCACCTGTGGAGCGACAGGGGGTACGAACCTTTGTAAAGAGTTACGATGAGAAGGTGATCAAAGAGGCGATTTTAAGGGAGCTTCGCCGCGGTGGGCAGATATTCTATGTATTCAACTCCATTGCCGGCATTGAAGAGAAGAAAAAAGAGTTGCTTGAGATTTTGCCAAAGTTGCGCATAGCCGTGCTTCATTCGAAGATTTCGGCCAAAGAGACAGAAGATGAGATGATGAAGTTCGAAGACGGTGAGTATGATGTACTGCTCTCTACCTCCATTGTCGAATCGGGTATCCATATGCCCCATGCCAATACCATGATCGTTGACGGAGCGGATAATTTCGGTATTGCGGATCTGCATCAATTGCGTGGCCGTGTAGGGCGTGGGGGTAAAGAGGGGTACTGCTATTTTGTGGTGACAGATAAAGAGCGTTTGAGCGACAATGCCAGACGAAGACTGTTGGCACTGGAGTCCCACTCAGACCTTGGCAGCGGGGCGGTATTGGCCTTTCATGACCTTGAGATCCGCGGTGGCGGGAATATCATCGGCGAAGCGCAGAGCGGACATATTAAGCAGATCGGTTACTCTCTGTATTTACGTATGCTCGAAGATGCCATCAGGGAACTGAGTGGTCAGAGCAAAGAGGTGACGCGTCAGGTCGATATGAAACTTGCCGTACAGGCGTACCTGAGTGAAGAGCTCATTGAAGAAGACAGACTGCGGCTGGAGCTTTACCGTCGTCTGGCGCAGTGTGAAAGTGTCGGTGAAGTGTATGAAATTGAAAGCGAGATTGCCGACCGGTTTGGCAAACCCGATACTGTAACCCGTCAGTTTATCGATGTAATGGTCATGAAAGTGTTGGCAAAAGAACAGGGTATTGTCAAAGTCTCTTCTTATGGGGAGAATGTCTTTATCGAGTTTGCAGAGGAGGGGAAAGAGCGTGTGGTGCTCAAGGCTGCCTCCAAAGATGACGATGACATCATCGCTGCTGCGATGGGCTTTTTAAAACAGCAAAAATAACGTTTAACTTTAGTTTACCTCACTCAAGTATACTCTTCTTAATCAATACTATTCAGGAGTTTCACTTGAGTCAAATCATTCAAAATATCAAACAGGAAATGGCGAAGGTCGTTGTCGGTCAGGAGAAGATGGTAGAAGGGCTGCTTGCCGGTCTGCTTTGCCGCGGGCATATTTTGCTCGAAGGGGTTCCCGGGCTTGCGAAGACCACGACGGTCAATGCCCTGGCAAAGAGTCTTGGACTCGACTTCAAACGTGTGCAGTTTACCCCGGATCTGCTGCCTTCGGATATCATCGGTACAGAGATTTACGATCCTTCCAACAACACTTTCAAGATCAAACAGGGACCTGTCTTTACAAACCTGCTGCTTGCAGATGAGATTAACCGTGCGCCGGCAAAGGTGCAGTCAGCCCTTTTGGAAGTAATGCAGGAACGGCAGGTAACCATTGGTGACGAAACTTTCAAGATCGATTTGCCATTCCTGGTTATGGCAACCCAGAACCCTGTCGAGCAGGAAGGGGCGTATGAGCTTCCCGAAGCACAGCTTGACCGTTTTATGATGAAAGTGGTTGTGGGCTATAACACCAAAGAAGAGGAGCTTGAAATTGCGCGCCGTGTGGCGAATAATGCCTTTGGTACCATTGAACAGGTAGCGACCAAAGAGGATATCGAGCGCATCCGAAAAGAGGCGATGGACGTCCATATGGATGAAGAGGTAGAACGCTACATCATCGAACTGGTTGCTGCTACCCGTGATCCCAAAGCGTACGGTCTGGAAGAACTGGAGCCATTCATCGAGTTTGGTGCCAGCCCGCGTGCGAGTATTGACATGTACAAGGCAAGCCGTGCGATTGCGTACTTGAAAGGGCAGGACTATGTATCACCTATCGAGATCGCCTATATTGCCAAAGAGGTACTCAGACACCGTATCATTCTCAGTTATGAAGCGCTTGCGGAAGAGATAACGCAGGATCAAATTATTGAGAAGATTCTTGCGGCAGTGCCAATTCCGTGATCTTCAGGGAAGATCAAATGAGGAATGAGAAATTAGGAATGAGGAATGATGGTATGCTTTTTTGCAAAAAGCTTTTATGGAATAGAGGTGTTGCTCGGCAACACAGACCAAAACTATTCACTTTTCACTATTCACCATTAACTAACCTCCAAGAGGAGGTGCTCTGATGAACAAGGCAGCCAAAAAGATTGTTCTCAAGACACGTAAACAGGTCTATGGGGATATGCTCGGTAATAATGCTTCTCTCTTTCAGGGTGAAGGGTTTGAGTTTGCCGAACTGCGTGAGTATGTCTATGGTGACGATGTCCGCAAGATTGACTGGAAGACGACAGCGAAGCTTGGCAAGCCGTTTGTCAAGGTGTACAAAGAAGAGCGTGAACTCAACGTCGTAGTTGTGACCATGTTGAGCGGTTCGATGTATTTTGGAACCGTGAAGCAAAAGAGTGAGATTGCTGCGGAAGTGGTGGGTACCATCGGTTTTTCTGCGGTAAAGAATGCAGACCTGTTTTCACATATGCTCTTTGCAGACAAGATGTATGATTTAAGCAAGCCCAGTAAAAAACTTTTTTCTGTACACAAGGCGATTGAAGAGGTGACAGAGTTTGACCCTCTGGGAAAGCCTGCCGATTTTAAAGCACTGGTAGATACACTCAATACCCGTTTAAAGAAAAAAGCGCTGCTCTTTATTATTTCTGATTTTGTCGGAGAGATTGATCTGAAACTGCTTAGTAAAAAGCATGACGTCTTTGCCGTGATGGTGCGTGACAAGTTTGAAGAAGATCCCAGTGAACTTGGGTACCTGCGTTTGATCGATATGGAGACAAAACAGAGTTTTGAAGGCAATATTGACAGCGGTACACTGAAGAGTTACAAAAAAGCGCTGATGAAAAACGATGAAGCGCTCTACAGGCAGTTTAAAAAGCAGGGGATCCGATTTGCGAAGATATATACGCATGAAGATGCGGCGATGAAACTGATGAAAGGAATGAGAGTATGAATGAGCAGAATTTGACAGCCCAGCTGCGTGACATCAAACCGCTGGTCGAGATTCCTGACAGCAGTTTTTACATCTATTGGGGGCTCATAGGCTTTGGGATACTGCTTGGGCTTGGTATTCTCTTTTTTGTTGTGAAGAAACTGTGGGAGAACCGGAAGAAGAATATGGCAAAAGAGTACCTTGCGGCACTCAAATCCATAGACTGGAACAACAGCAAGAAAGCGGCATATGAAGCAACGCACTATGCGAGGCTTTTAGCGACAGATGAGAGACGCAAAGAGCTCTTTAGCCAGCTTGAACCGATGTTGGAGAAATACAAATATAAAAAAGTGGTTGACAAAGTCGATGATGATACATTAAAACAATATAAACTTTTTGTGCAGGTGGCAGATGAGTCAATTTAGTTTTGAATACCCGTTGGCATTTTTGGTCATACTGATCTTTATGACCTGTGCGAAGTGGTGTAAAGAGCGCAGCAGAGCGATCTTTTTCCCGCATGTGGCAACACTGATCGCTTCGGAAGGGCGAAAGAGTACCTGGCTGAACATCCTTAAATGGGTGGGTATCGTTGCCGCGGTAACGGCACTGGCATCGCCGGTGATCACCAAAAGCTACTCCAATTCCAAAAAAGAGGGGCGTGACATTGTACTGGTGATCGACAGTTCCGATTCGATGCGTCAGCAGGGGTTTGACCCCAACGACATCTTTAAAAACAAATTCGATGTCGTCAAAGAGGTGGTTGAAGACTTTATTAAGAAGCGTAAGAATGACCGTATCGGGCTGGTAACTTTTGCCGATGTTGCGTTCATTGCCTCACCGCTGACGTTCGAGAAGGATTTTTTGACCAATATCACAAGAATGCAAAAGCTTGGTATTGCAGGGAAACGTACAGCAATCAACGATGCGCTGGTACAGGCCTATAATCTGCTTGACAAGAGCAAGGCCAAGAGCAAGATCGTAATTTTGCTCACTGACGGGATGGACAATATGAGTAAAGTATCGTTCCAGGATGTCAAAAGTATGATCGAAAAGCGCAAGATCAAGCTCTATGCCATCGGCATCGGCGGGCCGCGTGATTACAATGCAGCCTACCTGACAGCACTGGCAAAAGCCGGACACGGTGAAGCATTTGGAGCACGTGATGCAACCGCGCTCAAGCGTGTCTACGAAGAGATCGACAAGATGGAAGCAACCAAGCTCAATAATAAAAAAGTGGTAGAACATACCTACCTATATGTCTATCCGCTCTTTTTGGCTGTATTGAGCCTGCTGCTCTTTATCTATTTTAGAAACCAGAGAGGCGTATAAAATGAGAAATGAGAAATTAGAAATGAGAAATTATAGAAGCGTTGCGCAGCAACACAAACCAAAACTCTTCACTCTTCACTCTTCACGCTTCACTCACCTTCAAAGGGAGGTGCACTGATGGAATTTCTTCACCCCTATCTCTTTTGGGCGATGATTGTACCGTTTGTCCTTTTTGCTGTGCTGGTTTCGACCAATAAAGAGCACCTCTCCCGCATTTTTGATGAAAAAGTGCTTGAGCGGTTGAGTGCCGGGGATGAGAGTATGCCCCAGCGGCTGCGTAATATTATTCTCTTTGCTGCTATTTTTTTCATGATCGTTGCTATGGCACGTCCGGTGGTCGATGAAGGTGAAAAAAGTGTGGAAGTGCAGGGGCTGACAGTGTTGACTGCACTGGATATTTCCGGTTCGATGCGGAGTAAAGATGTCTACCCCAACCGTTTGGAGTTTGCGAAGAAAAAGATGATGGAGTTTTTCGATGACATGCCCAGCGATGAAGTGGGTGTAGCAGCATTTGCCTACTCCTCTTTCATTCTTGCGCCGTTCACCAGTGACAAAGCGACGCTTAAAATGCTGGTAAAGGGAGTGGATGACTCTTACATCAGTATGGGCTCTACGGACTTTAGTGCACTTGGAGAGCTTGCAGCAAACGTGCTTAAAGAGAAAAAACCGAAGATTTTGGTTCTTTTCACCGACGGTGGCGACGAAGAGGCCATTGCAGGCTTTTCGGACATTCTCAAAGCCAACAACATCGATCTGTATGTGGTACTGGTGGGAACCAAAAAAGGCGCACCGGTTCTGGATGAAAACGGTAAACCGCTGGTGCTGAAAAACGGTACTATAGCCATTACCCAGCGTAATGACGCACTTGGGCTGCTTGCCAAAGAGAATGGAGGTGCTTATGTCATTGCTGGGAACGGAAAGGATGATATGAAAAAACTGGCAGACTTGATCCATGCAAAATATAAAATGCAGTCACAGGGGAAAGTGCACATCAGACAGCGTACAGAGTATTTCTACTATCCGCTGGCATTCGGGCTGCTTCTGCTGCTGATTGGGCTGAGTTCTTTTCCCCGCTTTGGCAATACAGGCATGCGGACAGAAGTGCATAAAGGAGGTGTGTCATGATGCGGCTGAAAAAAACAGTGCTGCTTTTTCTTGTTTTGGGCACAGCGGCGTTTGCCGGTTTGACCGATTTCAAGACCATTAAAGAGGCCAAAGAGGCATACCATGCGAAAGCGTATACCAAAAGTGCGGCACTGTTCAATTCGCTTGACAAAAAGGCACCGCAGAAGGCGTACGACCTTGGAAATGCCTACTACAAGTCAAAGAACTACGATGCTGCGCTCAAAGAGTATGAGAAAGCGAAAGGCAAAGGGGTTGACGAGGCGCAGCGTTTGCACAATATCGGAAACGTCCACTTTATGAAAAACGAGCTGGACAAGGCAATTGAAGCGTATGAAAAGGCGCTGAAAATCAGAGAGGACAAAGATACGCGTTTTAACCTCGAGCTTGCCAAGCGTAAAAAGAAGCAGCAGGAACAGAAGAAGAAACAGCAGAAAAAACAGAACAAGAAAAACAAAGACCAAAAGAAAAACAAAGATCAGAAGAAAAACAAAGATCAGAAGAAGAATGATCAAAAAAAGAATGATCAGAACAAAAAGAATAAACAAAACAAAGATCAACACAAGAACGATAAGCATCAACAAAAAGAGAATAAAAACGGTCAGAAGAAGAAAAACGACAATAAAAAAGGTCAGGATAAAAAGAAGCAGAATCAGAAAAAGAAAGATCAGCAGAAAAAGGGTGACAAGAAGAAAGAGGATCAGAAGAAAAAAGGCGACAAGTCCAAAGGGGAGTCTCAAAAAGAGAAACAGCCCAAGGAGAAAAAGGGCAACGAAGCTTCGGGACAGCCCAAAAAGCAGAAGATGAGCAAAGAAGAGAAGCTCAAGCAGGCAGAGATGAAACGGTTGCTCAAGAAGATGGGGCAGAAAAGAACGCCGACAATGATGTATGAAATGAATGCCGGAAAGCCTAAAGAGCGGAAGGATATCAGACCATGGTAAGGAATGAAACATTAAACATTAAAAATGAGAAATTAAACATGAAAGAGTGGGTAAAAAAAATGAATATCAAAAAACTGTTATTGCCGTTACTGGTATTATATGCGTCACTTTCCGGGCTGTTGTATGCCGACAGTGCCGAAGCAGTGCTGTCTCAGAATGAAGTGGTAAAAGGGAATATGGTGCAACTGCGCCTCGTTGCCGAGGGAAACCGGGTAGAATTTCCCCGGATTGACAAGGTCGGCAGTGTACCGGTACTTGGCAGAAGCCGCACACAGAATACATCACTGCAGGTGATCAACGGCAAAAGCAGTCTGACGCATACGACCAACCTCATTTTGACATTTGAACCGACAAAAGATATGACCATTCCCTCTTTTTCTGTCAAGATTGATGGAAAAACCTATAACACAAAGCCTTTGACTTTGAAAGTGGTCAAGTCATCTGCTCCCAAAGGGGCAAGCAGCGGTATGTTCTCTTTGACAATGAAGGCGAACAAAACAGAAGTAATAGTGGGAGAACCGCTGGTTGTTACCGTTTACTTCTCTTTGAGAAATGATGTCCGTCTATCGGAGAATCCACAGTACAATCGGCCGGAATTCAAAGGATTTTTTGTCAAAGAAGTCAGTGATGAAAAGCGTTATGTCAAGGGTAACTACCATATTACCGAGTTGCGCTACATTCTGGTACCGCAAAAACCAGGAGAATATCACATAGAACCTGCAACAGCAAAAATAGGCCTTGCCGATACAAGCCGACGTGATATCTTCGGCCGGTTCTTCGGTACGATATGGAAACCTGTCAGTTCCAACGGTTTGACGGTCAAAGTTGACCCTGCACCGCAGAATGCAGACCTGATCGGACATTTTTATGTAGAGAGTAAAATTGACAAGACGAAGACAAAAGCCAACAAACCTGTGAATTTGACTGTAACAATCGAGGGAGACGGTTCACTCGAAGATTATCAAATGCCAAACTACGATATTGACGGTGTAACGGTTTACAGTGATGATGCGGAAGTGACCACGAGGGTGATCGGAGACAAGCTTAAAAGTACCTATGTCAAGAAGTTTGCATTCATTGCCGACCACAGTTTCGATATTCCAAAACGAACGATCACGGCGTATGATCCGAAGACAAAAGAGACCAAAACACTGGAAATCCCGGGTTACAGCATAGAGGTAGAAGCGCCTAAAAGTGTAGCATCTGCTCCTGCGCAGACATCAGGTACTGTAGGGCAGAACGGTACACTGCATACTGATTTGAAGCTTTCTCCTCAGGGAACTGTTGTTTCCAAGGAAACAAGTATTCAAAAAACTGTAAATATTCCAGCCTGGTGGTTGCTTCTACTGGCATTTCTTACCGGTATGGCGACAATGTATCTGTTGGGCAAGATTCGCTGGAAACGCGGAACACGTCCTTTTAAAGAGTCTGATGCGCTGACAATCCTCTATGCCCATATGAGTGAAGATCCACAGGTTGAAGCGATGGTGCGGAAACTTTATGCGAAGAAAAACGGGCAAAAAGATGTTATCATTGACAAAAAAGAACTTAAAGCATTGGTAGAGCGCTATACAAAAAAGTAAATAGCAGTCTGCCGGATGAATGTTGAGGGGAGGGGGAGTTGTGAACGTTGCCAATGCTGCATTTTTCTACGGCAGTGTAGAAGAGGATTATCTTGAAACCATTCAGGTTGCACTGAGTGAAAAACGGGTTTCTTTCTTCCCCCTTTCCGAACTTTTCAGTATTGCACATGAACATTTTACACACCTGATGGTCTGCGGCACGCTCGAAGAGATCAAAGAGGTGCTTTCCTATGCTATAGCAGAACAGAAGAGTGTGGGCATTGTACCGCTTTCGACACAAAAAGAACTGATGCGTACTTTTGCACTCCCTCCCAAACCAAAAGAGTGTGCCTTGCTGGCATATGAACCTGCCGAAATGAAGGTTGACATTCTTTTCTGCGGAAGCGAGCCGGTTTTGCAGGAAGTGGTCATAGGAGATGCACCTCCGCTGGATATTTATGATGCGGTGTTGAAGGAAAGAAGTCTGGTTTCCCGATTTAGACTTTTCTGGCATACCCTTTCCAAAGTCAGGCGTTTGCATCACAGGCGTTTTATGCTTACCGATGAGAATGAAAAAATACTGAAACTCTCTGCTGTGGGAATGGTGGCAGTGGCGTATGATAACAGTACATTTGCCTCCAAACTGCTTGCTTCACAGATTCACGCTGCTGACGGAAAGCTCTCTTTGCTGATTCTTGCCCCCACATCCATTTTGCAGTATATCTCCTATCTTTTTGGTGCACTGGTACCACGGTGGACACCAAAGGTATTGCCCCGATCTCTGGGATATTTGAGAAGTGCTTATTTGAAGGTTGAAACAGAGTCGCCTCTTGAAGTTATTGTAGACAGCGGTATGCGTACTCAGACACCGGTAGAGCTTCGGGTAGAGAAGCAGGCGGTGGCGCTGAGTGTCGGGGAAACGTTTTGGCAGAAGCAGTCTGAGGCAGTCAAAGGGAAAAACAGTGCCAAAATAGACCATCTGCCAAGTGATGAAGAGAGTGCAAGCTATTTAAGTAAAGCAATCCCTCTGTTTTCACACGCTTCACAGGCACAGTACAGTACACTTTTTTCGACGTTGCGAGAAGAGGCCAAACTTACTTCCACATTCATGACACTATTGATCCTGGCAACAATGATCGCTACTTTTGGGCTCTTTATCAATTCTGCCTCGGTGATTATCGGTGCGATGCTGCTTGCACCTTTGATGCAGCCTATTGTAAGCCTCAGTATGGGGGTGCTGCGTCAGGACAGTGATCTGGAACTGACTTCGGCTCGTACCATTGCCGTAGGGGTACTCTCGGTACTTTTGACAGCTGCAGTGATCGCCTGGATGATGCCCATAGCCAAACTGACAACAGAAATGGCCGGAAGGCTCTCCCCCACCATTCTGGATCTTTTTGTCGCCATAGCATCGGGAGCGGCAGCTGCATATGCCAAGAGTAATGAAAAAATTTCCGGTTCTCTTGCAGGTGTGGCCATTGCTGTAGCATTAGTGCCGCCCATTGCTGTTTCAGGCATAGGGCTTGGCTGGGGAGAGTGGCATATGTTCTCTTCGGCTTTCCTGCTTTTCCTGACCAACCTCGTAGGCATCGTCCTGGCAGCCGCGCTAACGTTTGTACTGCTTGGCTACTCTCCCATTGCCATTGCCAAAAAAGGAGTGACGATCTGGCTGCTGATCGTCCTGATTGTCGCTGTACCGCTTTACAGCGCCTTTGAACAGATGAAAAGTACCATATCGCTGCAACAGAAACTGACCAATATAACATTCAGGCTTCAAAAACACGATGTAACACTGAGACATATTGAAATACTCCCTCAGGCACAAGGTGTGGAGGTACGTTGTGAAGTGATAGCCACAGGAATGCTTTCTGCAGATGAGAAGAAAATGCTTAAAGAGGTGATTGAAAAAACAGCGAAAAGAAAGGTGAATGTAATCGCGACCATTCGCTATAAATTATAAAATATCATGCAGCGTGTTGGCTTCCTTCATCCAGTGGTTTAATGCTTTCCACTCTTCTTTTTCCACCATAGTACGGCAGTACTTCAGCTCTTTTTCAAAAGCTTCGATGGCATCGATGAGGTTGGATTTGTTCTGTCTGAAAATGTCTTCCCACATACTTGGGGAAGATTTGGCGATGCGGCTCATATCCCTGAACCCTCCGCCTGCAAGTGCAACGATGCTTTCAGGATCTTCCTGGCGCATGACGGCATTGGCAAGTGCATAACTGAGAGCATGGGGCATATGGGAGATAAAAGCGGCATGGCGGTCATGCTCTTCGGCTCCCATAAAAACCATTTTCATACCAAGGCGTTCGAAGAGCGCCTTGGCCGTTTCCTGCTGGTGTTTACCGCTCTTTTCAAGGTCGCACAGTACGACAACCTTCCCCTCATACAGGTCTGGCAGTGCTGCGGTCGGGCCGAATTTTTCTGTACCGGTCATCGGGTGAGCCGTAACAAAATAGTGACGGGTCTCTTCGGGAATACTGGCTGAAATTTTTGCTTTGGTACTTCCAAAATCGATGACCGTGCATTCAGGGTTTGAGGGTTTGAGTTGGCGGGCAACAGCGATGATGCCGTCAACAGGAATGGTAAGGATAATGATATCACAATGGGAGAGTGCATCGAGTGAGTCGACAATTTCATCAACAATCTTCAGTTCAAGTGCTTCTTTACAGTGTTTCGGGTTGTGGTCGAGGCCTATGAATCGGCAGTTTGAGCCGCTCTTTTTAAGCGCGAGAGCGAGTGACCCACCCATAAGTCCAAGTCCTATAATACCGATTTGTTTTAGACCGATTTCTTCTGTTGTCATTGACCCCTCTTTTGAAAACACAAAATTACCGCCAAAGCCCGGCTGCAAGCGGTGTTGGGTGGGATTATAACATTTTTTCATACGGCTCTTATTGAAAAAACGATAAAATTAGTGCAAATTATTTCAAGGTGACTTTATGATCAGAAAAATTGTACTCTCCTGGCTGCTTGTCGGCTCTCTTCTCTTCGCCCAGAAGATCACAAACATCAAGTTCGAAGGCTTGCACCACCTTTCTCCTTCAGTTGCACTTGAAGTGGCTGATCTGCGTGTAGGTGACCCAATGAATATTGAAAAGATCAATGCATCAATCGTGAATTTCTACAATCAGGGATACTTCGAAGATGTATGGGTCGACCGAAAAGGCGGTACATTGATCTATCATTTCAAAGAGAAACCTGCTATTGCCCATGTTGAGATCAAGGGAATGGGTTCGGACGATGAGGCAAAAAAACTGCTTCAAAGTATTGGTCTGAAACGTGGTGATATGTATGACAAAGAGAAAGTGGCTCAGGCGAAAAAACTGCTCTCCGAGCGTTTGCAAAGTATGGGAGATTATGATTCTATTATTGAAGTGACAGAAAAGCCTGTAGGAGATCATGCGGTTTCGATCGTTTTCAATGTCAACAAGGGTGAAAAGATCAAGATCAAAAAAATCAACTTCATCGGTGCAAAGGAGCTTGACACAAGTGACCTCGAGCGAAACCTTGTGAACAAAGAGGAAGATTTCCTTGGCTGGATCCCTTTCCTAAACGATGGAGAAGTGCACGTTGACCAGCTTGAGTATGATGCCTACCGTTTGAAAGAGACGTATATGGAACATGGCTATATCGATGCAGAAGTCAGCAAGCCTCTAATGCGTGTCGATTACAGTTCGGGTACTGCGGAAGTTGATTACCAGATTAAAGAGGGACCTCAGTTTCGTGTAGGCAATGTAAGTATTTCACAAAATGTACCGGGTCTTGATACAAAAGAGTTGCTTTCCAGTCTCAAGCTGACAAAAGGAAAGATCTTCAATATCAAGCGTATGCGTAAAGATATGGAGATGATCAAGAATGCAGTAGGTGACCTTGGGTATGCCTATGCCCATGTTTCTCCACAGATGCGTAAAGACGAAGCAAGCCATACTGTCAACCTTCAGTATGTGGTTGACCCGGGCAAGAAAGTACATATTCACGACGTACTCATCAGCGGGAACGATACGACCAAAGACCGTGTCATCAGACGCTATATTTACCTTGCTCCGGGTGACCTCTACAATGCAACGGATTTAAAAGAGAGTAAGCATGCGCTTGGAAGAACTGGTTTTTTTGAAAAAGTGGACATCCAGACACAGCGTGTTTCAGACGATGCTGTCGATCTTCTTGTCAAAGTGAAAGAGACTTCTACCGGGACTATTTCACTCGGCGGTGGATATGGAAGCTATGAAGGATTGATGGTTAATGCAAGTATTTCAGACAAGAACCTCTTTGGTACAGGTATTACAGGAAGCCTCGGGTTTGATATTTCGAAGGTTTCTCAGAGCTACAACCTCTCATTCGTCAATCCAAGGGTCTGGGACAGCCTCTACAGCCTTGGATTGAGCTTCTACAAACGTAATTATGAATACTATGATTATACCGAAGATACACTCGGTGGGTCGTTAAATGTCGGACGCCAGTTCTTTAGACACTGGTACGCTTCTGTCGGTATCGGATATATGGACAATAACTCTGAATATAATAATAATTACAATAATTCCACTTTGACCGATATTGCAAGACGACTCTATTCTGACAAATATACAAAGCTTTCCGGTTTTGCAGGTATCTCTTTTGACAATACCGATGACTATTATCTGCCAAGAGAGGGATATATTGCCTCTTTGAACTTTGAGTTCGCATCACTTGATGGAGACAGCTACAACCCTGCAGTATATCCTGCCGGATATAGTAACTTTACGAAGTTGAATGGAAGATTTGGTGCTTATTATGGCTTAGAAGACTATATTGATTATGACCTGATTTTGCGATTTAAACTGAGAGGTACCTACATTCAAAAAGACGATGACGCCAAGCTGCCGGTTGCAGAGAGACTTTTTATGGGGGGTATTGGAAGTGTGAGAGGTTACCAGGCATATTCTATCTCTCCAACAATTGATGTGACCAATGACAGAATTGGGGGTACCTACCGTGGCTCTGCAACAGTAGAAGCGAGTGTTCCACTCTCCGAAGCTGCTAAAATGCGTCTTGCATTCTTCTATGACATCGGTACCATTGGTTCAAGTGATGAACGTTACCTTGATCCTGTCAGCAATACAGTTAAGGTAAAAAGCTTTGACAATATTACACGCTCCTCTGTGGGTGCAGTACTTGAATGGCAGTCCGGCTTCGGTCCGATCAACCTTGTGTTCGGATATGCGCTCGATGACAAACCGGGTGACGAAACGGCACCGTTCGAGTTCTCTATGGGAACGAAGTTCTAAGGGGTGACAGCACGCTTTGCGTGTGTCAAAATTAGAAATTAGAAATTAGAAATTAGAAATTCTACGTTATGCCCAGCTCTTTGCAGCTTGGGAGTTTCTCTTCATCTTCAATAATGATCGCAAACGGTATCGGTTTTTCAAGTGTTTTGATTTTCTCTTTTGCCAGGTAGAGTGTCTGGTTTGAATAGATGTAAAGCGTTTGATTGCTGTAACTGAAAGTGATCTTTGCATCATTTGAGGCTTCATGCAGGAAGATACTCAGTGTATAGATGAAACTCAGCCACATCAGATGTTTTTTGGGTGGCAGCATATCGACAAACGTGCCAAAAAGCGGCTTGTGCAGCAGCTCTTTGCCGTGCATACGCAGCAGCAGTGAGACCAGCAGTATCTGTTCATGGGTGAAGCCGTAGTTGAGTTCCTGCATGGCGATGTAGAAGGCGTGCTGGTGTGATTTATAAATGGTCAGTGTTTTACCGATATTGGAGAGCATCAGTGCCCACTGGAGTTCTTTTACATAGCGTTTGTTATCTTTGATCTCACATTGCATCAGATCATAGAGTGCTGAAGCAATACGGCGTTTGTGTTTCTTTTTCGATTCAATGTTGACATAGGTCTTGAAGCGGTCAAGCAGCGAACGAATGCTGGGGTTGACCTCTTTGGGAAAAGAGAGCTTGTCATTTTTGAGCAGCTTTTCCAAAAAGACACCTTCGCGTACACCCACGGCACTGGTCATCACTTTTTGGGCACCGATGTGTTCGAGAATGGCAAGCCAGATAAGTGTTCCCTCCCTAATCGTATCATAACGGCTTTTTTTGAGGTTGAAACGTTTAAGCCCTTTGGCACTGGAACGGGTGATCGCTTCAAGATATTCGCGGTGTGTTTCAACATCGTATGTGAAAGCATGGAGCTTGTCAAGAGGGTATTCTATTCGCTTCATTACGCCCTTGCTGAGTGTTCGGGCTGTACCGCCAATGCCTATGGCCAAGGCACACTTGAAGTGTTCGGGAAGCTGTTTCAGCTCTTTTTGAATGTAGGCTCTCGCTTCGTTTCGGGCTTCTTTGCGTGAACACTGCTTGTCGAAGAAGAGTTCTTTCAGGCGGACAGTTCCAAGATTGAGTGAATAGGTATCAATAATTTTACCGTTGGAGATAAGCGCCATGTCGGCTGAACCGCCGCCAATGTCTATGGTAATGGCTTCTTTGGCCGGCAGTAGATTTTTTGCTGCGATAGCACCATAAGTCGCTTCAGCATTTCCATCGATGATGCGAATGGAAAGACCGAGTTCTTTGCGTACCCAGCGGACAAACGTATTGCCGTTGGGTGCATCCCGCAATGCCGATGTGGCAACACAGCGCACCGTATTTGCCTGATACTTCTCAATAGTATGTAGAAAGGACTGAAGGGTGAGAAAGGCGCGTCTAACCCCAATGGGTTGAAGGTAGCCGCCTTTTTCGTATGCACCTTCACCAATGCGGACTTTGGATTTTTGTTCGCAGATAAGGTGAAAACCGTAACGGCTTGTTTTTTCGTAAATAACGAGCCTGGCCGAGTTCGAACCGATATCGATGATGGCGGTTCGTTTGGCCATGGGAAAGTTATTCCTCTTCTTGCAGTTTTTCGAACTTGAATTTCAGTTCGTCAATATTTTCAACATTGTCAGGGTCAGAAATGATACAGTCAACAGGACAGACAGCAATACACTGCGGTTCATCAAAGTGGCCGACACACTCTGTACAACGATCCGGATCGATTATATAGATAGGATCATTTTCTTCAATGGCTTCGTTGGGACACTCTTCTCTGCATGCATCGCAAGCAATACATTCATCTGTAATCAATAATGCCAATTTTCTTCCTTTTTACTCATCAGATTTGGTTTATAGGGAGTTATAACCAAGCAAAGCTTATGCTTTATTTAATAAAGGAAGAAAATGGAATTTTTGATGTTTTCAGTGGGCAAAGATGCCCATTTTTGTATATCGGGAGAGAATGTCAGCTGATTTTTTTTGGGAAGCAGAAACGGTAACCGCGGCGTCTGACAGTTTCGATAGTTGTAATATCAAGAGGTTTGTCCATCTTTTGTCTGATTTGATTGATGGCAACTTCAATGACATTGGGAGTGACAAGTTCAGGCTCTTCCCAAATAGCATCAAGCAGCTGCTCTTTGGAAACAATCTGGTCTTTATGCATGGCAAGATGGGTAAGGACTTCAAAAGGTTTTCCTTTCAGTTCGATCTCATTGCCCTGATAAATGATCTTTTCTTCTTCCGGATTGATAATGAGTTCCTGTATCTCTATAATGTTGGAAACACCAAATCGCAGTTTTGCTTCAATACGTACGAGTAAGATATCTTCATCAAGCGGTTTGCGAATAAAATCGTCAGCGCCGGCCTTCAATGCTTCAATCTCACTGTCTTTGTCCAGGCGGTCGGAGATGACAATAACAGAAGTTTTATGGGCGTCTTTTTTAATATCGCTGATAAAGCCAAGGTGGGTGGCAGGGGCACTTTTGGGCCAGTCAAGCAGCACCAGGTCATAGTTACGGATATCGAGGTAGTATTTGGCATCGTTGATATCCTCTGTAATGTCACACTGATAGTTATGCGCGCCCAACAGCTTGCCAAGCATTTCGTTTACCTGCACATCGTCTTCCATGATCAATACTCTCATTGGCATGCCCCTTGTTTTAAGTTCTTTTTAAATTATAGCATAAAATAGAGGCTTTCTGAAAAAAATATTAAAAAGTGACTCAAAAAGTGTGAAAAAAAGATGTCAGTAATGCCAGTTCTGGCTAAGTGCCACTTGACAGTTTTGGAGAATGTCGGGTTTTTGGATCTTTAGGTAGAGTGCCGTAATATGGGAATAGCTTGAGAGGATCAGTGTTTCCAGGTCAAGCAGTGCCTCTTCAAGGAGTTCATATCTGCTCTCCTGAACACGTATGATAATGATTTCCGCCAGATCGGCATAATCGATGAATGCACCGTTCTCATAGTCGTATGTCGCTTCAAGATCGATGACAACACGCTGGGTATGTTCGCGCTCAAAATCGAGCAGCCCAATGATTGCTTCGAATGTCAGATGCTCGATATGAATGGTCATGTTAAATTACCTTTGTCTCTTCTTTTTTGATGAGGCGTACAATATTGGGGATGTGTTTGTAAAAGATAACGATAGCGATGATCCATATGGGTGCATGTGATCCGATACCGGGCACTTCCGGATAGAGGATGTAGGAAGCGATTAACAGTGCTGCAAGGCCGATGAGGGAAGAGAGGGAAGAAATTTTCAGTCCTTTGCTTGCACCAAGCCAGACGGCGATAGCGATCAGTGAGGGAATAGGCATGAGTACAAGAAGTACACCAAATCCGGTAGCGACGCCTTTGCCTCCTTCGAAGCCGAGAAAAGGAGAAAAGCAGTGTCCAAGTACGGCAAGCACGGCGATGGTCCAGAGCGTACTTTCAGGCGCACCGAGTGCCATAGCCACAAAAATGACCACCATTCCTTTGACAGCATCAAGAAAAAGTGTTGCGGCACCAAGCTTTTTTGCCAGTGCCGGGTCTTTTTCTTTAACCACACGCAGGACGTTGGTCGCACCGATATTACCGCTACCGGCCTGTTTAATGTCAACGCCGGCAAACTGTTTTGCAAGCAGGTAGCCAAAAGGGATGCCTGAAAGCAGGTAGGCGGCAAGATAGAGCAGAATATTTTGATTGGTAAAAAAGTCCATAAGTGTTCCACAGTTTTAAGATAGGCTCTCGAGAAAAGAGCAAAGTATGCAATTTTATCCGAATTTTGCTAAAATAGCCAGATTCTATAAGGATGGCACATGAGTATTGACTATAAAGCAGAGATTGAAAGACTGAAAAAAGATCTGGATGTAACGCTTGTTGCGCACTATTATCAGCGGGATGAAGTGTTCGAAATGGCAGACATTACCGGAGACAGCCTTGAGCTTGCGCGCCGATGTAAGGCCGATGACAATCCGTGGGTGGTTTTCTGCGGGGTAGGGTTTATGGGGCAGAGTGTGAAGGTTATCGCTCCCGAGAAACGTGTACTGATGCCCAAAATTGCCTGCTGCGCGATGGCGCGGATGATTGATGGCAGCTACTTTGACGACAGTGTGAACTATATGGTAGAACACGGTATAGCCAAAGAGGATATTCTGCCTATTACCTATATCAACTCCGATGCGACGGTCAAAGCAAAGGTAGGGGAGATGGGCGGCTATGTCTGTACCTCTTCCAATGCCTTCAAGATTATCGAGAAGGGCTTGGAGACAGGGAAGAAGATCCTTTTTGTGCCTGATCGCTGTCTGGGACAGAACTTTGCCATCAAGATGGGGCTGAAGTCCTGTGTGATCGGAGAGGGAGAGTGTGATCCCAAAGAGGCGGATGTGATCTGCTTCAACGGTTTCTGCTCAGTCCATCAGCTTTTTACGGTGGATGATATTGAGTTTTACCGAAACAAGTATCCGGGCATTAAAATAGCAGTCCATCCGGAGTGTGACCCCAAGGTTGTGCAGGCAGCCGACTTTGCCGGTTCGACATCCCAGCTGATCAAGTATGTCAATGAGCTCGATCCTGAGCAGAAAGTCGCCATCGGTACAGAGTACAATCTGGTCAACCGTATGCGCCAGAAGAATACCTATGTCCTCTCGTCGACCAAGCCCGAGTGTCCGACGATGAATGAAACGACACTTGAGGATCTCTATCATACCCTCAAGTCTATAGAGGATGACAACCCGATCAATGAGGTCCATGTCGATGAGCGTACGGTCAAGTATGCCAATCTGGCACTTGAAAGAATGCTGGCGATCAAATAACAGGTTGAACGTATATATTAAATCGTGCTAGGGTGCGTAATCACGCACCTTGTAACAATTGAAAAACCCTAAAAAAGCAGAAAAGATGTTAAAACAAAGATTTATCGAAGCACTGGTGGACGAAGATGTAGGCAGAGGCGATCTCTTTTCCCGTATCAGTGAATCGGTGGATATCCGAGCCTATGTGGTAGCCAAGAGTGACGGTGTATTTGGCGGACGTGAATACATTGAAGTATTGGCAAAGATGTACGGTCTTTCCCTGTTGTGGGATGTCAAAGACGGCACAGCATTCAAAGAAGGGCGCAAACTCTTTTTTGTGACGGGTGACTCCAAAACATTGCTTTCATTAGAGCGTTCCATTCTCGACATGGCACTGCATGCAAGCTCTATTGCGACACTGACGGCGCAATATGCCAACGCGCTTGAAGGTACAGGGGTAAAGCTGCTCGATACACGCAAAACACGTCCCCTGCTGCGTGAATTTGAAAAGTATGCAGTGCGCTGTGGCGGCGGGCTAAACCACAGAATGGGGCTCGATGACTGTCTGATGCTTAAAGACACGCACTTGAAGACGATTGATGACCTTGATGCTTTTATGTTGGAAGTGCGTCAGAAAATCCCTTTTACTGCCAAAGTGGAAATAGAGTGTGAAACCTTTGAAATGGCGCAGCGTGCGATGAAAGCAGGAGCGGATATTGTCATGTGTGACAATATGGATCTTGAAACGACAAGACAGGTGGTTGCCTGGCGTAATGAACATTTTCCACATATTCTTTTGGAAGCAAGCGGCAATGTTACCCTTGAAACGATTGCAGAAATTGCCAAAACAGGCGTTGATGCGATCTCTTCGGGTGCCATTATTCACCAGGCAAACTGGATCGATCTTTCAATGCGGGTGGAGTAGTGCATGCGCGATATTCAGCCGCTGCGGGTACTGGCGAAAGAAGCAGCCGGCCTGATCGAAGCGGCATCACATATCACCATTGTGACCCATCTTAACCCGGATGCCGATACACTGGGGACAGGGCTTGGTATCTATGCGCTTCTTAAAGCGCATACGAAAAAGCCGATTGAAATTGTCAATGCATCAGATGCTCTGCCGCGCTATCTCGATTTTTTGCCAAATTTCTCCAAGATTAAAAAGAAAATTGAGTATGAAAAAAGTCTGGTGATTGGTGTGGACTGCGGCAGCATTGACCGTTTTGGCGTAACACTTGAAGGGCATCCGATTATCAACATCGACCACCACACCAGCAATACGTATTTTGGTACGCTGAATGCTGTTCTGCCTGCCTACGCATCGGCATCACAGGTGGCATTCCGACTTTTTGAGAACATTTATACGGTTACTGCCCACAGCGCAGTCTGTTTCTATACGGCACTGCTTTCCGATACACGCTACTTTACGACCGATTCGGTGAATGCTGAAGTCTTTGAAACTGCGCGTGAACTGGTGAATCTGGGAGCGGATCCTGCCTATGTTGCTACCAACTTTACCCAGAGACGTTCGCTTGCATCACTTCGTATTCTTGAGCGTGCACTGCATTCACTTTCACTCTATTTTGAAGGCAGCGTAGCGGTAATGGAGATCACTCCGGAAGATATCGATGCAACCGGAGCAACCATGCCGGATATGGATGGGATTGTAGACTACGGAAGATCTTTGGCAACCGTTGAGGCAGCGGTGCTGCTTATCGGACTGAAGGATGGAACGGTACGTGTTTCGCTGCGAAGCAAAGGGGCAGATGTCTCGAAGGTCGCAGCATACTTTGGCGGAGGCGGACACAAGGTTGCCGCAGGTTTTACAGTGAAAGATAGACAAATGCAAGAAATTGTCGATACAATTTTGGAACAGATTATGCAATTAGGATTGATCAATGGCCAGACGAATAAAACGCAAAAGTAAAGCAGGGTTGTTTTTTTTCCTGCTCCTGCTTATCGGTGCCGGTATTGGAGGGATTTATCTCTACAACTCTCCGGAGTTTGAACGTGTAAAACCCACAATAGAAGCACCAAAACATCTCTATTGGAATAAAAAAGCCCCTATCAAGATTACCCTGCGTGACAATACAGGCTTGCGCAGCTATGAAGTGATACTCAGTGACGGTAAGAAAGCGGTCATCTTGGGGCGAGGTGCTATCAACGGTACACCCAAAACCTATACCATAAATGTAAAATACCCCAAAAAGAGCATGCTTGACCCTAAAGTGAAGCACTATACACTTCGGGTGAAAGTAACAGATAAGAGTATGTGGAATATGCTGGAAGGCAACACTGCGAGTAAAACCATCGATATTACAGTCGATTATACGCGTCCCAATGTCAATATCATTGCCAATTCACGCATGATCAACCAAGGAGGCAGTGCACTGGTGGTCTTTCAGGCTTCCGATGATAATATGGACAAGCTCTATATCAAGGCAAACAGTAATACTTTCAAACCGGAACCTTATAAAAAGAAGGGCTACTATGCTTCTTTGATCGCCTGGCCTTTTACTGACGATACCTTTGAAGCAAAGATCATCGCTACAGATATGGCGGGAAATCGCAGGGAAACCCACATTCCACTCTATCATCACAACCCTCGGTATAAAATCTCAAAAATTCGTGCGACAGATAAATTTATCGATGGTAAAATCACAGACCTGGCTGCCAGCGACCCTGAATATGATGCTATTCATGACCGGCTTAAAAAGCTTAAAGCGATCAATGAAACGATGCGCCTTAAAAATGAAGCGCTGATACATAAATTAAGTAAGCATGTTTCTGATGAAATGATCGACAGTTGGAAAATGAAAAAATTCTATCCTCTCAAAAACGGCAAGAAAGTGGCCAGTTTTGGCGATCATCGCTATTACTATTATGGCAGCAAGGACAATATCGTCTCTGAATCCTATCATGTAGGATATGACCTGGCCAGTACAAAAATGGCCAATGTCATCGCTTCCAATCCGGGAAAAGTTGTGTTTGCCGGAGAAAACGGTATTTACGGGAATATGCCGCTAATCGACCATGGTCTTGGACTTTATACCCTTTACGGCCATTGTTCACAGTTGCTGGTTAAAGAAGGCGATGAGGTACGTGCGGGACAGGTGATTGCCAAAACAGGAATGACAGGCCTTGCGCTGGGGGATCACCTCCATTTTGGTATACTGGTACAGGGAATTGAGGTACGCCCCATTGAGTGGTTTGACAAAAAATGGATCAAAAAATTTATTGACAATGTTTTCGATGAAGCAGATGCCATTATTGAACCGACTCCCGGAAAGTTTCCGAAAAAGAAGCACTGAAGCCCTTTTCCGGAAAGAATTTGTAATTCACTATATTTTATAGTATAATAGTGAAATTTTATCTATTTTTTGGAAAGGAGAGCCTATGCGTCAACGAACAATACAGAAACCGGTTGAAGTGGTCGGTATCGGGTTGCACAAGGGTGAGCCGATCAAGCTTCGACTTGAGCCGCTTGATGCAGATGCAGGTATTGTCTTCTACCGAGAGGATCTTGCGCTCTCCATTCCTCTTTCCCCCTCTTCTGTCATTGACACCCGTATGGCAACGGTGATTGGCAGTGAAAAGGGTTTTATCTCTACTATCGAACATTTTCTGTCTGCCATATATGCGTATGGTATCGACAATCTTAGGGTCGTCGTCAACGGAAACGAGATGCCTATTATGGATGGTTCTGCCATCTCTTTCTGTCTGCTTCTTGATGAAGCAGGTATTGCTGAACAGGAGGCTTCCAAAAAGATCATACGCATTAAGCGTACCGTCGAAGTGAAAGAGGGTGAAAAATTTGTACGCCTTTCTCCTGCGAATCAGGCATCATTTGACTTTACCATCCGCTTTGATCATCCTGTGATTGGGGAGCAGTCACACGATTTTGTTTTCGGAACGCACAGTTTCATTGAAGAGATAGCCAGGGCACGTACGTTTGGTTTTGCCAAAGATATTCAGTATCTACAGAGCCAGAACCTCGCGCTGGGAGCAAGTTTGCAAAATGCCATCGGTCTGGACGACCACAAAGTGCTTAACCCTGAAGGACTGCGTTTTGAGAATGAATTTGCCCGTCACAAAATTCTCGATGCACTTGGTGACATGATGGTTTCCGGACGCAATATATTGGGCAAATATGAATCGTTTGCCGGCAGCCATAACCTCAATTACCAGTTGACTTCCAAACTGCTCTCTGACAGCAAAAATTATGAGCTGGTAGCAGTTAAAACACTTGAAAGCAGGGCATTTGCAAAAAGTTTTGCCTGAAATAACCCTTTTGGTACTTGCAACAACGACACCGCTTCGTATCGGTGTCTACAAAGAGGGTATGCTTATTGATGAGCGCAGCAGTGAACGCAAAACATCTGAGATGCTGCTGCCGCTTCTTGACGAACTGATGGGTGTCTATGATGTCAAGCAGATCATCTATACCCGGAGTCCCGGTTCCTATATGGCTATCAAACTTACTTACATAACCCTCAAAACCATCGAGATCGTGCGCGGTATTGAATGTCTTGGCTGCAGTACTTTTGCACTCAATGACGGGAAACCGGTCAAGGCCATAGGAAATCTCTACTTTATCAAGGAAAAAGAGACTATAATTACAAAAAAATTTGAAGAGCCGGTCGATACCTCGTTTGTATTGCCACACAGTATTCAGGATCTCGAAGTAGATGAAGAATCGACACCAGCATATCTGCTGCCGGCTGTTTGACAGAAGAAGTTCCCATGTTTGTAAGCGTACCCGCCACTTCGGCAAACCTCGGACCCGGATTTGACACCCTCGGACTGGCTGTCGATCTGCGCAATGAAATCATTATCAAGCCCTCCAAGTTTCTCAGTCTATCAACCCACGGCGAGGGTTCGGAGAACCCAAAAATAAAAAAGAATACACTTTTTTTGAATATTTTCAATGAAAACTACACCCGCCTGAGCAACCGTACCGACAGTTTTCGTTTTGAATTTCATAACCGTATTCCTATCTCCCGTGGGCTTGGGAGTTCTTCTGCCGTTATTGTTGCGGCATTGAGTGCAGCCTATACTGCAGCAGGTGTGCGCTACAATAAACGGGAGATTCTGAACCAGGCACTGCGTTACGAGCATCACCCTGACAATATCACGCCTGCAGTGATGGGCGGATTCAATGTTGCCTGTGTCGAGGGAGACCGTGTCTACAGTAAAAAGCGCCGTCTGCCCGATTATTTGCGTGCAGTGGTGGTTGTTCCTAACCGTACTATTTCCACCGCACGTTCCCGTACAGTACTGCCGAAGATGTACCGGAAGGAAGAGACGGTCTACTCTCTTTCGCGTGCAGCGTACATGACAGCACTTTTTATGAGTGAGTCGTGGGATCTGCTGCGTATTGCATCTAAAGACAAACTGCATCAGGCACGTCGCATGAAAATGATGCCTGAACTCTTTGAAGTACAGAAGCTGGCACTCAGACACGGTGCTTTGATGAGTACACTTTCCGGGTCGGGTTCAACCTTTTTCAACCTTGTTTATGAAAAAGATGCGCAGAAAATTCACAGTGCGTTACAGACGCGATTTCCCCAGTTTCGTGTCTTTACGCTGGGACTGGACAACAATGGAGTTATCACCGGAAGTTAAGCCGCGTGCTTAATATTTTGGGTATAATACTTATGAAAAAATCACAGCCTATACGAATGTGCATCGCGTGCCGAAGCAGACACCCTCAACACACTTTGATCAGATTGAAGCTCGAAGGTAAGCATGTTGTCGTGTATAACGGGTATGGCAGGAGCATCTATCTTTGTAGCATATGCAGCAGAAATGAAAAGAAGCTCAAGGGTTTAGTGAAACGTTTTCGTCTTGACGAAGAGCGTTTCATTAAGCTGTTGACGGAAACACGCCCGAAAGCGGGTGAATGCGAACCCTCGCAGCCAAATGAAGGAGCAAATCAATAATGGATAAAGTCAGAATCCAGGAAGTAGCAGAAGAAGCGGGATTGTCTAACGGCGAACTCATAGAAAAAGCCAAGGAACTCGGTTTCGATGTCAAGGCGGCCAACAGTGCCATCAGCCTTGACGATGCGGGTATTCTCGTAGATTATGCTATCAGCGGAACACTTCCCAAAGGCTTTAAAAAGCCTGGAGAGAAGAAGCGCAAAATTACAGTTACCAAGAAGAAAGTATCGGAAGAGGCACCGGCTCCAGCTCCCGAGGCAGAGGAAAAAGAAACAGCTTCTGAAGCAACAGCCGAAGTTGCAGCTGAAACAGAGGAAACAGATGTTGCAGAGCATACAGAAGAAACTCCGGAAGTAGCTCCTGCACCTCAAGAGACACCTGAAAAGACCGAAACAGCTGAAGAGAAAGTTTCAGAAGTAAAACCTGCACCAAAACAGCGAAAAGGTATTTCTGTCGTCAATAAGAAGAGTGAGGAGGAGGCAGAAACGCCTGCTCAGCCAAAACGAAAAACGCTTTCAAGAAGCGGTATCAAAATCGTCAGAAAGGCGAAACCTGCACCGGGACGTGCTGCGAAGAAAATCTCCATGGGAGATGTAACTGCACCTGCGCCTTCGAAGAAAAAAGTTAAAAAAGGACCCGCTCAGGCAAAAGAGACCGGCAAGAAGATCGATATCTTCAACCATGACAGCATGAGTGGTGAGATTGACAGCGGGTTTGGTGAAGAGGAAGTCGTACTGCTTGACTTCTCTGACAAAAATATCTATGAAGAGATGATGCGTCAGGAGCAGAAGCGCAGAGAAGAAGCCAAAAAACGCGAACTTGCAGGTGGGGGAAATACACGCGGCAGACAGCCCTTCCGTCCACAGCAGCGCCGTTCTCTGAAACGTGGCGGAAAGCGTAAAAAGTATACCAAAGAGGAGAACAGTGCACAGGTTACCTCTGTGGAGATTCCTGAAAATGTAAGGGTATATGAATTTGCCGAGAAAGTAGGCAAAACAGCGGGTGACGTTATCAAAGTACTTTTCGCACTGGGCATGATGGTGACCAAAAACGACTTCCTCAGCAAAGATGAGATTGAGATTCTTGCCGAAGAATTTGAAGTGGAAGTAACCACAATCAACCCGCTTGATGAGCTGGATTATGTTGCTGCCTACGATGCAGTTCCTGATGAACACCTTGAAGAACGTCCACCGGTCATTACCATTATGGGGCATGTTGACCATGGAAAGACCTCCCTGCTTGACAAGATCCGTTCTGCCAAGGTTGCGGACAAGGAAGCAGGAGGTATCACGCAGCATGTCGGTGCCTATCAGGTAGAAAAGAACGGTAAGAAAATTACGTTTGTGGATACTCCTGGGCACGAAGCCTTTACAGAAATGCGTGCACGTGGTGCGCAGGCAACAGACATCGTCATCATTGTGGTTGCGGCCGATGACGGCGTTATGCCTCAAACCAAAGAGGCGATTGCCCACACCAAGGCTGCCGGTGTACCGATGATCGTTGCTATCAATAAGATGGACAAGCCGAATGCCAACCCTGACAATGTCAAGGCACAGCTTGCCGAAATTGATGTTATGGCGACAGACTGGGGCGGGGAGTATGAGTTTATCCCTGTCTCTGCACATACCGGAGAGGGAATAGATGATCTGCTCGAAACGATTCTTCTTCAGGCAGAAGTTATGGAGCTGAAGGCGGATCCTACCAGAAAAGCGAAAGCCATTGTTGTGGAAAGTTCTCTTGAAAAAGGTTTTGGACCTGTTGCCAATGTGATCATTAAAAATGGTACGCTCAAAGTGGGTGACAATGTCATTGTCGGACAAACCTATGGACGTGTACGTGTTATCAAAGATGATGAAGGTAAAAACCTTAAAGACGCGCCGCCAAGTGCGCCGGTTGCGGTTGTTGGACTGCATGATGTACCGGGTGCAGGTGAAGTCATGGTCGCGATGGACTCTGAAAAAGAGGTACGTGAACTTGCCGAGAAACGTGCAGAGTATGAAAGAGCCAAGCAGCTTTCCAAAAGTACCAAAGCTTCGCTTGAAGATCTCTCTGCACTCATTGCGGAAGGTCAGTTGAAATCACTGCCTGTCATTATCAAAGCCGACGTACAAGGTTCGCTTGAAGCGATCAAAGGAAGTCTTGAAAAGCTGCGTAACGAAGAGGTCAAGGTCAATATTATTCACGAAGGTGTGGGTGGTGTAACCGAAAGTGATGTTACGCTTGCCGATGCAAGTGAGCATGCCGTAGTGCTTGGCTTTAATGTCAGACCAACGGGTGCGGTCAAGAAGAAAGCCAAAGAGCTTGGTGTTGAGATTAACACGTATACCATCATTTATGACTTGCTTGATGATGTTAAAGCACTCCTTGGCGGTATGATGAGCCCGGTTATCAAAGAAGAGGTTACCGGACAGGCAGAAGTACGTGAAACATTTGTTGTCGGCAAAGTGGGAACCATTGCCGGATGTAAGGTTACAGAAGGAGTCATCACCCGTAACTCCAAGGCAAGACTTATCCGTGACGGTGTGGTGGTCTATGAAAGCAGTATCTCATCACTCAAACGCTTCAATGAAGATGCAAAAGAGGTTAAAAACGGATACGAGTGTGGTATTATGCTTGAGAACTTTAACGACATTAAAGAAGGCGATGTAATCGAAACCTTTAAAGATGTCGAAGAGCAGGTCACACTCTAAGATGACACCTGAAGAGATCAAACGCAAGCGTACTGAGTCGGTACTTCGAGAGATTATCCCTGAAGCGCTGGCGACATTGGATGACAGCCGCATAAATTCCCTGTTGGTAACCGAAGTGGTTTGTTCCAGAGGGAGAAGCGATGCAAAAGTCTATCTGGACAAATCTTTTTTGACCGAAGCAGAGCAGCGTGAAGCACTGCGTCAGTTACGCTCGGTTGCAGGCTATATCCAGAACTACTGCAAACAGAACGAGGGCTGGTTCAAAGCACCGCGTTTTACATTCGAATTTGACGAACAGCTTGAAAAGCAGAGCCGTATGGAAGAACTTTTCAAGCAGATTGCAAAAAGAAAAAGTGATGAGGGAGAGAATGATGAATCTTGAAGAGCAGATCGGCAAGATCGTAGAAGCCAACGGCGCGTCACTTTATGACATTGAGACCGTCACAGAATTCGATGAAAAGATCTACCGTGTCTCTATTACCAAAGAGGGCGGTGTATCACTCGATTTGTGCGCGGATATCTCCAGCGAACTCTCCCCTTTTCTCGATGTCAATCCTCCGATGCACGGACAATACCGTCTGGAGGTCAGCTCACCGGGTATTGAACGCAAATTGACAAAACCGGCACATTTTAAACAGTCAGTCGGTGATAAAGTCAAGGTGAAGGTGCTTGGCGGAGAGAAACTCAAAGGTACACTCAAAGCGGCGGATGACGAGGGGATCGTTGTCGAGACCAAAGAGGGCGATCAAGCCTTTAAGTACAACGAACTGGGTACAGTCAAGACCTATTTCGAGTTTTAAGAAAAGGTGTCTGCATGGATGATGCATTCTGCATGCAGCTTGCCCTCGATGAAGCGTGGAAATACCAGCTTCTAACTTACCCCAATCCGGCCGTTGGCGCTGTTGTAGTGCAAAACGGTGCTATCCTTGCCGTAGAAGCTCACCAAAAGGCGGGTACTTCCCATGCTGAAGTGTTGGCACTACTTTCTGCCTATGAAACACTCTCCAAGACAACCATCTATTTTGACAGATTTGATGCCCAAAAGGCACATGCTTTTCTTCTAAACCTTCCCAAAGGGTTTTTCTCCCAGTGCAGTATCTATGTGACACTTGAACCTTGTGCGCACAGCGGCAAGACTCCCTCTTGTGCATCGCTACTGTCACAGCTTGGAGTGAAAGAGGTGATTATTGGTACCAAAGATCCCGTCAAAGGGCATGATAACGGAGCACAAATAGTTGCAAAGCATAGTATTAAAGTCAGAGTGGAGGTGCTTGAAGATGCCTGCAAAGCTTTGATAGAGCCTTTTCTTATCTGGCAGAAGAGAGCCTTTGTTTTGTTCAAACTTGCACAGACAACCAATGGACGGATTGGCGGCGGATATTTGAGCTCACAGGAGTCTTTACAGCATGTACATCGGTTAAGAGGCGTATGTGACAGGCTGCTTATAGGGGGCAATACGGTACGTACAGACCGCCCCACACTCGATTGCCGTTTTACGGGAGAGGTTGCACCTGATATTACCATCTATAGCCAAGAGAAAAGGTTTGACAACACGATACCGCTTTTTGCTGTCCCTCAAAGAACGGTAGATATCAGCGATCGGCTCGATTTTTTAAGGCAGCCCTCTTTTGTACTGGTCGAAGGAGGAGAAGGCATGCTGAAAGCTTTGAAAGATCGCATCGACTGGATGCTGTTCTATCAAACCCCTAAGCTCTCTACCAATGAATTATCCTATAATATCGACATGAATTTGGCATTTTTGCACCAGGAAAGCGTAGGTGTAGACTTGATGATATGGAGCAGACAACTTGGGAATTGAAAAACTGACGGATAAAGAGCAGAAGCAACAGAAGATCGTGGAAATGTTCGATGATATTGCGGACACATACGACCTTGCAAACCGTGTTTTGAGTATGGGTATCGATATTCAATGGCGAAAAAAGGGATGTGACAAAGCCTTTGAAATTTTGAACAAAAAAACACTCGGACAGATAACGGATGTAGCGACAGGCACAGGTGATCTGCTTATTTACTGGCGTGAACAGGCGCAAAAAAACGGGGTTGCAATTGAGAAATATGTCGGTGTTGATCCCTCAGTCGGCATGCTTGAAGTAGCCCGTAAAAAGGTTGATTTTGCTGAGTTTATTGAAGGAAAAGCACAGGCACTTCCTATTGCCGATGGGAGCAGTGATGTCATTTCGATCAGCTATGGTATACGAAATGTTGTTGACAGACCAGAAGCGCTGCGTGAGTTTCACCGTGCACTCAAACCCGGTGGAATCGTGATGATTCTGGAATTTACCAAACAGGAGCGTAAAGGGGTGCTCGATAAAGTGGTAGACTTTGGAATGAAGCAGGTATTGCCGCGCGTAGGCGGGCTTATCTCCAAAAACTATGAAGCCTATAAATATCTCCCCGATTCAATTGAGGAGTTTTTGACCACAGAAATGTTGAGCCGTGAGCTTGAAGAAGCAGGCTTTGAGATGAAATATACCAAATCTTTCTCAATGGGAATCAGTACGCTTTTGGTGGCACAGAAAAAATAATGTAGGGTGCGTAATCACGCACCTTTTACGCGTATAGCAATGGTAAAATATTGTTTTGCTAAAGAATTTTGAAGGTGCGTGGTTACGCACCCTACGCGGAGGTTGTATGTCACAAACCATGATGAGCGTAAGCTCCCTCAACACCAAGATCAAATCACTTCTCGAAGCGACCTTCATGCATATCCTCGTAGAAGGTGAAGTGGCTTCGGCAACATACCACACCTCAGGACATCTCTATTTTACCATCAAAGATGACAAAAGTTCGATTAAATGTGTGATGTGGCGCTCTTCTGTGGCACGTATGAAATTTCGTATCGAAAAGGGGATGCGTATTGTTGTTGAAGGATCGGTGAGTGTCTATGCGCCGCGTGGAGAGTACCAGATTCAGGCGGTCAAGTTTGAGCCTTACGGGCAGGGAGCACTGGCCTTGGCCTTTGAACAGCTCAAAGAGAAGCTCAAAACACAGGGCTACTTCGATGCGGCACGTAAAAAGAAGATACCAAAACAGATACACAAAATAGTGCTTGTAACGGCCAAAGAGAGTGCAGCCCTGCATGATATGCTTAAAATTATTGAAAAGCGCTGGCCGTTGGTAGAGGTGAGTGTTGTCGATACTCTGGTGCAGGGGGAGCATGCTGCACGCAGTATTGCTTCTGCACTGCGATATGCAGACACGCTTGGCGCTGATGTGGTGATTGTCGGTCGGGGAGGCGGTTCGACGGAAGATCTATGGGCATTTAATGAAGAGCCTGTTGCCGATGCAATCTTTGCCATGGAAACACCGGTAGTCAGTGCTGTGGGACATGAAGTCGATGTACTGATCAGTGACTATGTGGCTGACCTTCGTGCTCCGACACCGAGTGCTGCAATCGAGATGATTTTGCCGGATAAAAATGAATTGCTGTATTTGCTGGATGAGCAACTGGAACGTTTTGTGCGAAGCTTTGATATGCAGTTGACACGTAAAATGCAGTATTTACAGCATGTGGAAGCATTGCTGCTTCAGAATGCTCCGACACGCAAACTTCAGGAAATGATTGAGAGATTTGAACGGTTGCAACAAGAGTATACACGTACTATGCATTATAAACTCGATCAGTACGAGGCAGTACTTACGCCTTTGAAACACCATTTGAAACAGAGTATGGACATGATACTTCGGCAAAAAACACAGCAGGCAGACTACCTGGAGGAAAAAATGAAAATGAGTGATCCCCGTTTGCAATGTAAAGAGGGATGGGCTCAGGTTTCTTACGAAGGGAAGCCTGTTCCCCTGAAAATGATTGAGCCAGAGATGACTTTTGTACTGGAAGATGCAGATTACCGTATCGAAGCACGTTGCTTAAGTAAAAAAGGGATATGATAATAAGAGCATGACCATATGGTTGTGAAAGATGGGTGGGGGCCTATGGTGTCTTCATAATTTTGTTAGGGAACAGGTATGACATATTCACTGGAAGTTTCATTATTATGTGGTTTTTTCCTGCTGGTTATCGTAGTTTGCGGGTTTATATACCGAAACAAAAATCGGTTAAAAAACGATATTGAAGCCAAAACTGAAATGTTCAAAAAAGCATTTGATATTTCGGAGGATGCTGTACTTCTACTCGATAAAAAAATGAAGATAGTGTATGCGAACCCCGTTGCACTGAAACTTCTTTCTCTTGATTCGGAGTATCAGGGGAAACCTTTATCTCCGATGCCGAGTGTTAAAATTAAAAAAGAGTGGATCCCCTTTGATCAGTTTTTGAAACATCTGCCTGCAAAATCTGAAGAGAAAATGCATCGTTTTCCGCAATCAAGTTTACATTCCGGTGAGGATCAGCATTACAGTATACCGGTAAATCTCTATATTGACTGTGCTGAAACGAAAGATGAATCTGCATGTTGTACGATTGTGCTTATCCATGATTTACGTAATGAATATGAACGTCATAAAGTTGCCTATCGGCATAAACTGACCGACCTTCCAAACCATTTGCAGGCGAAAGAAGATCTTCATAAAATATTTTCAAAAATCCATCTGCACAACAAAAAACTGGCATTAATGTTGATAGAACTTGATAATTTCTCTCAGATTCGATCGATGATCGGATATGATCAGAGTGAATCGGTTCTCATCGGATTTGCACAATATCTCGATAACCTTTCCCGATCTTCTTCTTTTTATGTATATCATACGTACAGTAACCATTTTTTGATATGCATACCGGTAGTGGAAACAGCTGATGAAGTCGTTTATCTCGGACGGCAGATACAACAGCGACTTTCTTCACTTTACAAAGTTAACAATGTTCGCTTTCATCTGACTGCTACGATTGGTATCAGTATCTATCCTGACAGCGGTTCAACACTTGTATTGTTGGATAGAGCATACAAAGCATTGGCAAAAGCACAAAAAAACGGTTTAGGGCAGATTGCTGTTTATGAGCAGAACGAGTATGAGAAAAAGTATGATGAAATAGAAATATACAATGCCTTGAGCGAAGCAATTGACAAAAAAGAGTTTGAAGTATATTACCAGCCTATCATTCGAAGCAAAGGTAAGGAAGTTGTTGGTGCTGAGGCGCTTGTACGATGGACACACAAGCAGTATGGCATGATTCCTCCGGATGTCTTTATCCCCTTACTTGAAAAATCCGGTTTTATTATTGAGCTTGGTAAATTTGTACTTTCTGAAGTACTCAAACAGCAAAAACGATGGGAAATGTTCAAGTTTAAACCCATTGAAGTATCTATTAATATGTCCATACTTGAAATTGAGTCAGAGGGGTTTGTGGAAAATGTTTCAAGGCAGCTAACTGAGCATCAGGTGTCACCTGAACTGCTCCGGTTTGAAATTACCGAAGGAGTGGCCATGAAGAATGAAGTTGAGGCTGACCAACAGTTACAGGCACTTAAGAAGCTCGGTGTCAGCATTGCCCTTGATGATTTTGGAACGGGATATACCTCTTTCGGTTATCTGAAAAAATTCCCGGCAGAAGTGTTGAAAATAGACAAATCTTTGGTGGAGTATATTACGAGCAACGAAGAGGAACAGCGTATTGTTAAAGCGATGATTGACCTTGGACATAATTTGGGTATGAAAATTGTTGTAGAGGGAATCGAAACCAATGAAATGGCAGAGATGATGACGGAGTTTGGAGCAGACTACCTGCAGGGATATTACTTCAGCAAACCGATTCCTGCATATGAGTTTCAGGAGATGATACGGCTATAGCCTAAAAAGAGGGGAACCGAGAATTTATTCTCGGCAGGGCAAAATGCACCTTAAGGTTACACTTCGTTAAATTTTCGCTTTCGTTATCTTTTTATTCGGTGAAGCGGATACAGTCCAAAAAGTCTCTGCTTGCGTAGAATTTTGAATGGGTTTTGTTGTAATTAATGTAATGATTAAGAGAAGAAGATATTTCTGTTTTGTGATGAAGTGAGACGTGGAGGAGAAAACTCCTCCAATTTAGAGGGATCAAGTAGGGGGGGGAAGGAGAATTACATCATCCCCATACCGCCCATGCCGCCCATGTCTGGCATTGCAGGGGCTGCTGCTTTCTCCTCTTTAATATCTGAGACAGTTGCCTCAGTGGTCAGCAGCAGGCTGGCAACAGAGGTTGCGTTCTGCAGTGCGACTCTTTCGACTTTGAGCGGATCGATGATACCCGCTTCAAGCATATCGACATATTCGCCGGTTGCAGCATTGAATCCAACGTTTGCATCATCAGAGTTCGCTACTTTGTCAGCAACCACACCGGCATCGAAACCGGCATTTTCAGCAATTTGCTTCATTGGTGCATAGACGGCTCTGATAATGATGTCCGCACCGACCTGCTCGTCACCTTCAAGCTCGAGGTTGACTGCTTTGGCTGCACGTACGAGTGCTGCACCGCCACCAATAACAATACCTTCGTCCACCGCTGCTTTGGTTGCAGAGAGTGCATCATCGACTCTGTCTTTTTTCTCTTTCATTTCAGTTTCAGTTGCTGCACCAACTTTGATGACCGCTACACCGCCTGCAAGTTTTGCCAGACGCTCCTGCAGCTTCTCTTTGTCATATTCGCTGGTCGTGTTCTCGATCTGAATTCTGATCTCTTTGACTCTCGCTTCGACAGCTGCCTTGTCACCTTTCCCGTCAACAATGACAGTGTTGTCCTTGTCAATGACCACACGTGCTGCCTGACCAAGGTCTGCAAGTGTCGCTTTGTCAAGGCTGAGACCAAGCTCTTCGGTGATGACATTACCACCGGTAAGGATGGCGATGTCTTTGAGCATCTCTTTCTTCCTGTCACCAAATCCTGGGGCTTTAACCGCAGCGATGTTGAGCACCCCTTTGAGTCTGTTGAGCACCAGTGTTGCGAGTGCTTCACCCTCAACATCGTCAGCAATGATCAACAGCGGTCTGCCGCTTTGCTGAATCTGCTCAAGTACAGGGATCAGATCTTTGAGTGATGTGATCTTGCTGTCGGTAATGAGCAGCAGCGGGTTCTCAAGTTCACATGTCATCTTTTCAGAGTTGGTCACAAAGTATGGTGAGAGGTATCCTCTGTCAAACTGCATACCCTCGACCACTTCAAGATCATCGTTGATACCTTTTGCCTCTTCTACAGTAATAACACCGTCTTTACCGACTTTTTCCATTGCTTCAGCGATCAGGTTACCGATCGTTGCATCAGAGTTTGCAGAGATGGTTGCTACCTGTGCAATCTCTTTTTTGTCTTTGACCTCTTTTGCGATCTTTTTAAGTTCATCAATAATCGCTGCACTCGCTTTGTCCATCCCTCTTTTTACTTCGATAGGGTTGGCACCTGCTGTGATGTTTCTAAGCCCCTCTTTAAAGATAGAGTGTGCCAGCACAGTCGCAGTGGTAGTTCCGTCACCCGCTTCATCAGCAGTGTTGCTTGCTACTTCCTTAACCAGCTGCGCACCCATGTTTTCCAGTGTATCAGAGAGTTCGATCTCTCTTGCTACCGATACACCGTCTTTTGTGATGTGCGGTGCACCAAAGCTTTTTTGAATGAGGACATTACGTCCTCTTGGTCCCATAGTTACCTTGACAGCATCTGCCAGTTTGGTAACCCCTTCGAAAAGTCCGCTTCTTGCGTTGTCTGAAAAGTGAATCTCTTTTGCCATTGTTATACTCCTTTGGTTCTTTCTCTAATATATAATAGTTTGGTTTATCCGATGACACCCAGGATGTCAGAGAGTTCCATGACAAGGTACTCTTTATCGTCCAGTACAAGGTCTGTTCCTGCATACTTGCCAAATACGACAGTATCACCTACATTGACTTCTTCCACATCGCTTCCGATGGCCAGTACTTTGCCTTGTGAAGGCTTCTCTTTGGCGTTGTCAGGTATGATGATACCACTCGCCGTTGTATTTACCTCTTCGACTCTTTCTACAAGCAGTCTGTCACCAAGTGGTTTGAAGTTCATCTTTAAATCCTCCGTATCTGTTTGATTTTTGTATCGCGATTGTACAACATTTTTTTAACAATGTCAATAACATTTAGTCGTTTTGACTAAAACTTTCTTCAATTTTTTGTACAGCTTTTTCTGAAAGCACGGTTTTTTGTGCTATAATTGCAGCAAAAAAAGTTTCAGGAGTCCAAAGAAATGGAAAAGAAACAGAAAAAAATAGTCCTCTTTACCTCTCCGGGCTGCAAATGGTGTACGGTGGCCAAGGAGTATTTCAAAAAGAACGGTCTGAAGTTCAAGCAGATCGACATCAGCAAAGACACCAAAGCCGCGCAGGACTGTGTCAAACACGGATGTCGTGGTGTGCCTGTGGTACTGGTGGGCAGCCGCTGGATTTGCGGATTTGACCAGAAAGCGATAGAAAAAGCGCTTAGTTAAACCTTTTTAACCGCACTTTAAGAAAGAATGGACTAAAATCACGGCCTCCAAAGACACGTCAAGGTAGCTCAGCTGGTTAGAGCGCTGGTCTCATAAGCCGGAGGTCGAGGGTTCAAGTCCCTCTCTTGACACCACTTTCAAAGTCCCTATTTTACGACATTATAGCTAATTCAGACTCTACTTGTACGTTATTTGTACGTTCATTGAGTAAAAAAGCACCTCCCACTATAGCTTTCTTTGCACGCCAAAATTTAAATTTTGTTTCAATTGATCTTGATTGACAAACCGGCGATATTCGCCTATAATTAAGAAAAAATGGAGTACCTCTAATGAACCAGCAGCAAATGCATAAACTTCTCGGTGTGCCTGAACGAACCCTGAGAGATTGGAAAAACGGCAAAAGAGACAAACTCTACCGGCTTTTGGAGAGTTTGGATTTTGAAGTTGCCCAGAAACTCTTGCAGATGAACGATGCGCAAGATCTAAAAAGACTCCTTGAAAATGAACGTTATTACACTTCATTACGGGAGTTTGAAAGAGATCTCTACAGTGTGTTGGTTTCAGGAAGAGATGTGAATGTATGGCGTAAATTGGCAGGCGATACCGCACTCTCCAAAGAGGCGAGGGCAAGAGCCGCATATCTGTATAGCTTTATGACTGATAAAATGGTAAAGCTCTCTTTTCAAAAAGAGCTGGATACGGGGCTGTACCATGGCAACAGAAACAGTAACGGCGATGGCTTGGCAAGGCTTTACGGGCTTAAAAACGGTCTTGATATACAGCGGTTTAACCAATATAAAATGACAGGCAGATTCTAATGGTGCCTCACAGCTTTAAAGAGGCGATCATCGAGATGATGAAACATATCGCCAAAGAGATACCCGATAGCCATAAAAAAGTACCGGTCAAAGCCTATTTGACCGGTGGTGGTGCGGTGCATTACTATTGTAACAGCAGAGTATCCGATGACATCGATCTGATTATGCAGTTTTCTGTCAAGATCCCTGAAAATCTTTTCGTTGTATGGATGAATGAGGAGGGTGTGTTGGAGCAGGTGCATTATGATCATACTTACAACAGTACTTTTGGATTGCTTCATGAAGATTATGAAGACCGGGCAGTGCATATGGTGACGATCGATGATAAGTTTGAGATATATCTGCTCTCTCCTGAAGATCTTATCATATCCAAGCTGATTCGTTTTGCACAGAATGATGTGGAGGATATTCGAAATATCATCGCTACAGGCAGAGTAGATAAAGGTCTTTTGTATGCACTGGCGACAGATGCTATCAGTGTAGGTGTAGGGTTTCAAAAGAGATTTGTAGAGATCAATTTGGCACAAGTAATGGAGATGTTCTAAGTTTGGCAGACTCTGCCAAAAAAGTCAGTTAATCCACCTTTTTACACTTTCTGACTATAATTCCATAACATTTCACAGGCAGGTTTCCTTTTATGATCGATCTTAAATATGTAGAGAAGAATTTTGACGAAGCGGCGGCGAGGCTGAAGAAGAAGGGTGTCGATACACAGACACTCGAGAAGCTCAAAACCCTCTTTGGACAACTCAAAGAGGCCAATGCGGCACTCGAGGCGGCACAGGCTGAGCAGAACAGTATGTCCAAGCTCTTTGGGCAGTACAAGCGCGAGGGCAAGGATGTCGGTGAGCTCAAAGCGAAAGTCGATGCGAACAAAGAGCGTATCGCGCAGCTGCAGGAGAAGGCCAGAGAAGCCCAAGCGGCACTCTATGAAGTGGCGCTTGCCATTCCGAACTTTCCGGATGATTCCGTTCCCGAAGGGGAAGATGAAGAGGACAATGTCGAGCTTCGCAAAGTACTGGAGCCAAGAGTCTTCGACTTCGAGCCTCTTGAGCACTGGGCGCTGGCCGAGAAGAACGGCTGGATCGACTTCGAGCGCGGTGTGAAGCTGGCGAAGAGCCGCTTTTCCGTACTGCGCGGTGATGCGGCAAGGCTAGAGCGTGCGCTCATCAACTTCTTTCTTGATACCAACAGGGAAAAGGGGTTCGAGGAGCTCTGTGTCCCCTTTATGAACAATGCACAGATGCTGCAGGGTACGGGACAGCTGCCGAAATTCGAGGAGGACCTCTTCAAGATAGAAGATGAGGACCTCTACCTGATCCCGACAGCCGAAGTGCCGCTTACCAATATGTACAATGACGAGATTCTGCCTGAAAGCGAACTGCCGGTGCTGATGACAGGGTATACGCCCTGCTTTAGAAAAGAGGCGGGAAGTGCAGGCCGTGACACCCGCGGGATGATCCGTCAGCACCAGTTCGACAAGGTCGAAATGGTCGCCATCGCCCATCCTGACAACAGTGATGAGGTATTCGAGATGATGGTGCAGAACGCTTCAGATATTCTTACTGCCCTTGGACTTCCCCACCGTGTGGTAGAACTGTGCGGCGGAGACCTCGGCTTCTCTGCGGCACGCACCATCGACCTTGAGGTATGGCTGCCCGGACAGAACAAGTATCGTGAGATCAGCTCCATCTCCAACACTCGCGATTTCCAGGCAAGACGCGCCAAAATCCGCTTCAAAGAGGGCAAGAAGAACCGTCTGGTACATACCCTCAACGGCTCTGCACTGGCAGTAGGGCGTACGCTGATTGCGATTATGGAGAATTATCAG
>JALUXB010000004.1 GCA_027019175.1 Sulfurovum sp. | reverse complement strand
GTTGAGTACCCGCACTTCATACCCGGGTACCTTTTCGCCATAGGCAAAAAATTCTTTCCAGTTCACTGCAATGCTCCTATGACTCAATGACTTCTTCCACTTTTTCAAGCGGGTTTGTTTTTTTGTTCCCACTGTCAAAAATGTACGCGTACATCGGTACATAGACCAGTGTCAGCAGCGTACCGACCAGCAGACCGCCAATGGCAACATCCGCAAGCGGACTGAGACGTTCCAGACCGACCGCCTGTTCCAGCGCGATGGGGATCATCCCCGCAATGGTACCAAACGCCGTCATCATGACCGGACGGAAACGTACACGCACAGCCTCCTGTGCACTCTCGAACGGACTCTCGCCTTGCTCTCGGTAGGACTGGTAAAAGTCAATGAGCAGTACGGCGTTTTTGATGATGATCCCAAAGAGCAGCAGTATCCCCAGGAGGCTTGGCATACAGCTTGGCTTGTCAAAGAGCAGCATTCCCCACGCCGCACCGATGAGCGACAGCGGCAGTACCAAAATCATAATAAACGCCAGTCTGACCGAACGGTAGATCGCGATCAGCGTCATGATCAGAATGATGACACCAAGTCCAATGGCTTTAAGCATCCGTTTGAAGCTGTCATGGATCTGTGCGATATCTCCAGTCTGGTCGATCTGGATGTCGCTGATGTTGGCATCTTTGAGTGCTGCAACCGTATCGTCTGTCAGGTGGGTTACCGGACGTTTGGCACGGTAACCATTGACATCGACACTGTAGAGCATCTTGTCACGCTCGATCTTTGCAAAGGTCATATGACGCTTGAGCGTTGCTATCTGAGAAAGCGGTATCTCACCGCTCGGTGTGGTGATGGGCAGGAGTCTCAGTGTCTCGATGTTCTCAGAGAACTTTCCTTTCAGGTAGAGTCTGACCACCTGTGTGTTCATCGACTGGAAGTCGGCGTTGAGCCCTACCACCTGCCCTTTGATCGGCAGCTGCATCGCAATCTGGTATGGAGTAATACCGTAGCTGAGCGCTTTGTTCTCGTCAATGTCCATTTCCACTTCCATGAAGTCTTTATCCCAGCTGGTACTGACCGATGTCAGTCCTTTGACATCCTCCATGGCTTTAGCTACCTCATGTGCCTTTTGCGGCAGCCCATCGACATACGGTGAACTCAGCCGTGTATCAACCGTTGCCTTGATAGAAGAGAGTGCCGTCGCACCAAAGTCGAAGACATCGTTGCGCTTGAGCCCCTCCAGGTGGGAGAGCTTGTCACGGATAACATCTTCAAGCTGCCACATCGTCTTTTTACGCTTGAAGCGGTTGACCGCATTGATGGTAATGGTCGCTTCAGCCGGCAGGTTTCCCGAACCAAGGCTGAGCACACCCGGCTCCGTACCAAATGCTACAGAGCTCATCTTGACCCACTTCTGCTTGTCCAGCCAGTTAAGGAACGGCTGGATTTTACGCTCGGCACTCTCAACTGTTTCATTGGCACTAAAAGCGATCTGCGCTTTGATGATCCCGGTATCCATTGGCGGCATCGCATCTTTTCCGATGGTCGGCATGATGTTTTTCATACTCATCACCAGTATCATAATGACACCCATGGTCAGTACCATACGTCTGGCAAACCAGAACTTCCCGTTGGAGAAGCGGATGATCCCCTCGTAAGGGCCGACCAGCTTGCCGATGGTGTGCTGATAGAACCACTCGAACCATCCTTCTACTTTTGTCTTGCCGACCCCGTTTCGGTAGAGCCACTTGGAGAGCAGCGGAATGAAGGTAATGGAGAGGAACCAGCTTACCAGCAGTGCGATAATGAGTGTCTCGATGAGCGGTTTGAAGATCTTTTCGGGGAACCCTCCAATGAACATCAGCGGGAAGAGGATGGCAATGGTCGCGATGGTACCTGCAAAGACCGGGCTGAGCACCTCTTTGGTTCCTTTGGTGATGGCATCTTCAAGCTTCTCATGCCCCTCTGTCAGGTGCCGCTCGATGTTCTCCAGTACCACGACCGCATCGTCAGTCAGCATTCCCAGTGCAAGAATGATCGCCGTATAGATAACAATGTTGAGTTCTCCTCCTGTCAGCCAGATGATCGCCATGGTCGAGAAGAAAACCATCGGGATGGAAAGCCCCGCCGCCACAATGGCACGGAAGTTTCCAAGAAAGATCATGATCACCAGCAGTGTATAGATGACCGCATCACGCAGTGCTTCAAGCATATTGTCATTCGCTTGTTCAATAAGGTCACGCTGGGTATCGGAAATTTCGAAACGAATGTTGGGATACTCCGCCTCAAGCTGTTTCATCTCTTTGCGCGCAGCTTTGGAGACATCGAGCACGCTGCCGCCGGGAGCACGCTGTACTGCAAGGGCAATGGCATCTTTGCCGTTGCCAATGTAGCCGCTGGTACGTTTCTGGTAGCTCCACTTCACATCGGCAATATCACGCAGACGGACATTGGGCATGATCTGCAGCTGCTTCAGTTTTTCAATATCATCCTTTTCTCCGTAAAATGTAACCGTATAAAAATCATTCTTGCCTTTGATAAATCCAAGAGGCATATCACGGTTAAGCGTGCCGATGGCTTTGGCAATGTTTTCAAAGTTGACATGGTACTTCTTGGCTTTGAACGGGTCTACTTCTATGTTGATGGCACTTTCATAGCCGCCGAATACTTCGACATTCCCGATCTCAGGGTTGCTGAGCAGATGCGGCTTGATGAAACTGTCGGCGATCTTGCGGATATCGGCAAGAGAAACCGCACTGTTCTTCGGGCTCATCGCAATAATGTCCACAGGCAGCGTAAAATCCCCTGCCGTATAGATGGCAGGGTTGGTGCCTTTAGGCAGTTTGGCTTTGACAATGGAGAGTGCGTTGGCAACATCTACTGCTGCAGCATTAAGCCCCTTTTTGTACTCAAAGTCCGCCTTGACAATGGAGTAGTTTGCCACATTGACCGAACTGACATCGGTTACCAGTCCCAGACGGGCAATCTCCTCTTCAATCGGTTTTGAAACTGTTGAAGCAGCAACCTGTGCCGTTGCACCCGGTACTTTGGTAATAACGATGACTTCCGGCGGGTTCGCATCCGGGAAGAGGTTCTTGGGCAAGGTAACCAAAGCAACAATACCCATAATGAAAAAGGCCGCTATGATCGAATAGAGCAGGTAGGGCCGTTTATAGAAAAAGGAAAACATCTGCTACTCCTTCGCCTTAAGCGCATAACCGCTGGTGAGTTTGAGCAGGATGTCCGGTTTGGCAACGACGATTTTTTTACCTGAAATATCCTCTTTTACAACCACACCTTCTTCTCCTGACTGGACAATATGTACCGGCACGGCTTTCGCATGGTTCTTTTCAACTTCCATAATAAAACTCTTGCCGTTACGGTCAAGCACTGCATCAAACGGCAGCTTGATAGCATTGCCTTCAAAGATCACGACACTCACCTCTACCCGTTCACCGCTGCTGAGTCCGCTGATATTGTTCATAAATGCTTTATACTCATTCAAACCGCGCAGGGTACTGCCAAGCGGATGCAACATATACTCTTTTCCTTCAAAATAGACCGCTTTGGGGGTGATGTCCTGAGGGGTTCGTACCAATAAGCTGAAACCCGTTTTTGCACTGATCTGCAGCAGCGGTTTACCCGGCATCGTTACATCACCTACCGCAGCCATTGCCTTGGCAACCGTTCCGTCAATAGGAGAGGTAATAGTGGCATAACTGAGTTGATTCTCTGCCGCCTTGAGCTTGGCCTTCAGGGATGCAATCTGTGACTCTTCTTTCTGCAGCTGCTCAATAGAAGCCCCTTTGACCCTGTAAAGAGCCTTGGTACGGGCATGGCTTTTAAGTGCATTGGCAAGCGATACTTTCAGTGCCTCAATATTGGCCGTAAGGTCGGTTGTATCGAGTGTTGCGACAATCTGTCCTTTTTTCACCTGCTCACCGCTTTTGACAATCTGTTCTACACGTGAAGCAATACGTGAAGAGAGTGTCACATCCGTTTCGTTATGTGTCTCTGCAAGATAGGGAAGGGTCAGCCTCACCGCACCCTTCTGCGGGATCATGGTCTTTACAACGATCGGATAGATCTTTGCCAACGGCTGCGCCGCTTCCTGTGCACGTTTTGCCTTTACCAGACGTATACCGCCAATCACCAACACAGCAATTACTGCCAGTGCAATAACAATTTTCAACACTTTTTTCATTTTACAATCCTTTTCATGTCATTTCCGTAGATCACAGCCAGTTGTGCAATATCCTGCCACTCTTTTGCCTGAAAGCTGTAGAGATTCGCCCTGGCATTGGCCAGTGCATCCTCGTAGCGCAGGTACTCCTCTTCCGTAATGTTCCCGTTGGCAAACGATACCTTTGCGATCTTCAGCAGTTTTTTCTGATCGGAAACACTCTTTTTTGCCAGGGTTACGGAGCGTTTGAGCAGTGTAATCTCGCGTGTAAGCTGAGAAGCCTGTACTGTGAGAGCATGTTTTGTTTTTTCATACTCCGTTTTCTCCTGCAGGTAGGCCACCTTCGCCTCTTCGGACGCTGTCGCTTTGCTGTGATCAAAAATTGGCATTGTCAGGTAAATGCCCGCTGAACCAAAACCTTCATGCAGGCGGTTGCCGTTGTTGTAGGCATCACCCTGGGAAAAGTTGTAGCTTCCTTTGGTGACTACACTCGGAAGGTAGGCTTCATCCGCAGCTTTGAGCCCTTTTTTGCTTGCTTCTACCCTTGCATTGAGAGGCTTGAGCGCAAAAATCTCTCCTCTTTGCACATTATGCTTCAGATGAAGCGGCACACTGTGTG
>JALUXB010000003.1 GCA_027019175.1 Sulfurovum sp. | reverse complement strand
CACGCTCGAGCCTGTAGCTGTACCACTGCAGGTTGGTAATGGCGTAGTAGCCCATGGCGACAAGAAAGACAAAATAGAAAGCGAGGTTAAGCAGTTGCATCAGTGGGTATCCTTACATTGGTCTGAAATGGTCTGTGCGATAAACGGTGCATGATTGAGAAAGAAGAAATGATCCCCTTCCAACGGGTAGAGTTTGCTGCCCGGAATGAGTGTATTGATCTTCTCCGCTGTCCAAAGCGGTGTAGCAGTATCTGCTTTGCCCCAGAAGAGCAGCGCTTTCCCCGTGACCTTGGAAAAGTTGTGCTCAAACGCTTCGTTCACCACGTTTTTAAACGTTTCATACATCTCGTGGCTCATTCCCTCAACATCTTTGGACGCAAAAAGTCTGGAGAGTTTGCCAAATCCAAGCGGCCTGAGCAGTTTTGTCAACGCAATCTTGGCACGCACGCCAAAAGGCTTTGGCACCAGTATGCCCGAACTTGAAAGCAGCACCAGACAGGGCGGGTTGAGCAGCGTTGCCACCTTACCGCCAAAGGAGTGCCCCATAATTATCTGGGGGCTTGCGCCAAGCGTCTCAAGAAAAAGCTGTACTATCCGGGCATAATCTTGCGTCTCAAGCACCGTATCGTTGCTGCTTTTGCCAAAACCGGGCATATCAAGGTAGATGTGTCTGAACTCAGGCAGTGTTTTGCCAAATGCCTGTTTCATGATCTCTTTGTTGCTTCCCCATCCGTGAAGCACCAGAAGTACCGCTTCCTGGGCAGGGTTGACAAGCTCGTAGGAGAGGCTGTAGGTGTGTCTGTTATAGGTTACGTCTTTGGATGCCATCGTTTCCCATTGTATTTAGTTATTGTATTTTACCATATTCCAAAGAGGTTTTATTTAACTGCCGAAAGAAATGCCAGTAACTCCTTGGGATGCATCACCGAAACTTTCGAATTTGCAAAACCTGACCTGTCCCGTGTCACGATCAAGTCTGCACCGCTGTGGTATGCAGCACTGTAAAGCACACTGTCTTCGTAATCTTTGTCTTTTGCTTCCAATGCATCCTCCAGAACACTTCTTGTAACACCGGCAATCTCAAAAAGTTTTAAAAGAGAGGATATGATCTCAGTTGTTTTCTGTTTGCCCTCTGATTTACTGACCAGATAATGGATCGTCGTGAGTGTCGTGGCACACAGTATACCCACGATACGCCCCTCTTCTACCATTTCAAACAGTATTTCGGCCTCATCACTAAAAGGTTCACGGTCAAGAAGAAGATCAAGCACAATATTTGTATCAAAAACAACTCTCATAGATACTTCTCTTCCAAATAGTCATGATAATCAGAAATTGTCACATCCTTTTCTGTCAGCACTCCCCTAAGCGATTGCGTAAGAGGTCTTTTCACTTTGGGAGATACTCCGTCCTGAATATCTGACTCTTCCTTGAGCAGCTTCAGAAAGTTGTTCACTACCCGAGAAACAGATAGTTGATGCCCTTTTGCATACTTCTTGACATGATCGATCAGATCATCTTCAATATAAAGTGTAAGTTTCGTAGACATTTGCATCCTTATTGACGTATTGAATATATATTATTATACGTCATTTAAAATCCAAAGTCAATATTATGTTCACATTACGGTATACTATACACCCATCACTTTCCTAAATATGAAAGGACGTCTATGAACAACTACCAGCGAATTCATCCCAGAAAACCCGAAGGCATTGAAAAGAAACGTGCCTTTCTCATCGGTTCCGGCATCGCATCTCTGGCAGCGGCAGAGTACCTGATGCGTGACGGCTACATGAAAGGTGAACAGATCACCATTTTTGAACACGACGGCGTTGCCGGTGGTGCGCTTGACGGTGCAGGCAGTCCCGAAGAGGGCTTTGTCGCACGCGGCGGCAGGGAGATGGAGGCACACTACGAGTGTCTGTGGGATCTCTACGGAGAGATAGCCTCCATCGAAGAGGAGGGACGCACAGTACTTGACGAGTTTCGGGAACTCAATGAGATAGACCCAAACTTCTCCAAGGTACGCGTCATCTACAACCGCGGTGAGAAGCACCACCGAACAGACCTCGGACTGCATGAGAAGCATACCCACGAACTGACAAAACTGCTGCTGACAAAAGAGGAGGACCTCGGTACACAGACTGTGGATGACTACTTCGACAGCTCCTTTTTCGAAACGGACATGTGGCTCTACTGGCGCAGTATGTTCGCCTTTGAGACATGGCACAGTGTCGTGGAGATGAAACGCTATATGCAGCGCTTCATTCACCTGCTTCCAGGCATGAGTACCATGCGCGGGCTTGTCTTTACCAAGTACAACCAGTACGAATCGCTTGTGCTTCCGCTAAAAAAGCATCTGGAGTCCAAAGGGGTAAAATTCGTATTCAACACCGTTGTCACAGACCTTGACATCGAGATCACCGACGAAGAGAAAACCGTTACAGCCATCCATCTTGAAAGCAACGGAAACGCGGAGGTCATCCCTACGACCAAAGATGACCTCCTTTTCTTTACCAACGGCTCCATGACCGAAAACAGCTCTCTTGGCACTATGGATACACCCCCCTCACTTGACAGAAGCGAGGGGGCGGTATGGCACCTGTGGAAGAAGATTGCCGCCAAAGATGAGGCATTCGGAAAACCTGAAGTATTCTGCAGCGACATCGACAAGACCAAGTGGGAGTCCTTTACCATCACGGCAAAAGGCGGCAAACTGCGCGCGCTGCTTGAAAATTTCGCTGAACGGAAATTTCTTCCCCACCGCACTGCCACAGGAGGTATCATCACTGTCAAGGACTCCAACTGGCTGCTCAGTGTCACCGTCAACCGCCAGCCACAGTTCAAAAATCAGCCAGAAGATACGACCGTCGCCTGGGCCTATGCCCTCTTCCCTGACAACAAGGGGGATTTCATCGACAAGAAGATGAGCGAATGTTCAGGCAGAGAACTGCTGCAGGAGCTGCTATACCATCTTGGTATCGATGCGGACGACATGCAGCCCTACATCGACGAGTGCATCGTCATCCCGGCCATGATGCCCTACATCACCAGCCAGTTCATGCCGCGCCTCAAGGGTGACAGACCCGAGGTCATCCCGCAGGGCAGTACCAACCTCGCTTTCATGGGTCAGTTCTGCGAGATCGAGAACGACTGTGTCTTCACCGTAGAGTACTCCGTACGCTCTGCCATCATGGCAGTCTACGGACTACTGGGTCTCGAAAAACCCGTACCCGAGATATACCCGAGTCTTTACGACATCCGTGTACTGGCAAAGGCTGTCAAAACGATGAAACCCGAAGATGAGGGAATCTTCAGCAAAGTGATTGAGCATGTACTCAAAAAGAAGCTCGAGAACACGACCTTTGAGGAACTGCTGTAACCAACAATAAAATACTTAAAAAAGGAAAACCATGGCACATATTGACCTACCCGAATTTGAACAGATGAGCCCGGCAATACAGGAGAAAGCACGCCCCATCATGGAAAAAACCGGTAAGCTTGGTGAGATTTTCAAGCTGCTGGCAATCGATGAGAAGATTTACATGGCGACAGACGGCATGGTACAAAAGTATCTGCTTGACGAAACAACGCTCAGCTACGACATCAAAGAGGCTCTCGCCCTGCTCATCTCCAAAGAAAACGGCTGCAAAATGTGTGTGGATGTCCACAAAAGCATTGCCAAGATGCTGGGACTCAGTGACGCGCAGATAGAAGAGATTCTCCAGGGAGTTGAAACGATGCAGTCCGATGCAAAAGAGAAAGCGCTGCTGAACTTCTGCATTCGTGCGGCACAGAAAGACAACTACAAGATTATGAAAGAGGATATAGACGCACTCAAGGAGATGGGCTGGAGTGATATGCAGATCATCGAAGCGGTCGCCATTACCGGCTACTTCAACTACATCAATACCCTTTCAAACGTTTTCGGTCTGGGAGAGTCATGATGTGAATGTGATTAGATTCGCATCGCTTTACATCATGCACCTACATTATTTTGAACTATTACAGCATCGTTATTCCGGTGCTGAGACAACATAGTGTCCACCAACTACCTCCACCTTTGGCGGCACCTCCTCCGCCTCAAAATAGTCATACCCCTCCTTGAGCTCCATCCAAAAATCATACCAGCGGCTCTCGCTGTAGGCATCCATTGTTTCATCCTCCATCCTGAATGGGAAAATATGCACCGGTACATACTTCTGTCCGTTACGCAGCGCGGCAGCGACCAGTCCGTATATCTCTTCTATCTTTGCATCTGTCATCGCATAACATCCAATGGAAACACAGTTACCGTGCACCATCAGAAACGATCCGGTATGGTGGTGGGCACGGTCATAGGCATTTGGGTAGCCAAGATTAAAAGCAAGGTGAAATTTGCTGTGGGGGTTGAGCTGCTTTTTGTAAACACGGTAGAAGCCCTCCGGTGCCTGCTTGTCCCCTTCTCTAAGCTTAGGACCGAGGTGTCCCGAGTAAGCACAGACAGCATAGTCTTTGAGATGTACGTAGCGCCCCTCTTTTTTCATCCACACTTCCAAAATCGCCTCTTTTTTAAAGATTCGAATATAGACGGCTTCACCCTTCTTGAGCCCAAACGCTTTGAGCCGTTCTTTGAGCGGGACATACTGGTATTTCCGTCTCTCAAGATACTCCTGCATCGCTACCTCCTGTGAAATGCGCATCACCTCTTCAAGGCTCATTGTCCGGTTTTCCTCTTCTGTCAAAAGATCCGTAAGTGAGAGGGAAACATTCGCTTCAGACAGCAGACTTGATGTGGATGATGATGTGTTACTCTCATTCTGCTCAGCCGGTACAGGGTGCATGACAGGCGGTGTCGGCACGGCAGCAGGCGTAACAGGTACAGGCATTTGTTGCAGCTGTGGTATCGCAATAAAAAGAGGGAGAAAAGAGAGCAGCAGCAGAGCAATGACAAGGAGATCAGGCAGAATCAGCCATCTTCTTGTCCATTTCATCCGCTCTCTTTACTTTTTGAGTTTTTGTATTCTGTCGTATCCGTAGATATCGTTGAAGAAGTGTACCGTACCATCATCTTCCACATAGGCTGTCAGGTATGCTGTATGTACTGGCAGCGGCTTGGTAATGGTAATGTAGTGGGTTTTAAGGCTGTCATATTTCTCTTTTGCCTCATCCCACGTCAGGTTCGTATAGTGCTCAATGATATGTCTTAGCATCTCGTTGGGGCGTTCCAGACGAACACAACCGTGGCTGTAACAGCGCACTGTCCGTTTGAAAAGATGCTTCGACTGCGTATCATGCATATAGACCGAATGGTTGTTCGGGAAAAGAAATTTCACACGTCCAAGGTCATTATGCTTTGACGGCGGCTGGATGAACTTGAAAGGTACAGGACCTTTACCCCCGACATAATTGCTTGCCAAAGCCGGATCAAACTTCTGTGCGGGTGATTCAAGGTTGTAGTCCTTCCGGATCACCAAACCGTTTCTTGCCAGATAGCCCGGATTTTTCAATGATTTTGGGATCACTTCGTTACGTGCAATGGAATCAGGCACATTCCACTGCGGATTGACAACAATATACTTTAACCCCTCTCCAAAAATTGGTGTTTGCAGACGCTTTTTACCTACAATGACCTTCATGCTGACCGCTGTTTTTCCGTCTTCAATAACACGTACGCGGAATTCGGGGATGTTCACCAGTACATAATTTTTGCTTGTCAGCGGTTTCATCAGTTTGACACGTTCAAGACTCAAACGTACCTTTCGAAGTTTCTCCGGATCAACATTGGGCTCTTTTTCAAGTGTTTTATAAGCGGCAAGCAGTCGACCGAACTCTCTGTAGGCAGGTATGTAAGGCTTGAGAATCTCTTCGATGCTCTTGCCCGCTTTCAGCTCGGCTCTGATAGTATTGGGATCGACTTTTTGTCTATAGATCTCATACGCCGTTTTAAACTTTGGCGTTTTACGCTCTTGCTGTGCTGCCTTGAAACTTTGAATGTCAATACAGCTGTTGGCAAGATGGTTCGTATAGTCAACCAGCAGTTTGAACATCAGACGAGAATCTTCACTCTGGCGTACCTTGTTATACAGCGCTTTATCACCGCAAAGCGAAGCGTATTTGTCCTCCTGAAGAATTTGTAAAAACTCCTCTTTCTGGCTGCTGTGCCATCCTTCTTTGTCCGGCATTCCCACACAGCCGCTCAGCAGCAGTGCAAAAAGTACCGCCCATCCAAAACGTTTTGTCATCCTTCTCTCCCCTGTTTTTTAAGTTTCTGAGCACACACATAGGCACTTGAAAAAGCCCACTGAAAGTTGTAGCCTCCAAGCTGCCCCGTTACATCCATTACTTCACCCGTAAAGTAGAGTCCTTCTGTCTTTCGACTCTGCATCGTTGCAACATCTATTTCATCTGTCACCACACCGCCTTTGGTCACTTCAGCCTTGCTGTAGCCAAACGTCCCTGCCGGTGCACATCGATACCGGTTAAGTGTCTGAAGTTGTTGCAGCTCCTCCTCCGATAATGCAGCTCCTGCCTTATCTTCGATTGCAAATTGTACCAAAAATGCCTTAGCAACGCGTTTTGGCAGCGGCAGCAGTGAAGTGATGCGCTTGTTGCTTTTACCTACCTGCTCCCATGCAAAGCCCGGCAGGAAATCAATCTCGATTTGACCTTTCTCCCAATAGAGCGATGCATCGAGCACTGCCGGCCCGCTGATGCCTTTATGTGCAAAGAGCAATGCACCTTCACACTGTTTCTGTCCGACGGTTACGACTACATCGGTCGAAATACCGCTTAGTTCTTTAAAAAAAAACTGCTCTTTTTGCACTGTAAAACCTACCAGGGCAGGTGCTGTTTTCATAACAGTATGCCCGAAATGCCCGGCAATCCCATACCCGATGCCGCTGGCACCAAGCTTTGGGAAACTAAGTCCCCCCGAAGCAACCACCACACTGTTTGCCGTGATCGTACGCCGGTTGGTCTTTACATAAAAGTGTGCATCACGCTTGCGAACCTCCAGCACCTTCTCTCCAAGCAGCATCTTTTGTCTCCGTGCCTCTCTGAGCAGTACATCCAAAAGCTCTGTTGCACTCTTGGGGCAGAAGTACTGGCTGCCTTTACGCAACACCGGCACCAGTCCACGCTGTTTCAGCCAAGAAAGCAGCATCTTTTGGTCAAACTGCCACAATACATCTGACACAAACGTATCACTGCCAAGATAATGTTCCGCATCCATTACAGCATTGGTAATGTTGCACTTTCCTCCGCCGGAAATACGTATCTTCTCCCCTGCTCTCGGGTTCGACTCAATAACAATAGCGCTGTTTTTGGGAAGCAGCGAAGCGAGCATCAATCCGCTCGCCCCGCCGCCGATAATAACGACTGGTGTTTGCATGGGGCGCATTATAGCAAAATTTGAAACCTATCGACACGCTGCTCTCCAAAAGAGTGGGTCAGAGCACAAAAGTCACATCCGTTCATACAAATCTATGCTACAATCAAAAAATGATAAAACCCTATAGATTCCTTCTTTTTTTCCCAGTTCTGCTGTCCGCTGCCAATCTTTTTGTCATCACAGACAAAAAAGGCAAAATTGTTGAGGAAAAACAGCTTAAAAAGTGCAACAACGCCTGCCTGAATCAGGATGCCAGGGAGTATTCGCTGCAGGCCATTTATGATGCACTCCACCGCGAAGAGAATCTTGCACGGGCAGCACAAATGGCACGTGAAGCGGCTGAACGCATTGCAAAAGCGAGTGCCGCAGCCAAGAAAAAAGGTAAAACCTACCGCCTTACCGCTGCTGACCGTGAAGCGCTGCTGCGCTACGCCAAATATTTCAAAGGCGGTAAATATGTCTGGGGCGGTACCACCCCCGAAGGCTTTGACTGCTCGGGGTATGTGCAGTACCTTTTCAAAAAAAACGGTGTCAACCTGCCCCGTACCGCCTGGGCACAGTCCAAAAAAGGGATGCCTGTCGATCTTGACCATTTGCAAAAAGGCGATCTGCTTTTCTTCCTTACCGACAAAAAACGCGGCATCCCCGTTACACACGTCGGTATTTATCTCGGTAACGGCAAATTCATCCATGCCGCCTCTAAGAAAAAAGGCATTATTATTTCACCCATCACACACGGCCACTATCGTGACTGTTTCGTTTCAGCGAGAAGAGTACTGAAAAAGGTTAAGAGTTAAGAGTTAAGAGTTAAGAGTTAAGAGTTAAGAGTTAAGAGTTAAGAGTTAAGAGTTAAGAGTTAAGAGTTAAGAGTTAAGAGTTAAGAGTTAAGAGTTAAGAGAATTTTTCATTGTTCGGTTGAATAAAAGCTTAAAATACACAGGAAGTGAGGATTTATCACCCAAGTTGAGAGCAAGTAGAAAATATCGATAACCGATGTATCAATGAACAACTGACATTAAAATCCCAAAAGAGGCAAACATGCACATCAAACCCGACTGTATCACCTGCATCATGAACCAGACACTGAAGGTCACCAAGCTGCTGCAGCTCGATGACGCAACAAGCAAAACCCTGCTTGATGAGACGGCAAAGATTCTCATCGAGAGCTCACTTGAGATGACACCGCCGCAGATTGCACAGTATACCTATGCCTCTATTGCAGCATTGACCGGCATCGACGACCCTGTCGCACGGTCAAAAGAGGAAGCAACCAAAGTAGCGCTCAGTGTCGATACCTCTTTTGTCACCACACTGCATGATGCCGTCAAGTTCGCAGTCATTGGCAACGTCATCGATTTTGGTGCACAGCAGACATTCGATCTTAACGAAGTCATCCAAAGCCATTTTCACAGAGAATTTGGCATCGATGACTTTGAAGCCTTTCAAAATGCACTTCAAAACGCCAACAGCCTCGTCTATCTCGGAGACAATACCGGAGAGCACGTTTTTGACCGGCTGCTCATCGAAAAGATCAAAGAAACCTACGACATCGATGTCTATTATTTTGTACGCGGAAAACCCATCATCAACGATGTTACCGTCAAAGAGGCAAAGCTGTTAGAAGACGTTGCAACCATCGTAGACACCGGTGTTCCCACCCCCGGTTTCGACCTTGACTATGCCAATGCATATGCCAAAAACCTTTTTGAAACTGCCGATATCGTCCTCTCCAAAGGCATGGGAAACTATGAATCTCTTTACGACGTCTGCGACAGAACAGTTTTTTACCTCTTCATCGTTAAATGTAATGTCGTCTCAAATGCCATCGGACAACCGGTTGGGGAGCTGGTATTTACAGAACACTAATCACAGCCTCTGCAGCTTTTTCAACCCTTCTTTGACCAGTGTCGCCGTATCACCGCTGCATCCGGCAAGTGCCTTTTGGATCGCATCTTTTTTGAAACCGAGGCTCTCAAGCGCCATGGTTGCTTCAACCATCGATGCACCTGCACTCTCTCCCGCTCCGTCACCGTCAACAATAAAGTCAGCAAGCTCCACAAGAATGCGGCTTGCCGCTTTGGGCCCGATGCCGGGAACCCTTTTGAGCATTCCGACATCTTTTGATGTAACCACTTTGGCAAAGGTTTCCGGGGTAAAGGTTGAACAGACGGCCAATGCCACTTTGGGGCCGACACCGTTTATTTTAATGAGGGTATCGAACATTTTCTTTTCATTGCGTTCCATAAAGCCGTAAAGTGCATCGGTATCTTCACGGATAATACGTGTGGCAAAAAGCTTCACCCGCTTCTCTTTGATGGCATTTGAGGTGTTAATAGAGATATGCACTTCATACACCAGTCCGTTAACATTCAAATGTACATAGGTAGGATCCTTATGCTCCACGCTCCCTTCTATTCCGACTATCATTGCTGTCCTTTACATTCGTTTTGGAAAGTATAGCACGACTGCTGCGTGAACAGACCAAAAAGATGTCAAATTGTCATATTTCTACCTCAAATCAACCTTTCGCTAAAATACGCAAAACCTAAACGAAAAGAGAACCATGCGCCTGCGATCGATCTTTACCAACAGTTTTGGCATCCTCCTCTCGCGTGTAACGGGTCTGGGACGTGATGTGCTTATGGCTTCCGCACTCGGGGCATCAATCTGGTCAGATATGTTCTTTGTCGCCTTCAAGCTGCCAAACCTCTTTCGCCGTATCTTTGCCGAAGGAGCCTTTACGCAGGCTTTCATGCCCTCATTCATCGCATCAAAACACAAAGGGGTCTTTGCCATAAGTATCTTTTTGCGTTTTCTGCTCTTTCTCATCTCATTTTCAATTGTCATTACACTCTTTCCCGAACCTATGACCAAACTGCTTGCATGGGGATGGAGCTGGGATCAGATAGAACAGACAGCACCGCTTACGGCGATCAACTTCTGGTATCTCGACCTCATCTTCATCGTCACTTTCCTTGCGACACTCCTGCAGTACAAGGAGCACTTCGCAACAACGGCCATGTCGACAGCACTGCTGAACATCTCCATGATCACCGCACTGTGGGTCTTTATGAAATGTGACCCCAAAACCGTTGCCTACGCCCTCAGCTTTGCCGTGCTTATCGGCGGAGTGCTTCAGATTGTTGCGCACCTTATCACCCTTCACCGATTCAAACTCGACAGGCTGCTCATCGGCGGATGGAAGTACCGCAAGATCAAAGATGTCAAAGAGGAAGAGAAACATTTCAAGTCCCTCTTTCTGCCCGGAATCCTCGGCAACTCCACCCCGCAGATCTCCGCCTTTGTCGATACCATTCTGGCAACATTTCTGGCCACCGGTTCAGTCTCTTTTCTTTTTTATGCCAACCGCATTTTCCAGCTGCCCCTTGCTATCATCGCGATTGCTACGGCAACTGTGCTCTTTCCGACTGTCTCAAAAGCACTGAAGAACAATCAGGAAGAGAAAGCGTACGAAAACCTCACACAGGCGTTCTGGCTGCTTGCTTTTCTGCTCGGCGCGGCAATGATCGGTGGCATTTTGCTTGCAGAACCCATTATCTGGCTCCTTTTTGAACGGGGCAAGTTCACCCATATAGAAACCCTGCAGACTATGGAAGTACTGCGTATGTATATGGTAGGGCTGCTGCCTTTCGGCCTTGCCAAACTCTTCTCGCTTTTCCTCTACGCTTCCCACCGACACAAAAAGGCGGCCAAGGTCGCCGTTTACTCCCTGGTTACCTCGGTAAGCTTCTCCCTGCTGCTCATGCAGCCCCTCGGCGCTGCCGGTCTGGCACTTGCCGGCAGCATCGGCGGCTGGGTACTCTTTGGCTTCACCGTCAAAGAGGTGGGGTTTGGTATCCTAAAACGCATTCTGCTCAACAAACGCAGCATCTATTTTCTTATAGGCATGCCGACCTTTGCTGTAATGATGTATCTGCTTAACGGGTGGGTTGTTGGTCTTATACGATAGCACTATACGAAAATGCACATAAAGGTATAGACTTCGTTAAATTTTTGGTTCCGATAAAAAAATCAAGAAGCCAAAACAAATTCCGATTGTCACAGCAACTCTCCAGGGAATGGCAGATATTTGACAACCCGTCAGGGCATCAGCTTTTCTTTTTTCTTTGCTTCGTTTCTCTTTTTCTTTGTGCTGCTACAAAGAAAAAAGAAATGAAGAAGAACGTCAAACAAACAACTCCCATCAACCAAATTTTGCTATAATCCCCAAAACCATTCACCAAGGCATCTTCATCATGGTCATCTTCGACTCCGTTACCAAAACCAAACGCCCTTTCGAGCCCATTAAAGAGGGGGAAGCCAGCATCTATGTTTGCGGCCCTACCGTCTATGACGACGCACATCTTGGGCATGCGCGAAGCTCACTGGCGTTCGACCTGCTTGCACGTACACTGCGCGCGCTGGGCTACAAAGTCACCATGGCAAAGAACTTCACCGATATTGACGACAAGATCATCAAAAAGGTCGAAGCGACCGGAAAAAGCATGCAGGAGATTACCGCCTACTACATCGACCGCTACCTTGACGAAATGGCACAGCTTGGCGTACAGCGTGCCGACATTGAACCCAAGGCGACCGAATCACTCGATGCCATCGAACAGATGATCCAGACACTCATCGACAAAGATTTTGCCTATGTTGTCAGCAACGGTGATGTCTACTTCGATACGAGCAAAGACCCGCACTACGGAGAAATCTCCCACAAGGTTCACGACGATGACGAAAATCAAAGCCGTGTAGCGCACAACAGCGAAAAACGCAATCCCAAAGATTTCGCTCTGTGGAAAGCCTGCAAAGGAGAGGATGACATCTGCTTTGATGCCCCTTTCGCTTCAGGCCGTCCGGGATGGCACATCGAATGTTCGGCGATGATCGAGAAATATTTTGACGGCAACGGCGCCTACAGCATCGACATCCACGGCGGCGGGGCGGATCTGCTTTTTCCTCACCATGAAAATGAAGCAGCACAGAGCCGCTGTGCAACAGGACACGAACTGGCAAAGTACTGGATGCACAACGGTTTTGTGCAGATCGACGGCGAAAAAATGAGCAAGAGCCTTGGCAACAGCTTCTTTCTCAAAGATGCCCTCAAGGTCTACGACGGCGAAATATTGCGCTACTACCTCAACTCGGTACACTACCACAACGACTTCAACTTCAACGAAGAGGACCTGCATATTATTAAACAAAGGCTCGACAAACTTTATAGACTAAAAAAATACCCTGTAACCAAAAAAAATTATGCAGGATTAAACAATCACTATAAATTACAAATACTCAATGCAATGAAAGATGATTTAAATATTTCAAAAGCTTTAGCTTATATTGATAAAGAAATACAGATGTTTAATTTTGCTATTAACGCGATGCAAGAAAAACAAGTAAGAATTGATATTTTACAAAAAACTCTATATAAAATATATTTTTCAGATTTTCTAACCAATAAAGAAAAAAATAGACTTAAAAGATTATTAAATAAATATTTTACTTATAAGTATGCTAGAAAATCATATGATGACTACATATCAATCGAACAATTTAATTATAAGGACTTTGTTGATTTTATTTATACAAACGTAAATTTTTCAATTAATCTTCAAAAACTAAATCAACAACCAAAACAAAAAAGTATTTTAAAAATATATAGGGAGACATTAGAGTATGAAATAAATACTTTTATTAAAGTTATTGATATTATTTTAGGCTTTGGCGGCAAGGAGCCCTACAGCTACTTCCAGATCGGTGTTGATGAAGCACTTAAAGAGAAGATAGAAGCGCTCATCGCCAAACGTACCGAAGCCAAGAAAGCCAAAGATTTCGCTGCTGCCGATGCAATCCGTGACGAACTTACCCGGATGGGTATTGCCATTATGGATACACCTGAAGGCACCGTGTGGGAGCGCACCTGATGGTAAAAAAACTGTTACTGTGTACACTTATCTTAGCAGGTACCCTGCATGCTGAAGAGCAGTTTCCTTTCATCGGCGCATCGGTAAGCCACCACCAGGCAGAACTTGAAAACGGCGACAGCAGCAACCACACCACCGCTGCTTTTCATGTGGGCAAACAGACACTGCGCTGGCGTACCACTTTCGGACTGGAATACGGACAGGATCTCGGCATGGTCACACTCAACGTCGACTACATCCCGTTCGATACAATGTTCGGTACCCCGAAGATCCGCCCCTACCTCGGCGCCAATATCAACTACATTCACTACGAAAATGATGCCGTAGACGACAGCAACGGCTACAGCTACGGTGCGCAGACGGGCTTTATTCTTTACGCCACCGACCGCATTGATATCGACATCGGCTACCACTACAATGTCGTTCAAAAGATAGAAGGGCTCGATACACTTCAGGGGGCAACCCTCTCTCTGCACTACTTTTATTGAGATTGGGGTATAATCGCACAAACAAAACCGGAGAGCCCCGTGTCATTTTTTTCCTACGATACCCTTAAAAAACTGTTCTTCAAACTCGACCCCGAAACGGCGCATACTGTTGCCGGGCTTGGACTTAGAGCCGCGGCCTACTGTCCCCCTGCACTGCGCCACTTTTCAAACGAATTTTTTGTCTCTGACCCGATGCTCAAACAGCAGCTTTTTGGAAGAACCTTTCAAAACCCTGTGGGACTGGGTGCAGGCTTCGACAAGAACGGGCAGTACATTACTGCTATGCCCATGCTCGGATTCGGCTTCACCGAAATCGGTACGGTCACACCAAAGCCGCAGCCCGGCAATCCCAAACCAAGACTCTTCCGCCTTGTAGAGGAGCAGTCCATTCAAAACGCTATGGGGTTCAACAACAAAGGTATGGGCTACATGCTCGACCAGCTCAACAAGCTCTACTTCTTCGACTACCCCATCGGCATCAACATCGGCAAGAACAAAACCACTCCCGAAGAGAAGGCACTGGAAGATTACGAAACACTCTTTCATGCATTTAAGGATTACGGTGACTACATCGTCATCAACATCTCTTCCCCCAACACACCGGGACTGAGAGACCTGCAGAACGAGCAGTTCATCAACGACATCTTCGCCATGGCAAAACGCATCACCGACCAGCCTGTCCTGCTCAAGATCGCACCTGACATGACCCCCGAAGATGCCGTTGCACTCTGTACCGCTGCAGTGGATGCAGGCGCAGCAGGTATCATCGCCACCAACACCACCATAGACTACAGCCTCACCCCCAATGCCAAAGATTTCGGCGGCATCTCCGGCGCACTGCTGACGGAGAAGAGCTACGCACTTTTCCGTGCTGTAGGCAAAGCACTCTACGGTAAGACACTGCTCATCTCCGTAGGCGGTATCGACTCAGCCGAAGAGGCATACAGACGCATCAAAGCCGGTGCTTCGCTCGTACAGGTCTACAGCATGCTCATCTACCGCGGCCCGGCTCTCATTAAAGAGATCAACGAAGGGCTGGTTGCCCTGTTAAAGAAAGACGGGTACACTCACATCAGCGAAGCCATTGGCGCAGATTGGAAGTAATTGTAGGGTGCGTAGTCACGCACCGTTATAAATTGGTGCGTGACTACGCACCCTACGCGGAGAAAAAATGCATATACAAAAAAACATTCACTCATCAATCAAAAAAATAGTGCTCGCACTATTTTTTGCCACAGGAGCACTCATGGCCAATTCACTGCCAAAACACTATACCAAAACACTCGACAACGGTCTTCAGGTCGTTGTCATCCCTATGCACAACGAATCGGGTGTCATCACCACCGACATTTACTACAAAGTAGGCAGCCGCAACGAAACGATGGGCAAGAGCGGTATGGCGCATATGCTCGAACACCTCAGTTTCAAGTCGACCAAGAAACTCAAAGAGGGCGAGTTCGATGTCATTGTCAAAAGCCACGGCGGAGTCAACAATGCTGCAACAGGTTTTGACAAAACGCACTACTTCATCAAAACTGCCAGCAAAAATCTCGGCATGACGTTCGATCTGTTTGCGGAGTTGATGCACAACCTGAAGCTCGACGACGAAGAGTTTCAACGCGAACGCAAGGTAGTTGCCGAAGAGCGAAGACTGCGTACAGACAACAACCCCATGGGCTACCTTTACTTCCGCCTCTTCAACACCCAGTATGTCTACCACCCCTACCACTGGCTTCCCATCGGATTCATGGAAGACATCCTAAGCTGGAAAATCGAAGACATTCGTGACTTCTACCACCGCTACTATCAGCCGGGGAACGCCATTCTTGTCGTAGCAGGTGACATCGAGCCCGAAACCGTCTTCAAAGAGGCGCAGGCTAAATTCGGTGCCATCAGGAACGAACACACCATTCCGAAAGTCACTTTTGTAGAGCCGAAAAACGACGGTGCCAAACGTGCGGTGCTGCACAAAGAGAGCAACCAGGTCGATACCATTGCTATTGCCTACGCCATCCCCAATTACGAAGATGACGATCAGGTGGTTCTCTCAGCCATCAGCCACATACTCAGCCACGGCAAAAGTTCACGTTTTGATAAAAAACTGGTACATGAAAAACATTTGGTCAACCAAATCTACGGCTACAATATGGAAATGAAAGACCCCGGTGTCTTCGTTATCATGGCCATGGCCAACCCGGGTGTCGCCATTGAAAACGTTGAAAAAGAGATTTTAAGCGAACTTGAGAAACTTAAAACGGGTGACGTGACGCAGGAAGAGCTTGACAAAGTCAAGATCAATACCAAGGCCGAATTCATCTATTCGCTTGAAAGCTCCAACAACGTCACCAGCCTCTACGGGGACTACCTTGCCAAAGGGAACCTCAAGCCTTTACTTGAATATGAAGAGAAATTGGATAAAATAACACTCAAAGATATCGTGCGTGTGGCGAAAAAGTATTTCGACCACGACTATTCGACCACAGTCATACTGAAAAAGCACGACACTGACACACCAACGCAGGAACAGAAGTAATGGAAAACTATATCACCGGTGCGACAACCGCACTGATCACCCCGCTCAAGAACGGCAAACTCGACGAAGCTACATTTGCCAAACTGATACAGAGACAAATAGACAACGACATCGACGCCGTATGCCCTGTCGGTACTACCGGCGAAAGCGCTACACTCAGCCATGACGAGCACAAGCGCTGCATCGAGATTGCCGTAGAAGTTTGCAAGGGTACGAGAACAAAAGTACTCGCAGGTGCGGGAAGCAACGCCACACATGAAGCCATCGACATCGCAAAACATGCTGAAGCATGCGGCGTGGATGCACTCTTCTCAGTAAGCCCCTACTACAACAAACCAAGCCAGGAGGGGCTCTACCAACACTACAAAGCCATCGCTTCGGCAGTGCAAGTACCTTTCATGCTTTACAACGTTCCCGGACGTACCGGCGTGGATATTCTGCCAGATACCGTCAAGCGTCTTTTTGATGACGTACCCAACATCATGGGGATCAAAGAAGCCACAGGCTCCATCGAGCGTACCGTGGAGCTGCTGGCAAAAGTGCCCGACCTTTACGTCTTCAGCGGTGATGATGCCATCGACTTCCCCATTCTTGCCAGTGGCGGTAAGGGTGTAACATCGGTAACTTCCAACCTGCTGCCCGACCTCAAGGCCAAACTGGCACACGCTGCACTCGCAGGTGACTTCAAGACCGCCAAAGCGATCAATGACGACCTCTTTGCCATCAACAAAGTGCTCTTTTGCGAAAGCAACCCCATCCCCATTAAGGCGGCAATGTACATCGCCGGCCTGACAGAGACGCTGGAGTACAGACTGCCGCTGGTACCGCCAAGCAGCGAGAACATGCGCAAGATCGAAGAGACGATGAAAAAATATACCATTGCAGGAGTAGCATAATGAGCGACATGAAAGGAAAGACCCTTGTCATTACAGGGGCGACCAAGGGAATAGGAAGAGCCACGGCAGAGAAGTTTGCACAAAACGGCGTCAATGTCGCCTTTACCTACAACTCCAACAAGGAAGCAGCCGACGCCATCGCTGCGGAACTTGAGGAGAAGTACGGCATCAAAGCCAGAGCCTACCCGCTTGACATTCTCGACACCGACCAGTTCAAACCGCTCTTTGCTGCCATTGACGAAGACTTTGACCGTATCGATTTCTTTGTTTCCAACGCCATGATCTACGGCCGTCCGGTCGTAGGCGGCTATGGGAAGTTCATGAAACTCCGCCCTAAAAAAGGGTTGACCAACATCTACACCGCTACTGTCGGCGCCTTTGTTGCAGGAAGCCAGGAAGCGGCAAAACGCATGGAAAAAACGGGCGGCGGCTCCATCGTTACCCTCTCCTCCACCGGCAACCTGATCTACATTGAAAACTATGCAGGCCACGGCACCAACAAAGCTGCGGTAGAAGCCATGGCACGCTACGCAGCCGTAGAGCTTGGCGAAATGGGCATCCGTGTCAACGCTGTGAGCGGCGGCCCCATCGAAACCGATGCACTCCGCGCCTTTACCAACTACGAAGAGGTCAAAGCCGAAACCATCAAACGCTCCGCACTTGACCGCATGGGAACACCCGAAGACCTCGCCGGCGCCATCTACTTCCTCTGTACCGACGACGCAAGCTGGATTACCGGACAGACCATTGTTGTGGACGGGGGAACGACGTTCCGGTAGAAATTAGAAAAATTTACAGGTTTTGATTAAATCAAACCTTAAATTTCAAACTAATTTTGTAGGGTGCTTGTGCCCTCACAACACCATTTACCTTTGTGCTTTTGGTGTTGTCAGGTGACAACACCCTACAAGCTATCTAAATTTTTGCTATAATTAAACAAAAAAAGTGTGCCTATGAACAGAGAAACTATTCTTCATAAACTCAAAACACTAAAACCCATATATGAGAAAGAAGGGTTTGTCATAGAGGGTTTATTTGGTTCATATGCACAAAACAAAGCAGATGCTGCAAGCGATATTGACATCCTCATTCATACAGAGCCCCGATTTACACAAAAGTACGGTATACGGTCTATTCGCCGGCTCAATGAAATCAAAAACGAACTCTCTGAGTATTTCCGTACACCTGTGGATTTAGCTTCATCAAGCGGTATGGGAAGAACGGCACAAAAATTCATTATTGACAGAACCATCTATATATAATGGCAAAAGAACCTATAAGCAGAATATACTCGATTGTTGAAAAAATCGAATTTATTGAACGTAATATTGCTGCTAAAAAGGGTATATATAATGCCTTGGAAGATGAAGTCACAACAAGACCTGCCATTTTAATATTGCTTGCCGGTATTGCAGAACAGTTCAATAAACTAAACGAAGAGAACATATCTACGCTTCTATCATACTTTGAAGATGAAGATTTAAAAGGTATGCGTGATGTTCGTAACTTTATTGCACACGAATATGATGGTGTCGAACTTGCTATCATAGAATGGCTACTCAGAAATGCCTTGCCCAAACTGAAAAACCAGTGCCTTGAAGCCATCACACAATATGAAAGTAACCATACATCATGAATAAAGCCAAAATACTAAATATCCCCAACATCCTCGCCTTCATCCGCCTGCTGCTTGCACCGCTGATGTTCCTTTTTCTTGTCAATCAGGATGCCTCTTTCTTTCACGGCATTCATCCAAGCTGGCTGAACTATTTTGCCGCGTTCATCTTTGTGGTTGCATCGGCAACCGACTTTTTTGACGGGTATATTGCCCGTACATTCAACCAGGTGACCGTGCTTGGCTCCATTTTAGACCCGCTTGCCGACAAGATGCTCACCCTTGCAGGCTTCCTCGGGCTCATGATGCAGGGCGCAGCATCACCCTGGGCTGTCTTCCTCATCCTTACACGCGAACTCTTCATCACTGGGCTGCGTGTCTCCGCTGTTTCACAGGGGCTTGACATCTCAGCATCGTGGATGGGCAAGGTCAAAACCGTCGCACAGATGATCGCCATCGGTTTTCTGCTCATGCACTGGCCGGGCGGTACGCTACTGCTCTGGATCGCCGTGGCGCTGACACTCTACTCCGGATATGAGTATGTCAGAGACTTTTTCAGACATGTGGAGATGTGACATCCCCTTCTGACAGCCTTAATGTTCAAATTAGTTGACATAATGATATACTAATGCTATTATTGTAAAATAATTTATACATAAAGGGGTTGTCGATGATAAAAATATATCTAAAAGAGACAGAGATAGCGACATTCCTGCAGGATAAGCACGATTATCTCATAGAGTATCAAAACCTGGAGATACAAAACTCCATCGCACTCTCTTTACCCAATACCAAAAGATTTTATACATATGAACACAGGTTTCCCCCTTTCTTTGAAACGTTTTTACCCGAAGGGTATCTGTACGAAATATTTAAAAACCTACTTACCAAAGAGTATGGATACATCGATGACTATCTCATATTTTCAAGACTATCACCCAATATTCAAAGCAGGATCACATTTAAAAGTGATTTTTCAAAACTCGACTTCGACTTTCTCAATATAGAAAACATTATCGAAAACGACTCTGCCGATACCTTCAAAAAACTGCTTGAGACTTTTTTGAACAAAAATGCCATCTCCGGCGTACAGCCAAAAACCGTAGCACTCTTAAAAGAGAAAGAGACACTGCATATAAAAGAATATATCATCAAGACATGGGGAGAGGAGTACCCCTGCCTTGCCGAAAACGAATACTTCTGCCTTAAAGCATGCAAAATGGCAGGCATAGAGATACCCAATATCACACTTACGAAAAACAAAAAGTTTCTCATTGTAGAGAACTTCATCTTCCAGAATGGCAAAACAATGGGCTTTGAAGAGATACTCTCTTTACAGGATAAAAACAGAAACCAAAAATATAACGGAAGTTACGAACAAGTCGCAAAGAGTATTTACCAGTTTACAACACATAAAAAAGAATCTTTAAGCGCTTACTACAAAATTGTTGTGATGAACTATCTGCTTAAAAACGGCGATGCGCATCTAAAAAACTTCGGGCTGCTTTTCAACGATGACTTCAGCCGCATTTGGCTCAGCCCCGCCTATGATGTGGTCAATACCACAAGCTACATCTTCCGAGACAAACCGGCACTGACGATGGAGGGGAAAAAGGTGTGGTTTGGCAAAGAAGAGTTGATAGCGTTTGGTATGAAACACTGTCTGCTGACAAAAAAGGAGGCAGAGCGTTTCTATGGCAAGTGTGAAAACGCGCTGAAACAAACAATCATCAACATTGAAAGCTATATAGCAAACAATCAGCATTTTGAAACCATTGGAAGGCGCATGATCGAAAGTTTCAACATCTCTTTGGAAAACAAAACTATAAAGGAGTTGCCGCATGAACTTACTCGAACTTGGTAATACGGTCAAAAGACTCAGAAAAGAACGGGGGCTTACACAGGAGATGCTGGCAAAACAGGCAAACATCTCCCGTGCGACACTTTCCAAACTCGAAAACGGACATATCGCCCAGATCTCCATCGTCACACTCAACGACATACTCAACCATCTCGGCTATGAGCTCGATGTGAAGGCTATCAATCCGTTTATCTCTCAGGGGCAGTAGAGATGTATTTGTCTGATTAACACAAAGACTCCTGCATTCGCAGGAATAACAGATTTCAGAACATTAATAAACCGTTAATATATAAAAAACCGTAATAACCAGCAGAACACCCCCTGTTTTCAGCCCGCCGCCTCCATTAAGCCACATGATAATGACGCTAAAATTCTCAAAATAAACGTTTAATTGCCCAAAATGTTAATTTTCTATTGACTTTTGATTAATCTTTATGTTAAACTTGCAGAGTAAAAACAATACAAAGGAAAAAACATGAAGTTTACAAAACTCAGTTTAGTAGCAGCGATCGCTGTAAGTTCAGCATTCGCAGGTGGAGACATTGCTCCAGTAGAGCCGGCTCCGGTAGTAGCAGTATCTCCTTGGTCATTCTCTGGTGATGCAAAACTGTACTACTCTACAGACAGCAGCAGCATGTTCAGCCAAGCAACATCAGCTGGTCAGGCAGCAGTTTCTGCTGACATCGGTTATGCAATCAACAGCAACTGGAAAATCAATGCCGGTCTGACTGGTCTTGCAACACTTGGTCTGGATGATTCAGTTGTATCTAACGTATGGCTCGTAGGTGGTGCACAAGGTGCCAATGGTTCTTCAACTCTAACAAGTGTAGGTGACGCTCTCTGGATCGACACACTGAATGTTACCGGTACAATGATGGACGGGAAATTGACAACTGTTATCGGTCGTCAAGAACTGGATACGCCACTTGCATTCTCTGAAAAGTGGAACATTGCGCCTAACACATTTGACGCGGCAGTTGCCATTGCCAAGCCAATGGAAAACCTCTCTCTGATCGCTGGTTACATCTACGATGGTAACGGTAACGGAAGCAGAATCACCACATTTGACGGTGAAGGTGTAAGCGGTGAAGGCGGATTCACACACAGCAGCGGTTATCTTCCACTCTTTACAGGCACAAGCAATGAAATCAGTAATGGTGCATGGACTGTTGCTGCAGTTGGTACTTTTGCTGGTGTAACTGCACAGGCTTGGTACTACGATGTTATGGACGTTGCTCAGGCAGTATGGCTCCAGGCTGACAGTGAGTTCTCTGGCGTTACAATAGGTGCTCAGTACGCTTGGATGGGTGCAGACAGTACACTTGAAAATGTAGTTGGAACTATTGACGATTCATCTGCATGGGCTGCAAAACTTGGTTACAAAATGGATGCATTCAAAGTATGGGCTGCATACTCTTCTGTAGATGATAAAACAAATGCAGTGCTTCCAATTGCGAACACAGCAACACTTGTAAATGGTAATAATGCAGGTGGATGGGGACCTCTTGGTGCCGGTGCTCAGTCTAAACTGTACACTGAAGCATGGTGGAACTATGGTCTTGTAGGTCAGCCGGGTGCAGACACTACTACTGTTGCTGCAAACTACAATGCTGGTGATATCTCCATCTTCAACGGTGTTCAGGCAACTGCTCAGTACACACATATCTCTGGTGCACAAGAGAGACTTAATACAGCACTTAATGGTGGGGTATTCAATGAAACTGACCTTGATGAGATCGCTCTTGTTGCAGGTGCAGATGTATATGGTGTAAATGTACAGGTTGCATATATCAATACTGACAGAACTGACACTCCAGTTGCCGGTGGTGCTTCAACAGAAGACACAACTGACACAGTTCAGCTCTACCTCACATACAAATTCTAAGAATTTCGTGTGACCCGCAGGGGTTCGCCCCTGCACACTTTTTTTCAATCTTCCATTTTTTAAACATCTCTATAACTCATTTTAACCTCTGCTTTTTACCTTTTAATTTCTAATTTTTAATTCTCTTCAAAGCATTTGAAGAGTATATTACTCCCATTAAAAAGTTAATTGATAACTATTTTCATTTTACTTTTAACCAATCATAAGGAAGATGAATTAATGGAAAAAATCGTCGTTGCACTGGCGGGACAGCCCAATGTCGGTAAGTCATCGCTCATTAATGCTATTTCACATGCCAAGCTGAAGGTGGGAAACTTTTCGGGCGTGACAGTAGACAAAACGGAAGTGGTTTTCAACCTTTGTGACGAAAAGGCATGCAAAGACTACGAAGTACACATTGTCGACCTGCCGGGTGCCTACTCGCTGACGGAGTACACCATTGAAGAGAAGGTCACAAAGAGCTTTCTGCAGAGTGAAGAGTACGACCTCATTGTCAATGTTGTCGATGCCACCAACCTGCAGCGTAACCTGCTTTTTACCACACAGCTTCTTGAAACCGGCAGAAAGGTCATTGTCGTACTCAACATGATAGACGAAGCAAAAAAAGAGGGCATCGAAATAGATGAGAAGCAGCTTGCTGCCATTTTGGGTGTGCCCGTCATCAAAACTTCGGCCACAACAGGCGAAGGCATAGAAGAGCTCAAACGTACCATTGTCGAAGTGTATGAAAAACCCGAAACCACCGCAAAAGTGATCTACTCCGACCCTATAGAAGAAGAGATAGAGCGCATTGTTACTTTCCTCAAAGAGAAAAACTACAAAAGTGACATGCCCTACCGCCATCTTGCCGTAAGACTCCTGCAGGAAGATGCCGACATTTACAAGAAAATGCACGACGAACCCATCTGGATAGAACTGCTTCCCATTCTGCGTGAAGCACTTGAACATATCTACCTGCACATGGGCACCAAAGACCTTGAAGAGATCTTTGCAGACGAACATTTTGCCTTTGCCAAGGGTGCGAAGATGGAAGTCATGTCTGTCAAAAGCATGCGGGCAAAAAACCTGACCCAGAAGATAGACAACCTGCTTATCAACAAGTGGCTGGGTGTGCCCATCTTCCTCTTTTTGATGTGGCTGCTCTTTCAGCTGACCTTTACACTGGGTGCATTACCGATGGACTGGATCGATGCAGGCTTTACCTGGCTTGCAGACCAGACGCGCACCCTGCTTGGCAATGGGGAAATGGCATCACTCGTTGCAGACGGGATGATCTGCGGTGTTGGGGCGGTCATCATGTTCCTGCCCAACATCATCATCCTCTTTTTCGGTATTGCCCTGCTGGAGACGACAGGCTACATGAGCCGTGTGGCCTTTCTGCTTGACGGCTTCTTCCACAAATTCGGGCTGCACGGCAAGAGTTTCATCCCACTCGTAACGGGCTTTGGCTGCTCCGTACCCGCCTACATGGCCGCACGTACGCTCAAAAATGAAAAAGACAGGCTCATCACCCTCTTCATTATCGGCTTTATGAGCTGCGGCGCGCGTCTGCCCATCTATGTGCTCTTTGCCGGCGCCTTTTTCGGTACCGAACATGCGGGAAATATCCTCTTTCTCATCTACATCTCCGGCGCGATGCTGGGTCTATTGATGGCAAAGGCACTAAAGATGTTCGTCTTCAAGGGTGAGGATGAGCCCTTTGTCATGGAGATGCCAAAGTACCGCATGCCCTCTTTCAAGCTCATCTGGCACACTGTCTACGGACAGGCAAAGAGCTACCTGAACAAAGCCGGGACATTCATTCTGGCAGCTTCGGTACTGGTTTG
>JALUXB010000002.1 GCA_027019175.1 Sulfurovum sp. | reverse complement strand
GAGGTCTTTTTTGAAGAATTCAGCAAGGAAATCGCTGCTTGATTTTAGGTGAATTGCACTTATGTTTTGAATAGGCGTTTTCAATAAAAAAAGTGATTGTGTTTTACAAAAACAAATGTTACATGGTCGGAGTGACAGGACTTGAACCTGCTAAGCAATTTCAGTAAAAACCACAGAAACAAAGCTATACCGTCGTTTGCGGGGGTATAGACAAAAAAATACAAAGTTTGTGTCAGCAGAAAATGGCTGTTTTTGAGGGTTTTTACTGACAATTGCACTGACAGTTTTTACACCTTATTCAAGTGAGCAGAAACCGACATCTTGACTTTAAAAAACTTATTGGATACAATCATTCCATATATAGAAAGAGATTACAAATAAGCACAAGCGGAGAAGCTAAGAGTTGGCTCCAAGCTCTTTGTCCTCTTTCCCATCAATCAAAATAACCATTATTTTGCTATACTATAATAATATTATTTAAAAAGGAGTATTGAAATGGCTTTAATCATTAAAGATAAACAAGTTGTTTATGTAGCACCGCCGGTGAAGCTAACGAAGGACGAAAAGAAAATCCTTGAAAATGCTTCTGTGAATCATAAGCTTGTAAAAAAAGCAACCGCAAGAAAATATAAGATCGTTTAACCTTGTTAGAACTCAAAAAGTATAATGCTTCAAATGCTACCTATCGTTTATCCGTAGATATCCTGTCTAAACTGTCCCTATCAACAAATTTAGACAAGGCACAAAGAGAAAAGCTCTTTATAGAGGATATCTGTAAAAGGGTTCAGAAAAACGGAACGGTACTCTATCTTTTAAGAGATGGTGATGAAACTTATGGATTTATCGCACTCTCTGTAAGTTCCATAGATACTTTCCCCTCTCTTCAAGTTGATTACATTTTTGTAAGCGAACCCTATCGGGGTATCTGTTTGGAAAATCTTGACAATACCAAAACATCAACCTACTTGATTGAATTTGCCATAGAAATAGCAAAAGAAATCCAAGATCAAGTAGGATTGAGATATTTAGTCCTACTTCCTGATAATGACAGGCTTCAATCTGTCTATAAAGAAATGGGGTTTCAAGTCTTGCCTAAAAATGAGTGGATGTTTATTAAACTATAATTATCCGTTCTCATTCTCCTCATGCAACAGCAAAATAACCCAAAAGCAAAAAAGACAGAACTATTCATTAGCAGCTAAGATCAATAGAAGTAAATCTGTTAAGATTTACAACCCTATAAAGACTAAGTACATTACTATAGTCAGACCTACTTGAGAGACAAAGAACATCTAAAGTCGTATCCTCTCATTTCCAATCGGATTAAAAAAATAAATGAGACTTTTGAATCAAGGATTATTACAAACATAAAAAAGGGAGATGTAAAAGACTGGGTAAGCGATCGTTTGAAAATCAATACACCTAAGACGGTAAAAGATTATCTCACCGATATTAGAGGGGTTTTTGATGTTGCTATAGACTATGAGCATACAAAAGAGAATGTTGCAAAGAATATCAAGCTTCCTACCCATACAAAAAAAGAGATAGAACCCTTTACTCCAAAAGAAGTTGAACTTCTACTATCGAAAGCGAGTAATTGGATGAAGCTATATTTGGCTATCGGTTTCTATACAGGTCTAAGAACAGGAGAGATACTGGGATTGATGGTTGATGATATTGATTTATCCAAAAAGATCATAGTTGTAAAAAGAAGTATCAGCAAAGGTAAGATTACTTCACCAAAGACAAAAAAAAGCATTAGAAGTGTTCCCGTCCTTGATGGTCTTATTCCGTATCTTAAATTACCGAAAAACAATAAGTGGTTATTTTCCACAAATCAAGGAATGAATCTTAAAGCTTTTCCTGGCAATCGTCAAAAAGAATGGAGAGAGCTTTTGGAAGAGTGCAATATTTCATATCGAAAGATATATGCAACAAGACATACTTTTATTGTCTCTATGCTAAAGCATAGTGATTTAAGTATTTTGGAAATAGCTCAGCTTGCAGGGCATAGTTCAACACAAATGATAATACAAAACTATGGTAGATTCATTAAGGGAGAACATCTAATAATTGATCGAGGAATTCAATTGTTTCCTGGCAATTCCACTGACAGTGTGGCTTGAAGCCCGTATATATGGTCGGAGTGACAGGACTTGAACCTGCGACCTCTACCACCCCAAGGTAGCGCGCTAGCCAGACTGCGCCACACCCCGACATTTTGGAGAGTGTGATTATAGAGCAGAAGCTCTTAAACGGGGTTTAGGGAAAGACTCAGTCTTTTCCCAGATCGATTTTTTTGTACTCTACCCCCATTAGGTCACATCCGCGCTTGGTAATGTTCTGAATGGTAAAGCCGAATTTCTCGAAAAGTGCATCGGCAGGTGCGGAGGCACCGAAAGTGTCCATACCCAGCACGTCGTCTGCATAGCGGTAGTACTCTGTCGCTCTGGCCGCTTCTACGGCAAGTACCTTGGTATCAGGATCGACTACCGCAGCTTTGTAGGCATCATCCTGCTCATTGAAGAGATCCAAACACGGTACGGAGACAACATTGGCTTTGATGCCCAGCACTTCAAGGTGGCATGCCGCCTGAAGACACGGCATCAGTTCACTACCGCTTGCCATCAGGGTCATTGTAGCACCCTCACGCTTCTTGACTATATAGGCTCCCTTGCTGACATCGCCGAAATCACGCTTTGGCTTGAGTGTTTTGAGCTTCTGACGGCTGAGCACAAACCCGTGCGGCGCTTTCATAGTAAGTGCCGTTTTCCATGCTTCAACATTCTCTGTGGCATCTGCCGGTCTCCAGACATAGAAATCAGGCAGTGCTCTGAACTGGCTGAGATGCTCGATAGGTTCGTGCGTCGGGCCGTCTTCACCCACACCGATACTGTCGTGTGTCCAGACAAAGAAATTCTGAATACCTGTCAGTGCTGCAATACGTGCTGCAGGCTTGAGGTAGTCAGAGAAGACAAAGAAGGTCGCATTGAACGGAATGGTTGTACCGTAAAGCGCCATTGCATTGGTAATGGCTGCCATAGCATGTTCACGGATACCAAAGTGCAGGTTTTTCCCTTTGGGGAAGTTCCCCATATCTTTGAGTTCCGTTTTATTGCTTGGGGCAAGGTCAGCCGAGCCGCCGAGGAAACTCGGTACCACTTTGGCAATGGCGTTGAGAATCTTTCCGTTTGAGTCACGGGTCGCCATTGCGTCAGTGTCACTAAAATCAGGATATTCGATGGAAGAGAAGTCTGGGTTGAGCAGTGCTTCGAGTGCCACATTCTGCTCTACAAGAGGTGCTTCTTTCTGACGGTGGATCCACTCTTTTTCAGCCATTTCACCCTTCTCTACCGCACATCTGAAACGCAGCAGTACATCTTCGGGAATCTGGAATGTTTTGTCAGGATCGAATCCTTCTTTGGCTTTGGATTCACGGATAATTGCTTCACCAAGCGGTGCACCGTGGGTATGGTGTGTCCCCTCAAGCTCTCCCGCGCCCTTTCCGATAATGGTGTTGGCAATGATAATAGTCGGTCTGTCCGCACTTTTTGCTTTTGTCAATGCTTCATCGATTTTGTCATAGCAGTGACCGTTGACAGTAAGTACATTCCATTTCTGTGCCTCAAAACGCTTGGCAACATCTTCGCTCCAGGCAATATTGGTATCCCCCTCAATGGTGATTTCATTGGAATCGTAAATGAGAATGAGGTCTTTGAGTTTCAAGTGTCCGGCAAGTGCACACGCTTCATAGCTGATGCCTTCCATCAGGTCACCGTCACCACACAGACAGTAAACCTTATGGTCAATGAGCTCACAGGTTTCAGAATTGACCTGCTCTTTAGTGAACGCTTCTGCCATGGCAAAGCCGACTGCATTGGCGATTCCCTGCCCCAGAGGTCCGGTGGTAATCTCTACACCCGGTGTATGTCCGTATTCCGGGTGACCCGGGGTTTTAGAGTCAAGCTGACGGAAGTTCTTGAGATCGTCCAGAGAGACATCGTACCCCCACAGGTGCAGCAGCGAATAGATAAGTCCTGTCGCATGCCCGCCGGAGAATACCAGTCTGTCGCGGTTAAGCCACTTCGGATTTTTGGGATTGTGAGAGAGATGCTCGGAGAGTACCACTGCAATATCCGCCAGTCCCATCGGCGCACCGGGATGTCCGGAGTTGGCTTTCTGTACCATATCTGCCGCCAGAAAACGGATCGTATTGGCCATCTTTTTTCGCATTTTGTTCTCTTCGGTCATTGTTGCCATAGGTCTTTTCCTTTATTGGTGTCTATATAAATATTGTTCCATCAACGGACGGAGTGCGCTCTGCATCGTTTCATCGAACGATTCAAACCGTCTTTGCAAATCTTTTGCCAGGGCATCAGCTTCGCTGACCGCTGCTTCCAGCCCCAAAAGATTGACAAAGCTGTTTTTGTCGCTGTCGTTTCCTGTCGTCTTGCCCGCCTGCTCTTCACTTTGGGTCTCATCTATAATGTCATCCTGTATCTGAAAGAGCAGTCCAAGGTCGATACCAAAGTCATAGAGTGCTTTTTGCACCCCGCTGTCAAGCCCGACGATCACCGCGCCCATCTGCAAACTGGCGGCAATAAGCTTGGCTGTTTTATTCGTGTGGAGTACCTTGACCTCATCGAGTGTAAGCGGCTTGTTCTCGAACCAGCAGTCTATCGCCTGTCCAAGTACCATCCCCTGCGAACCGCCGTTCTCTGCCAGTAGTGTAATAAGCTTGACTTTGACATCTTCACGCAGCGGCGCTTTGGCAATCAGCAAAAAAGCATCGGTATTGAGTGCATCCCCCGCCAAAATGGCTGTCACTTCATCAAAACGTTTGTGCAGTGTGGGATGACCGCGACGCAGGTCGGCATTGTCCATTGCCGGAAGATCGTCATGAATGAGCGAATAGGTATGGAACATCTCCAGCGCAAGGGCTGCCGGCAGTGCAGAGTCATGCAGCATCGGCTCATACGCATCGACAATGCTCAGCAGCAGCATCGGCCGGAAGCGCTTTCCGCCCGCTTGCAGCATAGCGCCCAGCGCCTCTTCATAGAGAGGATGAAAACTGCGTACTTTTGGCAAATTACGGGAAAGATAGGTTTCAAACTGCTGCATCGATGCTCTTCATAGGAAATTGTTGCAATTATATCTAATTACGATAAAATAAGTGTTATGGAAAAAGAACAAAAACTGACACTTATTGCATGGTTAAAAAGAATCAGCGCGGCTCTTACCGTCATAGTATGGCTGTATGTCCTTATTATTTTTATCAACGATCCGGCTCCGTTTTCCCAGCTCGTCCCCTACTGCATGGGAAGCACCATGCTCATTTTCGGCATTCTGACCGGTATTTTCAAAGGGCTTGAATATTGGGAGCACACACTTAAAACAGAGGAAAAAAAGTGAAAAAGAAAACAGTCAAAAAATCAACACTCTTGAATATGAAAGGCGTGCTTATTCTTGTGGCATTCGGCATCTGGGTAAACTTGCTGATGGAAGCCAAAGAAGATATCGGCTCAATAGAAGATGCATTCAGCCAGCTTGGAAGCAATACACTGCTGCTTATTGTCGGTACCTACATTATTCTTGTTGTTGTAGGTCTTATCTTCGAGGGGGAAGAGACCGACAGGATGCTTTAAACTTTACACTTTTTGGCAATCTCTTTGAGTTGATCCTCCAACGAAAGTTTCTCAACATCGATGATGACATCGGCTACTTTTTTATATGCCTTTTCTCTCTCAGCATAGAGTTTCTTCGCTTTTTTCGGGTCTTGGAACAGCGGGCGCTTTGCCAGTTTCTGCTTGCTGTTCTTGGCTGTTTTGAGACGGTTGTGTATCCATTCAAATGACGCATCGAGCAACACTACCGTACCAAGCTTCTTAAGATTGTTCACCTTGTAAAAGCCCCCGCCGCAGGAGACCAGCGTACCGGTTACACACTGCTCGATCCAGTCAGCTGTCTCCTGTTCACACTTGCGAAAGTAGGCTTCACCCTTCTTCTCAAAAATCTTCTTGACCTCTTTGTTCTCTTTGGACTCAATAAGATCATCTGTATCGATGTTGTACACACCGTACTTTTTGGCAAAAGCACGCGCAGTCGTACCCTTGCCCACGCCCATAAATCCGATCAGAATGATATTTTTTTTCACAATACGATACTTTCTAATTTCTAATTTCTAATTTCTAATTTCTAATTTCTAATTTTATCACACCATATTATAACGGTCAATAATCTTCTTCAAACGCTTACGCAGGTTTTTCAATGCCTCTTCTGCATCCTCACCTTCAGCAATAAGCGACTGAAACTCGTCAAACTGTATCTTAGCCACCCAGCCGATTTTGGTATGCAGCTTGATACCCACAAAACGCACCTCACCAAAGTGCTCTTTTGCCATATTGTAGATGCGTTCGATCCGCTGTTCGAGTGTTTTTACCTCTTTACTCATACTCTATCCTTGTGGTTGTAATTGGACATAATTATACCACACTGCGGGAACAAAACGGTTACAGGTGAAACAGTGCAGAGATCAGGCTGCTTTCACATAGCTGAATACGGATAATCTTTAAACCCGTATCTTCTGCCATGCGCCTTTCTCAAAGACAATCCATAGCCATACAGCTTTGACAAAGGTATCGGAGATCATTGCCAGATAGACCAACAGAATATTGTGAAAATACCATGACAGCAAAAATCCCGGAATGATGCGCACTGCCCAGAGAGAGACAAGGTTGATCTTCAGAGTACGTTTTGTATCACCTGCACCTCTGAGTGCCCCGGAGAGAACAAAGTTGAATGCCAAGGGGATCTGTGAGAATCCGACAACCCGAAGGTAAAGACTGGCCTCCTCTATGGTTCCCGGATCATTGGTAAAAAGCCAAACGATATTTTCAGGCATAAAGATCATAAAAAATGAGAGCAGGAACATAAACCCCGAAGCATACTTGAGCACCAGCAGTACATCTTCTTTGGACTGCTCCGGCCGTTTCGCACCAAGCCCCTGTCCCATCAGCGCCATTGCGGCAATGGTAAACCCGATTCCGGGCATGAAAGCCAGCCCCTCCACACGTAACCCTACCTGATATCCCGCCAGCGCTTCGGTACCGTAATGGGCAATAATGGCAGTAAAAAGCATAAAACTGCCAAATGTCAGTGCGCGCTCTACAGAAGCAGGAATACCCACTTTCAATGCACGTTGTAAAAGATTTTTGGAGTAGTAGCGCACAGGTGTGTAGGGTGTTTTCTCTTTCAGATAAAGCGCAACATAGACGGAGAATTCGACAATGTTTACGATTACAGTTCCCACTGCCGCTCCAAGTACTCCCAGTTCGGGAAAACCGTATTTGCCAAATATCAGTAAATAGTTCAGCACCACATTGAGTATAATGGAAACCAGCTTCACTTTCATCGGCGTTTTGGTATCACCCGCTGCGTTTAGGGCAGAAACAAAAACCAGTTTCATAAAGACAAAAGGCATCATCCAGGTCAGCATCTGTACATAATCTGCCCCCAGTGCCGCCACTTCAGGTGCGGTACCGAACCAGCGGTAGATGGAAGAAGCAAAAAAATACCACAGCCCCATAGCCGGTAGACTGAGCACAAAGGCAAACCCCAACAGTGTCGAAAGACCAATAGAAGCACGCTTGAGATACCCGCCACCGACAAAACGTGACAGCAGTGCGGAAGTACCGACATTGAGTACCGTTAAAATGGCGAAGATGAACATAAGTGACTGCAACCCAAGCCCTACCGCCGCCACAGCAAATGCAGAGAGTCGTCCGACCATGATCAGGTCGGTGATCACCTGGAGCATATCTAGCAGAGAATTAAGTGCCGCAGGCAGAGAAAGCCGAAGGATCTTTTGATGTTTTGCAGGGAAATAGCGTAACAACACGGCGGCTTAATTTCCTACCAGCTGCACTACAAATGTGTAAAGGAAGACAATAAATACCGCTCCCCAGCCAAGCATCCACCCCGTTGCACGCAGACGTTTGTCTCGGCGAAACATCAGACGGGTTTTGTAGAGTACCACAGGATAGCCGAAGAGTACAAAAACCACCGGCAGATAAGCCATTGCAGTAAGATGATACTTTGCTATGGCCAGTTTGACCGCCACAAGCGAGGTGTACACGAAAGCGTAAACCACCAGCAGGAGTATAATCTGAAGTCCTACAAAGAGAAAGTAGGCACCTTTGGTATTCTCGACATCGCTGTAGTAACGCAGTTTTTCATCATTTTTCATTTTCTGTTTCCTTATAATACCTGTAAAATTGCTTCACACAGTGCCTCTTTTTCTATCTGCCGGATACTTGTTTCATATGCATTAAAATCCAACCCCTGCTTGGCAACTTTTTTTTGCACAATGATCTCTCCCCCGTCAAGTTCGGAAGTCACCCAGTGGACAGAGACCCCTCCCTCATCGAAGTTGTCATGAAAACTCTTCTCGATCGCATGAAGCCCCTTGTGACGGGGCAGCAAAGAAGGGTGAAGGTTTATCGCACGAATGGTATCGGTAAAGGTTGGTGTGAGAATACGCATGAAGCCTGCAAGTACGGTCAGGTCAGGTTGGTAGCGCTTTAGCCGCCGTACTACTTCTTCATCGAACGCTTCGCGGCTATCAAACTGCTTTGCATCGACAATCTCCAGCGGTATGCCGGCTGCCTTGGCAACATCTATTCCTTCTGCATTCGGATTGTTCGTCAACGCAACGGCAATATCGAGCTCATGCCCGTGCAGTGTTTTGGCTATGTGGGCGAAGTTACTGCCCTTTCCGCTAAACAGTACAGCGATACGCTTTCTTTCTGCCACTGTAAAAGCCTTTTTTAACCGTATTGTACTCTACTTTTGCTCTAAGCCTGCCAACGTATCTATCAAGTCTGTCGGCAGCAGCGCATAAGAAGCACCGCTATAGTCTGCAGCAGCGGCAGTCAGTGCCAGCGAGCCCTGAATGGCCGCATCAAGCCCTGTATTGCCCTGTGCGAGGAGCGATACGATCAAGCCTGAGAGCACATCACCGCTGCCCCCTTTGCTCAACACCGGACTTCCAAGCGGATTGATGTAAAGTTGATCCTTATGGGCAATAAGCATATTGGCACCTTTAAGCAGGAGGGTTACATGAGGGTACTTTGCGTTAAAGCGGCGTACTATTTCAAAGCGCTGTGCCTGCACCTGCTCCACGCTAAGCTTCTCACCTGTGAGTTTTTCCCACAGCACAGTAAACTCTTTGGGGTGCGGCGTAATGACCACTTCACGCGTTTTCTGCTCCAAAATTCCAAGCAGCGCTTCCGAATAGAAGGCATCGGCATCGAGTATAACGGGTGTATGGCTGTCGATCACCTCTTTTTTCAAAAATGCCGCGTCAAAATGGTTGCCAAGCCCCATACCCACCGCCAATGCAGAGGCACCTTTAGGTATTTCGGTAGCATGCATCAGAAAAGGTGGCGGTACAATTTTTTCGTGTACCACCAGTGTCGTCAGTCCCGCACCGAAGCGGCTGGCTGCCGTTGCTGCAATAATGCCTGCTCCCTCTTTCTCACCACAGAGTACTGCCGCATGCCCAAAACTGCCTTTATGTGTATTTTGAATGTAATCTCTGCTTGGCAATATAAGGTCTTCGTACTCCAAAAGTTTCGCACTATGTTTCGCACCTTGCCCATACACATGATAGTGCACCCCCAGATCAACCCGTATGATCCTGCCGACATACTCTTTGGCATAGTCACTAAAAAGAGCCTCTTTGTATGCACCCATAGTAATGGTTACATCCGCATAAAATGCTTGTGGAGAGGGGTTTCCATGCACATCCAGTCCCGTAGGAATATCGCATGCTACGGCATAGGCATGTTGCATTTTCATCTCTACAAGCAATGTACGTGTCTTTTCGTTCAGCTCCCGGCTCAGTCCTGCACCAAAAAGTGCATCGACGATCACATCGGCGGGTTCTACCTTCTCTACAATCTGAATATTGAGATTTTTTATACGCGCAAACTGCTTTTTCGCCATCTCAGACTTCACGCCAAACGGCACATAGAGTTTTACCTTGTAAAATCCAAACAGCAAACGTGCCAACGCAATGCCGTCTGCTCCATTATTGCCCGGTCCTGCAACAATCAAAACTGTTTTGGCATCTTCTTCACTATCACCCACTTCATATTTTGGAAATGTGTCAAATATATGCTCTGCCATACCCAGAGCCGCATGTTCCATAAGGATATCTTCTGTCAGCAAAAGTTCCTCATAACATCGTTTATCCATAGCATAACACGATTGATAGACATACTGCATGGCATCTCCTGTTGATTTTTCTGTATTTATCTTACCATAAATTTATTTCGATATAATCCGCCCCAGATTTATCACTTTCGGGATCGTGCCCGAAAAATCTTGATAAGGAAGGGGGTGAGTCGAATGCCAGGAATCAAACTTACACCACGTGACTCTTTTGACGATGCGTACAGAAAGTTCAAAAGACAGTGTGACAGAAACCTTATCGTGACTGAAGCCAGAGCGCGCCAGTACTACGAAAAGCCGACTGAGAGAAGAAAGAAAGAGAAGATCGCTACCCGCAAAAAGATCCTCAAGAAGCTCTTCATGCTCAGAAGATACGAGTCAAGACTGTAATCCGGTCTTGGGCAGGGCTTTTGCCCTGTCACCCGCAGCACCTTTTTACCTCTCTACATTCAAACTTTCCCCCAAACTCATTACATCTTAGCCAACTTTTCGATAAAATAGCTCCATCTATTTTTTCAAAGGGTATTCCATGACATTTACCGCACCCCTGCAACAAAACAGCATCAAGATCATGCTCCTTGGCTCCGGAGAGCTTGGCAAAGAGGTCGCCATCGAGGCACAGCGTCTTGGCATCGAAGTCGTTGCCGTAGACAAGTACGAGAACGCACCTGCACACCTTGTAGCCAACCGAAGCTACGCCATTGACATGCAGAATGAAGCGGCAGTGCTTGAACTCATCGAAAAAGAGAAACCAAGCTACATTCTGCCCGAAGTGGAAGCGATCTCCATCTCGGCACTCTTTGAAGCGGAGAAGCGCGGCTACCATGTCATCCCCAACGCAGAGGCGGTCAACAAGACGATGAACCGAAAGAACATCCGCGTCTTTGCCGCAGAGGAGCTTGGGCTGAAAACTTCAAAGTATGAGTTTGTCACAACACTGGAGGGGCTCAAGGCTGCAGCAGAGCGTATGGGCTTTCCGTGTGTCATCAAGCCGGTAATGAGCTCTTCAGGCCACGGGCAGAGCATTGCCAAAACAGCCAATGATATTGAAAAGTCCTGGGAGATCGCCAAGGAGGCGCGCGGCGATGCGAGCGAGCTGATTGTCGAAGAGTTCGTTCCTTTCGACTACGAGATCACCCTGCTTACGGTACGCAACGAGACCGGTACGGTCTTCTGCGACCCCATCGGCCACATCCAGCAGGATGGTGACTTCATCCTCTCCTGGCAGCCGATGGCAATGAGCGACGCGGCACTGCAGAAGGCGAAAGAGATCGCCAAAGCGGTCACAGACGGCCTTGGCGGCCGCGGCATCTTCGGTGTGGAGTTCTTCGTCAAGGGTGAAGAGGTCTACTTCTCCGAACTCTCTCCACGCCCGCATGATACCGGTATGGTCACCCTCATCACCCAGAGCCAGAGCGAATTTGCCCTGCATGTGCGTGCCGTACTGGGGCTGCCTCTGGCCTTTACCACCTACGGTGCGGGTGCCTGCGGTGCCTACAAGGCAAAACATGAGAGCCATACACCGGTACTGGAGATTCCTGATGACGCCTTTGGCGAGAAGAGTTTCGTGCGTGTTTTCGGCAAGCCTGAATCGCATGTGGGGCGCCGTATGGCCGTAAGCCTCGTTCTCGATGAGGATGTAGAAGTGGCCAAAGCCAAAGCGACCGATATTGTATCGCGTATCGATGACCATTAAGCAGTACACCCTCAACCTCCCTCCGATGCCGCGCGGCATGCACCTGATTACCGCAAAGGTAGAAGCGCTGTTTGACGGCAGTGTGCAGACCGGTCTGGCACACCTCTTTTTGCAACACACGAGTGCTTCGCTCTGCCTGAACGAAAATGCCGACCCGACCGTACGCAGCGATGCGGAGACCTTTTTAAACGACCTCATTCCCGAAAGCTACCCCCGTTTTGAGCATACCCTGGAGGGCAGCGACGATATGCCCGCCCATCTGAAGAACATGCTGCTTGGTACCGAATTGACAATTCCCCTTACACACGGTAAACTAAACTTAGGAATATGGCAGGGGATCTACCTTTGCGAACACCGCAACTACGCCGGAAGCCGAAAACTTATCATTACACTGCAAGGAGAGTAATATGCGCAAACAAATCGTCATACTCGATACCGAAACCCTGGGAGCCGACCTCGACCTAAGTGTACTCGAACGCTTCGGAGATATCACCCAATACAAAAACACCCTGCCCGACGAGACTGCAGAGGCGATCCGTAACGCGCATATCGTCATCAGCAACAAAGTCGTACTGACAAAAGAGATGATGGCGCAGGCGCCACACCTGGAGCTTGTCTGTATTGCCGCGACAGGCATGAACAATGTCGACCTTGAAGCGGCAAAGGCACTTGGCATCACCGTCAAGAACGTTGCGGGCTACTCCACGCCATCTGTAGTGCAGCACACTTTCGCGATGCTCTTCTACCTGATGGAGCACCTCAAATACTACGATAATGCAGTCCAGACAGGGATATGGAGCATGTCCGGACTCTTTACCGACATCACCCACCCTTTCCATGAACTCCAGGGCAAAAAGTGGGGTATCATCGGTATGGGTGCCATAGGCCAGGAGGTAGCCAAAGTCGCCACCGCGTTCGGTGCAGCGGTCACCTACCACTCCACAAGCGGAGAGAACACAAACCACCCCTACATCCACCAGCCGCTCGACATATTGTTGAGCACCAGCGATGTCATCTCCATCCACGCACCCCTGACCGACCAGACCTACGGTCTCATCAACGAAATAAACCTACCCATGCTCAAGGAGAAAGCCATTCTTCTCAATCTCGGCAGAGGCGGCATCGTGAATGAAACCGACCTTGCCTACGAACTCGACCGCAGAGAGATCTACGCCGGTCTGGATGTGCTTGAAAAGGAACCCATCGATATGGAGAACCGTCTGATGCAAATAGAGCACAAAGAGCGCCTGCTCATCACCCCGCATATCGCCTGGACCAGCATCGAATCACGAAAGAGACTGCTTGCGGGAATTGTTGAAAATATTGAAACATATTTAAACACGTAGGGGGCATAATCACGCACCGCATATTCAGATTTGCAGACAAAACATATTTTTGCTAAAAGGCGTGAAAAGGTGCGTGATTACGCACCCTACACGACACCATATAAAAGGGTTAATATAGATGATTGATGTACTTATTATCGGTTCCGGCGGCGCGGGGCTCTCTGCTGCACTTGCCGCTAAAGAGGCAGGTGCTTCAGTGCTTGTCGTAGGGAAAATGTACCCTACCAACTCCCAGACCGCTATGGCGCAAGGGGGCATGAACGCTGCACTTGGCAATGTCGAAGAAGATCATGTCTCACTGCATATCGCAGATACTATCAAGTCAGCTCACGGACTCTGTGATGAAGATACTGTACGGCACATGTGTGCCGATGCACCTCAAACCATAGCGTGGCTCGAACGTATAGGCGTGCCTTTTTCCAGAATAGACATAGGAGCCGCAGATGACAACGCTGAAGCATTGTCATCTGAGGTCAGCCCCCTACATACCATCGCGCAGCGCAAAATGGGTGGTGCGAGCGCCAAACGCGCCTGCTATGCGCAGGACTATACAGGACTCAAACTTCTCCATACACTCTATGACACTTGTCTGAAAGAGGGTATCGCCTTTCTTGACGAACATTTCCTGCTTGAGCTCATCGTCCCTGACGATACTGCCAAGGGTGCCGTTGTGCTTGATATCCGAAGCGGTGAGGTCAAACAGATCGATGCCAAGTCTGTCATCATTGCTACAGGCGGTTACGGGGGTATCTACCACGGTTACACCACCAATATGTACGGTGCATCTGGAGACGGCATCGCCGCTGTACTGCGTGCAGGCGGCGCGGTAAGCGATATGGAGTTCGTACAGTTTCATCCTACAGGGCTCAAACATTCAGCTATTTTGATGAGTGAAAGTGCACGGGGCGAAGGGGGATACCTTGTCAACAGCAAACAAGAACGCTTTGTTGATGAGCTAAAACCTCGTGATGAAGTGGCTCGTGCGATCTTTGAACAGTTGCAAAAGCAAGAAGAGGTCTTTTTGGATCTACGTCATCTGGGAGAAGAGAAGCTCATGACACTGCTCCCTCAAGAGGTAGCACTTTGCAAACTTCACGAAGGGGTTGATCCTGTCTCAGAGCTTGTCCCTATCAAGCCTGTCACACACTACACCATGGGTGGTATCGATGTAGACTATGCGCTGGAGGTCAACGGCATAAAAGGCTGTTTTGCCGTGGGTGAGTGTGCCAATGCCAAAGTGCACGGTGCCAACCGTCTTGGGGGCAACTCTCTACTGGAGATCACCGCCTTTGGTCGATTTGCAGGAGAAAATGCCTACAAGCATGCCGTCTATGCCAGCAGCAAACCTGCCAATAGCAACGTATTACACGCGTGCCAAAAGAAGATAGAGAGACTCTTCACTCAGGAAGCTCCGATCGACTTCTATACCCACCGCAAAGCACTTGGCAAACGCTTTTATGAAAACGTAGGTATCGTCCGCACTGAAGCGGGACTGACACAGGCACTCGAAGAGGTGGTCGCCACCCAGATCGCACTCAAAAAGATGGGTATCCGGGACAGATCCAAAACCAACAACCAAAATCTTGTAGAGTTTCTGGAGTTCGAAAACGCTCTGATGCTTGCCCCTACCATCATCTCAGCCGCACTGGCAAGAAAAGAGAGCCGCGGGGCACACTGCCGAAGCGACTATCCGCAGAGTGACGATACCCATTTTAAAAAGCATATTGTCTTACAGTGGAAGGATAAACAATGATATTACAAAATCTCCGTAGGGTGTTGTACCCTTACAACACCGATATCATACATAGTACAACGATCTCCTACGCTGGGAAAAGGTGTTGTGGGGGCACAACACCCTACGCCATGAAAGGATTGTGATGCAGATAACTATCAAACGAGACAAAAGCTTTGAAGATTTCCAAATCTCCGAAGGACTCACCCTCCTTGCCGCACTCTACGAGATCAAAGAGCAGCACGATCCTACCCTCACATTTTCGGCAGGATGCCGTGCCTCAGTATGTGGTACCTGTGCCGTACGTGTCAACGGAAGAGAGGAACTCGCCTGTGCCTACAAGCCCAAAGAGGGTGACACCGTTGAACCGCTGCAGTACCACCCCGTATTGCGGGATTTGAAAGTAGATAAACAGCAGGCAAAAACAACACTGCAAAAGAGCCAGACATGGCTGCACAGCTATACGGAGGTGGCATTGACTCCCCAAGATGCCCATTTGACAGAGAGACAGACAGACTGCATCCTCTGCGACAGCTGTTACTCTGCCTGCCCCGTCTTTGCCGTCAATCCTGATTTCCTTGGGCCCTTCGCCCTCACACGTGCCTACCGCTACACTGTGGACAAACGTGAAGGCGAATCCAAAAGCATCGTCGGTGCGGTACAGACAAACGGTGTATGGGACTGTACGCTATGCGGTGAGTGTACTGCCGTCTGCCCCAAAGGCATCGACCCAAAAATGGACATTACGATGTTACGCGGAGAATCACTCAATCACGGATACAGCGATCCAAGCTTTGCAAACCAAAGCTTTGGTACGCCGGATTTTGGAGGAGGGTTTGGGTTTGACCCCAATGGTGGGTTTTAAGCTCTCTTGAGCATGCTCATTGGACGAGTACTGCTTGAACCATCAAATGTTTTTACAGCTGCTTCAAGCTTGTCAAGCAATGCGATAAGTTCAGTTGATGTTGATTGCAGTGATATAAAATATTTTCGCGCTTTTTCCATCTCTTGTTTCGTAACCTCTTTGCTGTTGAATGTAAGGATCTTATGCAGGAGTGAGCGCTTCTGCGGGACAATAAAGAAAATTTTATAAATCTCTCCATATACATCATGCAGACTGTCATGATGGAATTCAATCTGTTCAATAATACTTTTGAACGTATCTTCTATTCTCAGTTGCTGACCTACTTCTCCGTACAGCCATCGTCCAAAACCACAGGTTGTCGGCTCCAAGGGGATAAACTCTTTATCTACAGGAAGCCCTGTAATCAAATGATCTGCTCGTTTGACCCATCTCATATGGGCAATCTTTGCACTGTTAAGTTCCTGAATAATAGTCGCTTTTGATAACACATTGACTCCTTTTTATTATTGTAGTTACGAAATATTACCTGTAAAACATCGTCAAACTATCACAAATAGGAGAAATATTATCTTGTTTTTAATTTTTATACAATCTATATACTTTTTATCAGAAATTTCGTACCGTCACGATATAAAGAGAGGAGGAAACAATGACAATTTGGATTCAGTTAATAAAGGCGTGCCGGATCTCATTAGGTATCTTTTTGGGGCGCATCGTTTTGCTGTCTACAAAAACCCACTCCGTTACACCCTCACAGACAATAGCACCATCCTCAATACGGCTGATTTCATAACGACGGATGGAGAGGATTTTACCAATATCCTCTACCCATGTTTTCATTTGCAGTGCATCATTTTCAAATGCAGGTTTTTTGTACTCGATATGGTGCGATTTTGCTACCCATATACCACCATATCTCAGACACACGTCATGCCCTGCACCTACCGATTCCGAGTGCTTTGTTGCCGCTTCGATCATCCATGAAAGATAGGTAACATTGTGGACATGACCATTAAAGTCAATGTCCGACTGCTGTACAGAAAAACTGTACGTAAAGGAAGAAAGATTAGATGTCACGCGGATCGACAATCTTCCCGGCGATCGCACTTGCCGCAGCCACTGCGGAGTTTGCAAGGTAAATCTCGGAAGTTCTCGCACCCATACGACCGACAAAGTTACGGTTGGTTGTCGCCACACAGCGCTCACCGTCACCGAGGATACCCATATAGCCGCCCAGGCAGGCACCACAGGTTGGGTTACTCACGACTGCACCCGCTTCGATAAGGGTATCGATGAGCCCTTCATGCTGTGCCTGCATCAAAATCTTCTGGGTTGCAGGGGTAACGATCATGCGGGTATGTCTGGCAACACGTTTGCCTTTGACGATCTCTGCCGCGATGCGCAGGTCTTCAAGCCGTCCGTTGGTACAGCTTCCGATCATCACCTGATCGATCTTAAGATCGTCGGCTACCGCCTGCTCTACAGGCTTACCGTTACTTGGCAGGAACGGGTAGGCGATCACCGGTGAGAGGTTCGCCATATCGATGGTGATCTCCTGGCAGTAGGTCGCATCCTCATCGGAGTAGTGAAGCTTCGGCTCGCTTCGCAGCCCGCCGTTTGCTTCGGCACGCTCATCAAGGTAGGCTTGTGATACTTCGTCGATAGCGAAGATGCCACTCTTGGCACCCGCTTCGATCGCCATATTACACATCGAGAAACGATCACTCATACCAAGATACTGCACACCCTCTCCTGTAAACTCGATCGCTTTGTAGAGTGCGCCGTCCACGCCGAGGATGCGGATCAGCTCAAGGATGATGTCCTTGCCGTAGATATGTTTGCCGGGTTTGCCTACCAGGTTAACCTTGATGGACTCCGGTACTTTGAACCAGTTGCCACCCGTGATGATGGAGAAGGAGATATCAGTACTCCCCATCCCTGTCGAGAAAGCCCCCAGTGCACCGTGTGTACAGGTATGGCTATCTGCTCCAATGATCACATCACCGGGGATCACCAGTCCTTTTTCAGGCAAGAGCGCATGCTCGATTCCCATATCTTTCTCATCGAAGAAGTATTTAAGATCATGCTTGTAGGCAAACTCACGGCTGATCTTCGCCTGGTTGGCAGAGGCAATATCTTTTGCCGGGATGTAGTGATCCATCACAATGGCAAAGCCGTCAGGATTGGCAAGTTTCTCTGCTCCGCTCTCTTCAAAGGCTTTGATGGAGATGGGGGTGGTAATGTCGTTACCGATGGTCATATCGATCGGCACTCTGACGATCTCACCGGCATAGACATCACGCCCGGCATGCTCGGAGAAGATCTTTTCTGTTATCGTTTGTCCCATAGGAAAATCCTTAAAATTGTTATCATTAATTGCGCGAATTATAGCAAAATAAAGTTATGGTAGAATTTCATTGAATATTTCACCCTTGTTCCCAACCTCTTTGTTGGGAATGTATACCTGATACTTTAGATTCAATTTGGTGCGTGGATACGCACCCTACGGGAACACTATGAAACTTACCGAACTGCAAGCCATCGCCAAGCGTCTAAACGATTTCACTTTCATCTCTCGTGCAAGACGTGTCGAGGACAACACCATCGAGATCGTCTTTGACAAAAAGCAAAGCTACTTTTTCAACATGACCCGCGGGCACAGTTTTGTCTACAAAGCCCCCAGCCAGCGTCCCCTTCAGGGGTACAACGCACCCTTTGATACACTGCTTCACAGCCTACTTGCCGGCAGCAGGATACTCGAGGTCACTGTGCCGGAAAATGACCGCATTTTACGATTCAAAATAGCACCCAAGAGCGCCTACAAAAACCAGACGGTCTATCTACAACTGGAGTTTACCGGCAAAAACACCAATGCCATTCTGCTCGATGAGAATGAAACGGTCATCGAGGCACTGCGGCATATCGACGGACAGCAGTCGTTTCGTGTGGTACGCCCCGGAGTTGAGTTGTTGCCCATCCCCCGTAGGGTGTTGTCCCCCAACAACACCAACGAGCAACACAACGGTAATGATATTTCGGATATCGATACCACCTTGGAAGAGCGATACCATACCATACAGCAACAGCGCCTTGCCCAGATGAGGCGACAGAAGCTTACCCAGACAGCCAAAAAGATAGAGAAACTGCAAAAAGAGATCGCTAAACTCCCAAGCCCCCAAAAGCTCGAAGCCCAAGCTGCCACCTACAGCACCTACGGCAACCTCATCCTTGCCAACCTCTACCAGATAAAACCCTACGACACCAAGCTCAAAACATGGGATTTTGAAGGTAATGAGGTGACAATCCCTCTGCCCAAAGATATCAAGGTCAACCGCCTGAGCGACCACTACTTCAACCTTGCCAAACGTGCCAAGAACAAAGCCAAAAATATCCACATCGAAAAAGAGAACCTCCAGAGCAAAAAAAACTTTTACGACAATATCCACTACGCCATCACGCAAGCCAAAGAGCCCTACGAACTGGAACTTCTGGTACCCAAACGGGGCAAGTCCCAGCGCAAAAAAGAGAAGATGCGAGAAGGTGAACTCTTTTGGATAGAGGACTACAAAGTGCTTGTCGGACGCAACGCCAAAGAGAATCAGGCACTGCTTAAAGCCGCCAAGAGCAACGACATCTGGATGCATACCCGCGAAATCCCCGGATCGCATGTCATTATCCGCACCGACAAGCAGAACCTCCCCGACTCTGTCCTGCAGGCTGCCGCCAAACTCTGTGTAGACTTCTCTACCGACCAGCCGGGCAACTATCTTGTTGACTACACCAAACGCAAATTTGTCAAGATACAGGAAGGTTCCAACGTAGAGTACGACAAATACCAGACCATCCCCGTACTTAAAGAGGGCGTAGAAATAAGGGTTTAACGCAAAAACTGCTATAATCTATGCCTATAAGAAGCAAGGACAGGATCATGATCAAGATATTTACAGACCATCAGGAGCGTTGGCTGACAGGCATCGGACTGCTGGCACTGGTAGGATTCATCGGGTGGATGGACAGTTTTTTTGTCATGTGGGCCTTTTTGGGCATCATCTACATCTTTGCGTTCTATGAAGCAATGAAGCTCTTCAGGCTGGTAGGTCCCTCTGCCTATTTCTGGGCAGCATTTTTATGGGTGGTCGCCTACTTCTACCCAAACCCTGACGATCTGTTCTACTTTGTCGCCATCATTTTCGGTGCCTCCATCGCCTACTTCCACAACTTCGACAAACGGCTGATCCTGCCCTTTCTCTATCCGGCTGCCGGCATCTTCTTTTTCCTGATCCTCTATGATGACTTTGGTATTGCTGCAATGTTCTGGCTGCTGGTCACCGTGGCGCTGACCGATGTGATGGCATTTTTCACCGGCAAAGCGATCGGTCGTACCAAATTTTCAGACACCAGCCCTAACAAGACACTTGAAGGGGTGATCGGCGGTATTGTATTTGCCACTGCTGCAGGTACCTATGTGGGGCTTTATGTAGCGCCGGGGTGGATCGCCTTTGTTGTCACCCTTCTGACCTCTATCGCTTCGGTATTTGGAGATCTTTTCGAGAGCTACCTCAAGCGTGAGGCGGGGGTCAAAGACAGCGGCGATCTGCTCCCCGGACACGGCGGCATCCTTGACCGTATCGACGGCTATCTCTTTGGCGCACCGATGATGGTGATCGCGCTTAGAGCGTTTTTATAACCTATGTCTATTGTTCTTCTTGGTTCCACCGGCTCCATTGGGGTCAATACCCTCATCATCGCCCAACGCTACAACATTGAAGTGGAAGCTCTCGTTGCGGGGAACAACATTGACCTGCTCAACGAGCAGATTGCCGCATTTGCTCCCAAAACGGTTGCCATCGCCCACGAAAAAGACAGAGCGCGTGTCAATCACTCCGATGTGCGTGTCGGTACTGAGGGTATCCTCTCCATTATAGAGGAGGCACAAAGCCCCACAGTCGTTAATGCACTGGTTGGCTACACAGGGCTCGCCCCTACCCTCAAAGCAACCCAACTTGGCAAAAAGGTTGCCCTTGCCAACAAAGAGTCACTGGTGGTCGCCGGTGCGTTTATCAACATGGACCTGATCACCCCCATCGACTCCGAGCACTTCGGGCTTTGGTACCTCATGAACGACCGCCCCTTCTCCAAGCTCTACATCACCGCAAGCGGCGGAGCCTTCAGAGAGTGGGAACTGGAGAAGATGAAAGATGCCACCTTCGCAGATGCCCTCAAACACCCCAACTGGTCAATGGGAGACAAGATCACCATCGACTCGGCGACCATGACCAACAAACTCTTTGAACTCCTCGAAGCCAAATGGCTCTTTGATACTGCAAATATCGATGCCGTCATAGAAAAACAATCGATCATTCACGCATTGGTCGAGTTCGTAGACGGCTCCACCATCGCACACTTCGCCGGTGTGGATATGAAGCTGCCCATCGCTTTTGCGCTCAAAGGAGAAGTGTCAGAGCCCATCCTTCCACCGGTAGATCTGCTTGGTATCGGAGAACTCTCCTTTGCGCCTATCGAAGAGGCACGTTATCCTATCTGGAGCATCAAAGAGCACATTCTAAACAACCCTCATCTCGGTGTCGTTGTCAATGCCGCCAATGAAGTCGCCATTGAAGCATTCAAAAAAGAGCAGTGCAGTTTCTTTGGGATGAGCGATATTGTGCTGGATGCCTACAGGCATTTTGAAGATGTAGTACCAAACAGTATTGAAGATGTTGTTCAAATTGATGAAGAGGTAAGAGCGTATGCAGCAGCCCTGTAGGGTGTTGTCCCCCGACAACACCAACTTCACACCATTACGCTTAGATTGGTGCTGTGAGGGCACAGCACCCTACGGAGGTAAGTATGAGTCGTTATAACAAGACTCTCATATTGCACGGTTGGGGTGGCAGTGACTACCCGCACTGGCAGGCACATCTTGCCATGGAAGTAGCCAAAAACTACGGTACGGTCAGCTTCCCGCTGATTCAGCACCCCCACTACCCCTCCAAAAACCGCTGGATCAAACAGGTCAAAGCCATTTTGGAGGATTTCCGTCCCGATACCGTCGTCTGCCATTCTCTTGCCAACACCCTTTGGTTTTGGCTTTGCGAAGAGGGTATCGCTCCGGTAGAGAGGCTCTTTATGGTCTCCCCGCCCAGTTTACAGACAGATGAACACACCATCAAAAGCTTCTTCCCCTGTCCAATGCCGGAAACGTTATGCGCAAAAGAGGTGCAGATGTTCGTCTCCGACAACGACCCGTGGATCAGTGTAGAAGAGGCGCAACAGATCACTTCACACTACAATGTTCCACTAAAGATACTGCACAATGCCGGACATATCAATGCTGAAAGCGGATTTGGGAAGTGGGAAACGATAGAAAAACTTGTTATAAGGGAAAAAGCATGTTAAATACCCGTAGGGTGTTGTGCCCCCACAACACCGTGAATTTGGATAGTGTTTTGGTGTTGTCAGGGGACAACACCCTACAGGAGCACAGATGATTTTAAGTATCGAAAGTTCCTGCGACGACAGCTCCATCGCCATCACCGAGATTGCTACCAAAAAAGTGCTTTATCACAAAAAAATCTCCCAGGAAGCCGAACACGCCTGCTATGGGGGTGTTGTACCCGAATTGGCTTCGCGTCTGCATGCGGTGGCACTGCCCAATATCTTAGAAGAGACCAAACCCTATTTTGACCGACTCAAAGCCGTAGCCGTGACCAATCAGCCGGGGCTGGGTGTGACCCTGCTTGAGGGGATCGCTATGGCAAAGACGCTGGCGACACTTCTACATATTCCACTCATCCCCGTACACCATCTCAAAGGGCATATCTATTCACTTTTTATCGAAAAACCGACCCGCTTCCCGCTGCTGGTACTGCTGATCTCCGGCGGTCATACGATGGTAGTACGCGTAGAGAGCTTTGAGAAGATGGAGATCCTTGCCACCTCGATGGATGACAGTGTGGGTGAGAGCTTTGACAAAACTGCCAAAATGATGGGGCTTGGCTACCCTGGCGGCCCCATCATCGAACAGCTTGCAAAAGAGGGAGATGAGAACCGTTTTGACCTCCCTGTACCGCTTCGAAACTCCAAACTGATTGCCTTCTCCCTCTCCGGACTTAAAAATGCCGTCAGACTTGTTGTTGAGAAGCTTGGCGGTGCAGAGGCAATGAGCCGTCAAGACAAGTGTGACCTTGCCGCCTCCTTCCAAAAAGCGGTCAAACTGCACCTGCTGCAAAAGAGCAAAAAGATCTTCAAATCCGAACCCATCAAAGACTTCGCCATCGTCGGCGGAGCCTCCGCCAACCTCTACCTTAGAGATGCCTATAAAACCCTCTGCCGCGAGTTTGGCAAAACCTTGCACACCGCACCCTTGGAGTACTGCTCTGACAATGCTGCGATGATCGGACGGTATGCACTCGATGCCTATGAGAGAAAATGCTTTATTGATCCGAATGAAATAGACCTTGTCAGCACGAAAAAACTGGGAGCAGGAGAAAGGCTTTAATCTTGTCTCTGACAGCACCAAACAGAATACCACTAAAATAATGGCTTATAAAATATCGATTGTCACAGAAACTTGCCAGTAAGTGGCAGACATAATGACAACACGCCAGTCCTTCAGCTTTTCTTTTTTCTTTGCTTCGTTTCTCTTTTTCTTTGTGCTGCTACAAAGAAAAAAGAAATGAAGAGAGGAGCATGACAACTTTAGTCTGCAAATGCCCACAACATCACGCTTCCTATAAGTTTATTTCGATAAAATATATACAATTTATACACTAAAAACGGAGTCTCAGTATGGCAGAATACGGCGCAAGTAACATCAAAGTCCTCAAGGGGCTTGAAGCAGTACGGAAAAGACCGGGAATGTACATTGGTGACACCTCTACCAAAGGGCTTCACCACCTTGTTTACGAAGTGGTTGACAACTCCATCGATGAAGCAATGGCAGGATATTGTGATACTATCAAAGTCACCCTTACCAAAGCCGGTTCGGCAATCATCGAAGATAACGGACGGGGAATTCCTGTAGCGGAACATCCTACCGAGAAGATCTCTGCTGCGACCGTCGTTCTGACAGTACTGCATGCGGGGGGTAAATTCGACAAAGATACCTACAAGGTTTCCGGCGGTCTGCATGGGGTTGGGGTCTCCGTGGTCAACGCCCTTTCAAGCAAATTGCATTTGACAGTTTTCCGTGACGGGAAAATTTACGAACAGGACTTTGAAAAAGGCATACCTCAGGGGATCCTTGAAGTTACCGGCACAACCCGCAAAACCGGTACAAAGATCGAGTTCTGGCCGGATGAAAGTATTTTCACTGAAAGCGTCGAGTTCCAAAAAGAGATTCTGATGAAACGATTCAAAGAACTCTGCTACCTCAACCCACGCATTACCATCGATTTTAGAGATGAACGTGACGGTACAAAAGAGAAATACCACTTCGAGGGTGGGATCAAGCAGTTTGTAGAAGACATGAATACCAAACCGCCCATCTGCAGTGCACAGTTTTTTCAGGGCAAAATGGAAGATATCGAGATCGACATTGCCCTGATGTACAATGACTCGGACAGTGAAAAAACACTCTCATTTGTCAACAACATCAAAACTCCCGAAGGCGGTACGCATGAGGCAGGCTTTAGGGCAGGACTTACCCGTTCACTCTCCAGCTACATTGCCAAAAACGCCAATGCCAAAGAGAAAAATACAAAAATTACCGGAGATGACTGTAAAGAGGGACTTGTTGCCATCGTCTCCGTACGTGTACCTGAACCACAGTTCGAGGGTCAGACCAAAGGAAAACTCGGTTCAAGCTATGTCCGTCCGCTGGTACAGAAGTTTTTCACTGAGAGATTCAATAAATACCTCGAAGAGAACCCCATCGAAGCCAAAGCGATCATGGCACAGGTACTTCTGGCTGCCAAAGGGCGTGACGCTGCCAAGCGTGCACGTGACCTCGTCAAGCGCAAGGACTCCATGAGTGTCGGTACCCTGCCGGGTAAACTGGCAGACTGTCAAAGCAAAGACCCGGAGATTTCAGAGATCTACCTCGTCGAAGGTGACTCTGCGGGCGGTTCCGCAAAACAGGGACGTGACCGTGTCTTTCAGGCCATTCTGCCACTGAAAGGTAAAATCCTCAATGTAGAGAAGTCACGTCTTGAAAAAATCCTGAAATCTGATGAAATCAAAAACATGATCACAGCTATGGGATGCGGCATCGGCGATGAGTTCGACGAAGCAAAACTGCGTTATCACAAAATCATCATCATGACCGATGCGGATGTCGACGGAAGCCACATCCAGACACTGCTGATGACCTTCTTTTTCCGCTTTTTGCGCCCGATCATCGAAAAAGGCTACCTCTACCTTGCCCAACCGCCGCTTTACCGCTACAAAAAAGGGAAAAACGAAACCTATCTCAAGGACGACAAAGCACTCAATGACTTTCTTATTGAAAACGGAATCGATGTGATTGAGAGTGAGACCATGGGGCGTAACGACCTTATTGACCTGTTCAAACTGGTCGCCTACTACCGCATGACCCTCAAAGAGATCGAAAAGCGTTTCGCACTGATCGAGGTGCTTCGTTACATGATTGAAAATCCGGATATTGTCGGAACGGACAACAAAACACTGGCAGCAACGATTGAAAAATACATTACTGACCTTGGATACAACATCCTCAACCGCTCGGTAACGGACGATCGTCTCCACTACTATGTGCAGACCAACGACGGTCTTGAAGAACTTATCATTGATGATGTACTCTTTACCAACCCGCACTACAACGAAGCGATCCATATTCACCAAAAGATCCAGGAACACATTACCGATGAGTTTAAAGACAGAGACCTGCTTGAGCTCTTCGCACAGGTCGAAGCCAATGCAAAAAAAGGTGCGTATATCCAACGCTACAAAGGTCTTGGTGAAATGAACCCTGAACAGCTCTGGGAAACAACAATGACACCGGAAAACCGAAGTCTGCTGCAAGTAAAAATCAACGATATGGAAGAAGCAAGCGAAACCTTCACCCTTTTCATGGGTGACGAAGTCGAACCGCGTCGTAATTACATTGAACAGCATGCAAAAGATGTCAAACACCTGGATGTCTAATGCTCCTCTCCGAACTTGAAGAGCGCGAACGACGCTTTAAACTGGCACTGCGTGCCGGGATTCCTGTCGTTCTGCTCATTTCTCTTGTTTTTTACAGTATCTTTTTCCGGGATCATGGCATCTCTTTTGATACTGAAAACGCTGTACTCTTTGGAAGCCTGCTGTTTGTAACGGTCTATTTTATCTACTTCCTGATGGAACTCAGTGTCAAAGAGAGTCTTTTGGATCAAACCACACAAGGTTTTAATGAACGTGCTTTTATCAAAAAACTTGAACAGTTTCACCCCAAAGTCCTGGTACTTTTTGTAGTAAAAAACCTTTCAACAATCAATGAAAACTACAGTACAGAAGAAGTTGACAAAATGCTCTATACGCTTATTCACCGCCTGAATGAAACACTGCATCATGCCGGTTTTCCAAAAGCAGTCATTGCCAGGCGTTATGGAGCAGAATTCATTGTCGCTTTGGAAAAAGAAGCACCACAGATTGAAACACTGCTAAAAGCGTTTATAGAACACAACCATACAATAGACACTATCGAGATCGACTACGCATTCTCTGTTATTACCAATACCGGAGAGGATATTACCAAAGACATTCAACACCTTAAAGACCTGCTTACCATGCAGGGAAAACAGGAAGGGAACTCCAGTAAGGCTAAACACATTATCAGTGATTCCAAAGCACTCAGTGAAATCGAACAGTGCATTACCACTGCCCTTGAGAAACGTTCATTGCAACTCTCTTTCAGACCACTGCTGAATACCCATACCGACACGGTCGATATCTATGAAGTCTCCGCCAGACTCAAGACACCCCAAAGCGGAGAGATACTGCCGCGTATCTATCTCCCTGTCATCAATCGGCTCGGACTTGGCAGGACATACGATATGGCACTGCTTGAACATGTGCTGGCTCTGCTTCCTCTTATTGATGAGGGTATCTCACTCTCTTTCAATCTTTCACCGTTCTCTTTACGTGACGAATCGTTCCAAGAGGCATTCTTTGAAAAGCTGGAAGATCTCGGTGTCAATCCAAAACGTATTATTATCGAACTTTATGAACGCAAGACACACCACAATCTCAGCGGCTACCTTAAAACACTTAACCGTTTCCGTGCAAAAGGGGTACGTATCGCTATTGACAATTTCGGCTCCTCCAATGCTTCCATGGAATATATGAAACATTTCGACTTTGACCTGGTACAGTTTGACCGCGACTATGTTACAAAGCTTGACGAGAAACATACCCGCGCCATGCTTACATCCCTCATTCAGATGGCCAAAGAACTTCATATTACTACTGTTGCAAAATGGGTGGACAAGAAAAAACAGAAAGAGGAACTCATTCACCTTGGTATCGACTACCTGCAGGGATTTGGTATCGCAAACGCACTGAGTGAGACACAACTTATAGAAAAATACAACAAAGGATAACCAATGAAATACGGTGAAAAAGAGATTAGAGAGTTTGACATTAATGCAGAAGAAAATTACTGGCCAAATGAACATGAAAAGCGTTACGAGATCAATATCGAGCTGCCGGAATTTATGTGTCTTTGTCCCCGTTCAGGATACCCTGATTTTGCAAAACTGACGCTTACCTATACTCCGGACAGCAAAGTCATCGAGCTTAAAGCGCTCAAGCTTTACATCAATTCCTTTATGTACCGTTACATTTCACATGAAAATTCCGCCAATGAGATTTTCGATACCCTGTACAGTAAGCTACAGCCAAAATCAATGAAACTTGTAGCAGACTTCAATCCCAGAGGCAATGTCCATACCGTCATCACCATTGACTCGGAGACGATGTAAAAATATGTCAATCTGACATCAAAAAAGCCTCTGCCCTCTGAACTTGCTATCATACACCATTCCATACCAAAGGAGTCGTATGATCGTTTTTACAGATGTCATGGGACGGGTACGTGAAGTACTGATGCTTCAGACGCAGCGCACTAAAATCAAAGACAGGGAAGTCGCACTTGCACTCAACCTCGACCCGCAATACTTCGCTGTTATCAAGCGGCGCAACAAACTTCCCTACGAAGCACTGGCGCACTTTTGTAAAACACACCGCATCAGCCTCAACTGGATCCTTTTTGCACAAAATCCGCGTCATTTGACCTAACAATAATTTATAGCTATAATAAAGTGTACATTAACCAAAGGAAGAGAAATGAGCAAACTTGATGAAAAAATCGCACTTTATACCAAAGCCGCAAAAGACCTCAACCTAGGACTGGATGATGCATATGTAGCAGCAGTCACCAAAGGGCTTGGACCATCCATCCACAACAAGGATGCCGAAACAGTCTCCTGTTCAGACAGCAGTGAGCTTGAAACAGTCAAAAAGAACTTTCTGATCAAAAAACTTGGTCTGGAAGATTCAGACAAACTCGATGATGCCATCAAATCTGTCTGTGAGAAAATGGGTACATCAAACAGAAACAAGTACAGAGCACTCTTTTATGCCCTGCTTGCCAAAGAGTTCGGCAAAGAGTCTGTTTACGCATAGAGCTATATCTTGATGAAGAGCACGTAACGCTGCGCTTCATCATTTTTACCAAACCCCACCACTTCCATGTCACTGTATTGTGCATTGACGTTCACCCTGACCTCATACATCATCACATCCATATCGGCTATCAGAAGCGGCGGAATGACCTCTCCTACCGTAATCTCACCGTTACTATTCTCAATGGCAAATACCAACGCCTTTTTTGTCTCATCAAGCTGAAACGATGTCAGTTTCGCTTCTCCGGCATAGATAAGTCTGTCAGAATCGTTTGTATCCTCTTTTAAAAGCCCTGCAGTAAGAACATAGTCTTCTGCATTGCCAATTGATTCACGAATATCTTCAATAAGATCAATTACAACTTTCATACGCTTATACTTTCATTTTTCGTACTGCTAATCTCTTTTTGCATGGGGCATTATAGCATAAATGGTGTAGGGTGCGTAAACACGCACCTTCAGACCTTTTATCGACATAACCATTGTTATTATTAGGTATTTCAATGGTGCGAGATTTCGCACCCTACAGTACCTATCAAGTGGAAGTACATTAAGAAAAATTTCGCTGTAGTTTGCTGTAAATTTGAAGGTTGTGGTGAAGGAGTGTACGCCCAGTACATGACTGAGCCACTCCTTCAAAGTTGCAGTAAAATACTGCGAAAGATTAGCTGTTACGCTTTTCTATGATCTCTTTCGCCACATTCTGAGGCACTTCCTCATAGTGGTCAAATTCCATCGCGTATGTCGCACGTCCCTGTGTCATAGAACGCAGGTCTGTAGAGTAACCGAACATTTCTGAAAGCGGTACGAAAGCGTTAACAATTTTGTTACCTGCTCTGTCATCCATACCCGTAACGTTACCACGTCTTTTGGAAATATCGCCGATTACGTCACCCATGAAGTCTTCAGGCACTTCCACTTCGACTTTCATCATAGGCTCAAGGATCACTGGATTTGCCTCTTTGGCACCTTCACGGAATCCCATAGAACCGGCAAGTTTAAATGCCATTTCAGAGGAGTCGACATCGTGGTAAGAACCATCATAGAGGGTTACTTTGACGTCTTCTACAGGATATCCTGCCTGGATACCTCTTTGCATTGCTTCCTGGATACCTTTGTCAACAGGCCCGATAAATTCTTTTGGAATAACACCACCTTTGATCTCATCCACAAATTCATATCCGCTACCTGGCTCAAGCGGCTCAAGTTTAAGGTAAACGTGACCGAACTGACCACGACCACCAGACTGCTTGGCATACTTGTATTCTTTGTTAACCGCTTTACGGATTGTTTCACGATATGCAACCTGAGGTGCACCTACTTCCGCTTCAACTTTGAATTCACGTTTCATACGGTCAACAATGATCTCAAGGTGAAGCTCACCCATACCGGAGATGATTGTCTGACCTGACTCTTCGTCAGTAGAAACACGGAAAGACGGATCTTCCGCAGCCAGCTTGGAAAGTGCAATACCCATTTTTTCCTGGTCAGCCTTGGTTTTAGGCTCAACCGCAACAGAGATAACAGGATCCGGGAAATCCATTCTTTCAAGAACCACTTTGTCTTTTTCAGAACAGAGTGTATCACCGGTAGTGGTGTTTTTCAGTCCGACAACCGCACCGATTTCACCGGCATAGATTTCAGGAACTTCTTCTCTTTTGATCGCATGCATTTTCATGATACGACCTACACGCTCTTTTTTCTCTTTTGTTGAGTTGAGTACGTAAGAACCTGACTGGAGTGATCCACGGTAAACACGGATGAATGTCAACTGACCGACAAACGGGTCTGTCATAATTTTAAATGCCAGTGAAGCAAACTCACCGTCATCTGTAGATTCGACAATCACTTCTGTGTCAGGGTCATCCATCAATGTACCTTTAATCGGTGGTACTTCTGTTGGTGCTGGAAGGAAATCAACAACCGCGTCAAGCAGTGTCTGAACACCTTTGTTTTTGAATGCTGTACCACATGTCATAGGAACGATCTCCATGTTGATCGTCGCCTGTTTGATACCGTTCATGATCTCTTCGATAGTCAGCTCTTCGCCTTCCATGTATTTTTCCATAAGCGCTTCGTTGGCTTCACAAGAAGAGATCTCTTCGATCATTTTTTCACGGTACTCTTCAGCCTGCTCACGAAGTTCGTCACGGATCTCCTGCTCATGATATGCTGAACCCATTGCCGCTTCAGCATCCCATACGATCTCTTTCATTTTAACGAGATCGATGATACCTTCGAAGTTGTCTTCTGCACCGATAGGCAGCTGAACAGGTACAGGGTTACCCTTGAGTCTGTCACGGATCTGTCTTTCAACTTCAAAGAAGTCCGCACCGGTTCTGTCCATTTTATTGACAAAAACGATTGACGGTACACCATAACGGTTACGCTGTCTCCATACTGTCTCAGACTGTGGCTGAACCCCGCCGACCGCACAGAATACGGAAACCGCACCGTCAAGTACTCTCATTGAACGCTCAACTTCAATAGTGAAGTCAACGTGGCCCGGAGTGTCGATGATGTTAATCTGTTTGCCTCTCCACTCACAGGTGGTCGCAGCTGAAGTAATGGTAATACCACGCTCCTGCTCCTGCTCCATCCAGTCCATGGTCGCTGCACCGTCGTGAACTTCACCGATCTTGTGCTCAACACCTGTATAGAAAAGGATTCTTTCTGTTGTTGTTGTTTTACCGGCATCAATGTGCGCGGCAATACCGATGTTTCTCAGGTCTTCCAGTTTATGACTTCTAGGCATACGTTACTTCCTTACCATCTGTAGTGAGCGAACGCTTTGTTCGCTTCAGCCATTTTGTAGGTATCTTCTTTCTTCTTGAAAGCAGCACCCTTCTCAGTTGCAGCATCCATCAGCTCATTGCTCAGACGCTCCATCATTGTTCTTTCGTTTCTTTTTCTCGCAGCATCGACGATCCATCTGATCCCCAGAGACTGCTGTCTTACAGGTCTAACTTCAATAGGCACCTGGTAGGTAGCACCACCGACACGGCGGCTTTTGACTTCCATAACAGGCTTGACGTTATCCATCGCTTTGTTGAATACGTCGATCGCTTTTTCGCCAGTTTTTTCTTCAATTCTCTCAAGCGCAGAGTAAACAACCTTTTGCGCAACACTTTTCTTACCGTCAAGCATAACGGCGTTGATAAACTTTGTCAGTACTTTTGAACCGTATACTGGATCTGGCAGTACCGGTCTTACGGGAGCTTTTCTTCTTCTCATTCTCTATATCCTTTTTCTTCAATTTTATGACGCATCCAAAGCAAAGCTTCGTCTGCTACGCTGACGCTGTGTCAACTTCAGCAGTTGGCTCACACGGCTAACCGTGTTTATGCATCATTGTAATTTACTCAAGTGTCATCCCCTAAGGATTACGATGAACACCTGCTCAAGCCCATTACTAAGCTAAACTCAACCTACTGCTCCGCCTACGCGGCAACTTCACCCAAACGCTTTGCGCTTAGATTACTTAGGTCTCTTGGTTCCGTATTTGGATCTTGCCACTTTTCTGTTGGCAACACCTGAGGCATCGAGTGCACCACGAACAATGTGATACTTCACCCCTGGAAGGTCTTTAACCCTACCGCCACGTACGAGGACGATGGAGTGTTCCTGAAGGTTGTGACCTTCACCACCGATGTATGAGATCACCTCATATCCTGATGTCAGTCTTACTTTTGCTACTTTTCTCAAAGCAGAGTTTGGTTTTTTAGGAGTCGTTGTATATACTCTTGTACATACCCCTCTTCTTTGAGGACAACTCTCAAGTGCTGGTGATTTGGATTTTTTAATCACCTTTTTACGTTCTTTACGAATCAACTGGTTAATGGTTGGCAAATCGTTTCCTTTCTAAATGTTGTTTTTGCTCTGTGAGCGAATTGAATTGCTTGGCTGTTACACCATGTCAACACACTTTTTATGTGCACTGAAATTGTGCAACGACAGAAAAATGGAGGTGTATTATATCGAAATATGCTTTGATTTTTCTGAAATTATAAGGGGGAGTTATGCACACCCCGTCAAAAGCGGGGTGCAGTACAAGTGCCTGTTATTCGGCAGCCTGCATGATAATGTCCGATTCATTGACCATACCCGTTCCTACTGGAATAAGACGACCAATAACGACATTCTCTTTCAGGTCTTCGAGCTTGTCAACTGTTCCTGCTATAGATGCAGAGGTAAGTACTTTCGTTGTATCCTGGAAGGATGCTGCAGAGATAATGGAGTCCGCACCAACCGCTGCACGGGTAATACCTACCAGCATCGGCTCGGCAATTGCAGGTTCTCCGCCAAGCTTCATCACACGCTCGTTCTCTTCCTGGAATTTACGTCTGGAAACAATATCTCCGGCAATGAAGTTACTGTCACCGCTGTCAACAACCTTCACCTGTCGCATCATCTGAGAAGTGACGATCTCGATGTGTTTGTCGGAAATGTTAACCCCCTGACGGCGGTAAACCATCTGTACTTCCGAAACAACATATTCATAGAGTGCTTTTTCTCCCAGCGCTGCAAGGATATCATGGCTTGAAACTGTACCGTCAGTCAGTTTTTCACCGGCATGGACATACTCACCCGCATGTACCAATACGGCCTTGCCTTTATCGACAAACTGCTCAGTTACCTGACCGTTTTCACCCGTAATAATCAGGCGTTCTTTCCCTCTCAACGGCTTACCGAAGCTCACCACACCGTCAATCTGTGCAATGAGTGCAATATCTTTCGGACGTCTTGCTTCAAAGAGTTCGGAGACCCTTGGAAGACCTCCGGTAATATCTTTTGATTTGATCGCTGCTTTTGGTGTTTTTGCCAGGATATCGGCAATATTCACTTCCGCACCGTCAGTCACAAAAAGAATTGTCTTGGGATCAAGCTGATAACGGATCAGCTCTCCAGATTCAGTTGCCAGTACAAGTGCGGGCTTATAGGCGGCAGGGATATGCTCGTTAAGCTCCAGTCTGGTATCTCCGGTTACTTCGTCAAACTGTTCGACAACAGTCACTCCCGGAATAATATCTTCAAACTTCACCGTACCCTTCTGCTCAGCAATGATCGGCTCTGAATACGGATCCCATTCTGCAATGACAACCTGTGTTGCCACTTCCGGTGCGGAAAGAATGTCACCACGCTCAACTTTGGCATTGTTGTCTACATGAAGAACAGAACCTCTTGAAATGTAGTGACGTGCCGCTTCACGGTTGTTCTCGTCAACGATCACAGCAAAGAGACCCTTCTCTTCAACTTTATCACCCGATTTCACACCTTCATGTGCTTCCAGGTAGTCTCCCTTGAGGAGGAAGAATTTCACGGTACCTCTTGCATCCGAATGTACATTTTGTGTTACAGGTGCCCCATCTTCGACTTTCAATTCTGACGCGAATGGGATACGGCTTGGTACAGACCATCCTTCTTTAATGACTTCAACAATGGAGTCACCCTCTTCAACCATATCACCGTCGTTGAGCGGCAGGAAGAGTTTCCCTTCCAGTTTACCTGCGACACCGGCAAGCTCATTGGATTTGGCAACATCAGACTTTCTCAGGTTGTATCTAACCTCTTCTGTACCATCGGATTGTACAGAAATAACATACTCATCGTGTGTGACGACGATAGATACCTTACCTTTTGTGATCGCTTTGATCTTCGGTTCAACCAGTAGAACACCTGCGTTTCTTCGGTTGGCTACAATCAGCTGACCTTCACTGTTTTTATAAACAGAGAGGTTGTAGTAGCGTACAAAACCTTCCTGTGTCGCAATGACCTGACGCTCCTCTTTACCTGCCGTTGCCGTACCACCGGTGTGGAAGGTACGCAGTGTCAGCTGTGTTCCCGGCTCACCAATCGACTGTGCCGCAATGACACCGACCGCTTCACCCGGTTTGACCATTTTGTTGTCGGCCATATTCAGTCCGTAACATTTCGCACAGATACCTTTTGGTGCTTTACAGCTTGACGGTGCTCTCATCACAACGGAGCGGACACCGGCTTCCTGTACGCGCTTGGCAGTCTCTTCATCGATCATTGTACCTTCAGAAACCAGTACTTCGTTGGTGATAGGATCGATGATGTCTTCGGCAAGTACACGTCCGTAAATCCTGTCTGCAAGCGGCTCGATCATTTCGTTACCCACAACGATATCGGAAACTTCAACCCCTTCATGGGTACCACAGTCAGCCATAGAGATCTTGACATTTTGTGCAACGTCGATCAGCTTTCTGGTCAGGTATCCGGCATTCGCCGTCTTCAGCGCGGTATCGGCAAGACCTTTACGCGCTCCGTGGGTTGAAATAAAGTACTCAAGTACGTTCAGACCCTCACGGAAGTTCGATGTAATCGGTGTTTCAATGATCGATCCGTCAGACTTGGCCATCAGACCACGCATACCCGAAAGCTGTCTGATCTGTGCTGCTGAACCCCTCGCACCGGAGTCCGCCATCATATGTACAGAGTTGAATCCGTCTTTGTCTTTTTTAATCAGATCCATCAGTGCTTCGGCAATGGCATTGTTCGCATCAGTCCAGATGTCGATAATCTTGTTGTAGCGTTCCTGATCTGTCAGAAGTCCAGCTGCAAACTGTCGCTGGATCTCTTTGACTTCTTCTTTTGCCTTGCTGACAATCTCCCCTTTTACCGGAGGAATCTTGATATCGTCTATCGAGATAGAAACACCGACTTTGGTTGCATATTTGAAACCCATATCCTTGAGGTTATCAAGGAAACTTGCTGTCTCAGACACACCGCCTTCTTTGTAGATGTAGTCTACAAGGGCACCGATATCTTTTTTCTTCAGTACTTTGTTCCAGTATTTTTCTGGAACATAGTCAGGGATGATCGACTTAAGGATCAACCGCCCTGCCGTCGAGGTTGCAATGCGTCCATCAATAATGGTTCTGATACGTGCATTCAGATCCAGTGCCAACTGGTTAAAGGCAATCTCTACCTCTTCAACGTTGGCAAAAAGTTTGTGCTCACCTTTGACATCGTTCTTCTCGAGTGTCAAATAGTAAAGACCCAAAATCATATCCTGAGATGGTACCGCAATCGCTTTACCCGATGCCGGCAGCAAAATGTTCATCGATGCAAGCATCAATACTTTTGCTTCAGCCACAGCTTCATCAGAAAGCGGTACGTGAACAGCCATCTGGTCACCATCGAAGTCGGCGTTGAATGCCGCACAGACAAGCGGGTGCAGCTGAATCGCTTTACCCTCGATCAGTCTTGGGTGGAAGGCCTGAATAGAGAGTTTGTGCAGTGTCGGTGCACGGTTAAGCAGAACAGGGTAGTTCTCAACCACCTCTTCAAGACATTCCCACACTTCATTGACCTGCTGCTCGATCATCTTCTTGGCCTGCTTCAGTGTTGTTGCATACCCCTTCTCTTCAAGTTTCGCCATCAGGTGCGGTTTGAAGAGCTCAATCGCCATTTTCTTGGGCAGACCACACTGATCCATTCTAAGATCCGGTCCGACAACAATAACAGAACGTCCCGAGAAGTCAACACGCTTACCGAGCAGGTTTTGACGGAAACGTCCCTGCTTACCTTTAATCACTTCTGAGAGTGATTTGAGAGGACGTTTGTTGGCACCCTTGACCGCATTGCCTCTACGGCCGTTGTCAAAGAGTGCATCGACCGCTTCCTGAAGCATACGCTTTTCGTTACGAACAATAATTTCCGGTGCATCGAGTTCCACCAGACGCTTCAGACGCTGGTTACGGTTGATGACACGTCGATAGAGGTCATTCACATCTGAAACGGCAAATTTTCCGCCGTCAAGGCTTACCAGCGGACGCAGATCCGGCGGGAGTACCGGCAGCTGTGTCAGCATCATCCACTCCGGACGGTTTCCTGAATGCAGGAATGCTTCAATGACCTTCAGTCTTTTAACGATCGTTTTTCTCTTCGCTTCCGACTTGGTTGCGGCGATCTCTTCTTTCAGCTGCGAGAACATTTCGACAAGGTCAAGTTCAGCCAGCAGTTCCTGAACGATCTCACCACCCATACGTGCATCCAGACCCGTATCAGCAAAACGTGATGAAATCTGCTGATACTGCTCCTCATTGAGCACATCATATTTTTGCAGAGGATGAAGTCCTTCATTGTCGTAACTTGCTTCACCGGGTGTCTTGACAATATACGCTTCATAATACAGTACACGCTCAAGGTCTTTCATTTTGACACCGAGAAGCGTACCGATACGTGAAGGCAGGGAAGAAACATACCAGATGTGTGCAACCGGTGCGATCAAATCAATGTGACCCATGCGGTTACGTCTGACTTTCGATGTTGTAACTTCAACACCACACTTTTCACAGACCACGCCCTTGTAACGCATCTTCTTGTATTTTCCACACAGACACTCATAGTCTCTGATCGGTCCAAAAATCTTCGCACAGAAAAGTCCGTCACGCTCAGGCTTGAGGGTTCTGTAGTTGATCGTTTCAGGCTTTTTGACTTCACCGTAACTCCACGAAAGAATCTTCTCCGGACTTGCAACCTTCAGTTGAAGGGCTGCAATATCCTGTGGTCTCTCGTCACTGTTCAGGTCGATCGGTACCAGGTGTTCCAATATTTCGTTACTCATCTTCACTCTCCACTTCTTTTTTCTCTTCAAACAGTTGCGCATCCAAACCAAGCGCCTGCAGCTCTTTGGTCAGTACGAACATTGTCTCCGGTACACCGGACTCCGGTACCGATTCACCTTTGGTGATCGCTCTGTAGGCTCTTGCTCTACCTTCAACATCGTCCGACTTAATTGTCAGCATCTCTTTGAGGACATGTGCCGCACCGTAGGCTTCCAGTGCCCATACTTCCATCTCACCGAATCGCTGGCCACCGAAGAGTGCTTTACCACCGACCGGCTGCTGTGTAACAAGCGAGTATGGTCCGGTAGAACGTGCGTGAACTTTTTCATCAACAAGGTGATGCAGTTTCAGCATATACATATATCCGACGTTGACACGTTCGATCATCTTCTCACCGGTTTTCCCGTCATACAGTGTCATCTTTCCGTCACTGTCGATCTTGGCAAGTTCAAAGAGCTTCTCGAACTCTGCCTGGTTTGCACCTTCGAAGACCGGTGCAGCGAACTTCACGCCTTTTGCCCAGTCTCTGGCATACTTCAGAAGCTCTTCGTCACTCATGTTGCCAAGTGTCTCTTTTGCATTCATCAGCTTCGCAACATCTGCAATCTCGATCATCTTCGCACGAAGATCCTGAATGAACGTCTCAGTCTGGTTGTCGAACATCTCCTGAATCTGTTCACCCAGACGTTTACCGACGAGTCCAAGGTGTACTTCGAGAATCTGTCCGATGTTCATACGTGAAGGTACCCCCAGCGGGTTGAGGATGATCTCAACCGGACGACCGTCTTCAAGATACGGCATATCAATCTCAGGAACAATGTTGGAGACAATACCTTTGTTTCCGTGACGCCCTGCCATTTTGTCCCCGACTTTCAGTTTACGCTTGGTTGCGATATAGACTTTGACAAGTTTGGTAACCCCTGAAGGGAGAATATCGTCTTTCTCAAGGATCGAGAGCTTCTCTTCATGCTCCTGCTTGAGACGTTTCTTCTGCTTAAGGAAGAAGTTTTTCAGTGATTCGTACTCGTTTTGTACTTCGTCGCTGTACGACTGTACCACACCTCTGAGTGCAAAACGGTTAACCCCTTTGATGATCTCTTCAGGAATTTTCTCTCCGGCTTTATACTCTGTCTCACCGATAGCAACATCTTTGACAAGCGGCTGTTCGGAAAGATAGCGTGAAATTCTGAGAATCTCTTCACGGTCGATCATCAAAAGCTGGTCATGATGATCACTGTCAAGCTGCGCTTTTTCCTCTTCGTATGCCTGGATCGCACGTGCATCTTTTTCATAACCTTTTTTGGTAAAGACTTTGATATCGACAACAACCCCTTCCATAGAAGCAGGACAGTAAAGTGATTTGTTGACCACATGACCCGCTTTTTCTCCAAAAATCGCACGCAGCAGTCGCTCTTCCGGTGTCGGTTTGATTTCACCTTTTGGTGAGACCTTACCAACCAGGATCATTCCCGGTTTCACATAGGTACCGATCTTGACGATACCGCTCTCATCGAGGTGCAGCAGTTCATCTTCACGGATATTTGGAATGTCTCTTGTAATCTCTTCCGTTCCGTGCTTGAGTTCACGCGCTTCTACCTCTTTTTCGTAGGTATGCACAGACGTGAAAGTATCTTCACGGATGATCTTTTCAGAAACAATGATCGCATCCTCATAGTTGTATCCGTACCAAGGCATAAAGGCAACCATAATGTTCTTACCGATGGCAAGTTCACCCTGATCCATGTTCGCACCATCAGCGATCACCTGACCAGCTTTGATCTCATCACCAAGCTTGACGATAGGCGTCTGAGTAAAGGTGGTATTCTGGTTGGTACGCATATTCTTCTCAAGTGGATAGTGGTCAATGAAGACGCCTGTTTCATCTTCACCCATGATATAAATGCTGTTCGCATCTACTTTTTCCACTCTACCGGCACGCTTTGCTTTGACAGCTTCCCATGCATCACGGGAGACGATCGCTTCCATACCTGTACCTACAACCGGAGCCTCAGTCTTGAGCAGAGGTACTGCCTGACGCTGCATGTTCGATCCCATCAGGGCACGGTTTGCATCATCGTGTTCAAGGAACGGAATGAGTGCTGCCGCAGAACCGGAAATCATCAATGGGGAGATGTCAATCAGGTTGACCCTGCTTCTGTCATTCAACTCAATGTTTCCATTGAGCCGTGTCTCGATCAGGTCTTCAACGATGTACCCGTTCTCATCGACTTTCGTTGAAGCCGGTGCGATACACTTGTCCTCTTCCTGCGTTGCAGTGACATAGACGATCTCGTCAGTCACCTTGCCGTCTTTGACCACCTTGTATGGTGCTTCGATGAAGCCGTGGTCGTTGACTTTCGCATAGGTTGCCAGCGTGTTGATCAGACCGATGTTCTGACCTTCCGGTGTTTCAATAGGACAAATACGCCCGTAGTGAGTCGGGTGAACGTCACGCACTTCGAATCCGGCACGCTCTTTGACAAGACCGCCTTCACCCAGCGCGGAGAGACGTCTTTTATGCGTCACTTCAGAAAGCGGGTTCGTCTGATCCATAAACTGTGAAAGCTGACCGCTTGAGAAAAACTCAAGGATCGTATTGGTGATCATCTTGGAGTTGACAAGATCATGCGGCATCAGTTCATCGAGCGATCCGGAAATGGTTGTCATCTTATCCTTGATCGCCTTTTGCATCTTGATAAGACCGTTATGCAACTCGTTTCCAAGCAATTCACCGATGGCACGGATACGTCTGTTTCCAAGGTGGTCACGGTCATCGATATGCCCCTGACCGTTCTTGACCTTGATAAGGTATTTGACGGTATTGATCAAGTCATTGGCAGTCAGTACCGTTGCATACTCCGGTACGTCAAGACCCAATTTATGGTTCATCTTCATACGACCAACCTGTGTCAGGTCGTAACGCTCAGGGTCAAAGAAAAGCTGCTTGAGGAAAGTCTTTGCCGCTTCAGGAGTAACCGGTTCACCCGGTCTCATTACCTTGTAGATACGAATAGCCGAAAGTACATTCTCATCGTCAATCTCTTCTGTCTGCTTGAGCAGTCTCAGGCTCTCCTGATCAGCAATGAAGGCATTAATGATCGACTTGTCGGTACCTTCTGCAAGGTCATTGATGATCTCAATGGTATCAATACCCTGTTCGATCATCTTTTTCAGTTTTACTTCATCCAGCGGTGTTACAACATCATACAGAACTTCACCGCTCTCCTGGTCAATAACCGGTGAGGCAAGATGACGTTCCATGAGAACATCCAGCGGATACTCGATCCACTCCAAGCCCTCTTCAATAAGCTTTTGCGCTTTTTTCTTCGTCAATCGTTTACCGGCACTGACAACGACATTACCATCCATATCTTTGACATCATACTCGGCACGTCCGCTAAAGTCATTCGGATCAAATTTAACGAGGAAACGGTTATCTTTGATTTTGATCTCTTTGGTCGGATAGAAAAGTTTGACAATATCATCTTTGGAGTAGTCAAGTGCTCTGAACAGAATAGTGACCGGAATTTTTCTTCTTTTGTTGATACGTGCATAAAGAATATCTTTTGCATCATATTCAAAATAAAGCCAACTACCGCGGTCAGGGATAATCTGTGCCGAATAGAGCAGACTTGAATTAACAGTTGTGCCTTCTTCTTCCTTGAAAATAACACCGGGGCTTCTGTGCAGCTGGTTGACAATAACCCTTTCAACACCATTGACAACAAATGACGTTCTGTCTGTCATCAAAGGAATATCACGGACAAAAACCGCCTGTTGCTTGATCTCTTTTGGGTCAAGCTTCTCACCGGTCTTCTCATCACGGTTCCAGATGATCAGTTCGATATTCATTTTCAGGGAAACAGCATAGGTAAGCCCTCTTTCCATACACTCTCTTACCGTATATTTCGGTTTGATGATTTCTGAGTTTTTGTATGTCAGGGTCAGACGGTTCTGCTGGTCATGAATTGGGAAGGCAGAACGGAAAACTTTCTCGAGCGTAGAGCTTTTGCGGTCTCTTTCGCCAAGCATAAGAAAGTCTTCGTAACTCTTTTGCTGAAGCTGGAGCAGGTTGGGAATCTCTATTTCTCTGGGTGTCTTGGAAAAGTCGACGCGGAGTCTGTTACCAGAATGCAAAGAATTTAACATGTTTATCCTTATGGTGATGGTTGGTTATGAATGGTTGTCGTTTGTTTCAGACGTCTAATATTGAACACAGAACAAAGGTTCAGATCAGGCACACTAAGAAACTATTAGAGGAGGGTATGAAATGTCTCCGAATAGTTTATCGCTGTACCCGAGGCAGTTGGGTAACACATAAAGAGGGCACGAAACCCTCTTCTAACAAAGCTTGAAGCCTTATTTCAGCTCACAAGAAGCACCAGCTTCTTCGATCTGTTTTTTAAGCTCTTCTGCTTCTTCTTTAGAAACACCTTCTTTAAGAACAGACGGAGTATCTTCAACAGCAGCTTTCGCTTCTTTCAGTCCAAGACCTGTGATCGCTCTTACAACTTTAATAGTGTTGATCTTTTTAGGGCCTGCATCAGTCAGAACAACGTTGAACTCAGTTTGCTCCTCTTCAGCTTCAGCAGCACCGCCGGCACCACCTGCAGCAACGACAGTTGCCTGTGCAGTTACGCCAAATTTTTCTTCGAATTCTTTTACAAGCTCAGAAAGCTCAAGTACAGAAAGGTTAGAAATAAATTCTAATACATCTTCTTTAGTTGTTGCCATAGTTTTTTCCTTTTATGAACAATTTTTTCAGATTTTACCAAGAGTTTCCTCTTGTCAAAAGAGCCGTGCGGCTCTCACCCCACATTAAGCCTCTTCTGATTCTTTTTTCTCAGCAAGCGCTTTCAAGCCGATAGTAAAGTTGGTAATTGGTGCATTCCAAACATTGAGAAGCATACCAAGCAGTTCGTCTCTTGTTGGAAGTTTTGCCATCGCGTTGATGGTTTCCATAGACGCAACTTTACCTTCGATCAAACCTGTTTTAATCGAAAAGTGTTCTTTGAACTGTGTAGCCGCTTTATCAGCAATCTTACAAGGCAATACCTGAGTATCACCCCAGATTACAAGGTTGGTATCTTTGAAATCAACCGGCTCACATCCTGCATTTTCCAATGCGATCGCAGCCAGTCTGTTCTTGATGACCTTGACTTTTGTCTCCTCTTCACGTGCCATATTACGCACAGTTTCGAGATCTTCAACAGTCATACCCTTGTAATCACAGACGATGATAGCACCAGCGTCTTTAAACGCTTCAGTCATCTCTGCTACAAGTTCTTCTTTTCTAGCTCTAGTCATTTCTACTCCTTCCGACCTTCAAACAGGGTGTACCCAAGGTACTCGCCCGGTATTTCTACCAGACTAATTAAGCTTACGCCCCCGTTATCTTCAGTCTAAGATCAAGACCTAAGTCTTCAGCCGTAAAAGCGTACTTTTACCGATGAAAATTAGCCTGTACGAAGGAATCACCTTCGTACATACGTCTTACTTGATATCCATCACTTCAGCAGTGTCAAGTGTCACTGACGGGCTCATAGTCAGAGATACAGCCGCGTTGGTGATGTATCTGCCTTTTGCAGATGCAGGTTTTGCTTTGTTGATCGCTTCCATAAAGGTGTTGAAGTTCTCTTTGATCTTTTCTGTATCAAAAGAGACTTTACCGATACCTGCATGGATGTTACCTTTTTTGTCAACACGGAAGTTTACCTGTCCGCCTTTTGCATTCTCAACTGCTTTTGCAACGTCCATAGTAACAGTACCTGTCTTAGGGTTAGGCATCAGTCCTTTTGGTCCTAGGATTCTTGCTACTTTACCAAGAACACCCATCATATCAGGCGTAGAGATAACGATATCGAAATCGATGTTCCCTGCCTGAATCTGCTCAATCAGTTCATCTGAACCGACCAGATCAGCACCGGCTGCTTTTGCTTCATCTGCTTTTGCATCTTTTGCAAATACGGCAACTCTGACGTTTTTACCCGTTCCATTAGGAAGAACAACAGACCCTCTTACCATTTGATCAGCATGTCTTGGGTCAACATTCAGATTCAGTGCCACTTCAACAGTTTCGTCGAATTTTGCAGATTTAAGTTCTTTAAGTGTAGCCATTGCTTCATCTACACTGTATTTTTTAGTCGGATCGATTTTTTTAAGAAGTGCTTCTCTTCTTTTGCTAAGTTTCTTTGCCATTGTTTTCTCCGCTTTCTATGCTCCCACATCTTTTAAATCATGTGGTTGTGATTGTTTCAAAGTAGATAATTAGTCTACGATCTCTACACCCATACTTCTACAGCTTCCTGCAAGGATTCTTGCCGCTGCTTCTCTGTCAGTTGTATTGAGATCCGCAATCTTTTGATCGATGATCTCTTCAAGCTGCGCTTTTGTAATTGAACCGACTTTGTTCAGAAGAGGGTTATCTGTACCTTTTTTCAGTCCTGCTGCCTTGAGGATCAGGTCTGAAGCAGGCGGCTGCTTGGTTTCAAATGTAAAGCTTCTGTCAGTATAGACAGTAACAATAACAGGGATTTTGAAGCCCATTTTATCTTTTGTCTTTTCATTGAATGCTTTACAGAATTCCATAATGTTGACACCACGCTGACCGAGTGCCGGCCCAACTGGTGGTGATGGGTTAGCCTGACCCGCAGGGATCATCATTTTAAACTTTTCAGCTATTTTCTTTGCCATACTGTTCTTCCTTTGTGTGATTTGACCATAAAGGTCTTAAATGATCTTCTCTACCTGAGTATAGAGAATTTCAACTGGTGTGTTTCTACCAAAGATCGAAACGTTCAACTTCAGTTTTCCGTGATCGAGATCATACTCTTCGACCATACCGGTAAAGTTTGCAAACGGCCCGTCGATAATACGTACCATTTCGCCTGTTTCGAAATCCACCTTCGGACGAGGAGCCTGTTTCTGCTCCATCTTGTCGAGGATCACTTTGATGTCCGCTTCAGTAAGAGGGGTTGGTGTTTTTTGTTCACCGATAAATCTAGATACTTTCGGCAAAGACTGAATCTTGTGCCACAGATCAGTATCCAGGTCTATCTGTGCAAATACATACCCTGAATAGAGTGTACGTTCGGTAATTTTCTTTTCGCCATTTTTAACTTCGATGACCTCTTCGGTAGGAACAACGATTCGCTCGATTTTATCTTCGATACCGTAATCTTTTGCAAGCTGCTCAATACCTCTTTTAACAGCCTGTTCACTGCCTGCATATGTTTGAATTGCATACCACTGAAATGCCATTGTATGTCCTAATTATAAAACTGAAGCTACGATGGCTGACATCATAAGATCAACCAATGCTAAAAATATTGAAATGACAGTTACTACGAGAACAACTGCTAAAAATGCTTGTCTTACCTGTACTTTGGTTGGAAATATTACTTTATGCAGTTCTGCTCTTGCATTTGCGATAAATGTTGAAAATTTTCCCATAGTATGTTTACCTTTGTTATGGCAGGCCAAGAGGGACTCGAACCCCCGGCACCTGGTTTTGGAGACCAGTGCTCTACCAACTGAGCTATTGGCCTAAAGAAAAGAGTGAAACCTTACAGCTTCATCTCTTTATGAACAGTGTGCTCTTTACACCACTTACAGTATTTTTTCAATGCAAGTTTTTCTGTTGTCGTTTTTTTGTTCTTTGTTGTGTGATAGTTACGTCTTGTACACTTCTCACATCCTAGGTGAACAGTTTCTCTCATGGTTATCTCCTAATTGTAAGGGCTGCGAAAGGCAAAGCCTCCCGCAAAGTTGTCTTAAGCAATGATCTTAGAAACAACACCCGCACCAACAGTTCTACCACCTTCACGGATAGCGAATCTTGTACCCTCTTCGAGAGCGATTGGTGCGATAAGTTCAACGTCGATTTTAACGTTGTCACCTGGCATAACCATTTCAGTACCTTCCTGAAGCTGTACTGAACCGGTAACGTCTGTTGTACGTACATAGAACTGAGGTCTATAGTTGTTGAAGAATGGTGTATGTCTACCACCTTCCTCTTTTGTCAGTACGTAAACTTCTGCTTCGAACTTGGTGTGAGGAGTGATTGAACCTGGTTTACAGAGAACCATACCTCTTTGTACTTCTTCTTTACCGATACCACGGATAAGAACACCACAGTTGTCACCTGCAATACCACAGTCCATTTCCTTACGGAACATTTCAACACCGGTAACAGTTGTTTTCATAGTGTCTTTAAGACCAACGATTTCAACTTCGTCACCAACACATACCTGTCCACGGTCAACTTTACCGGTAACAACTGTACCACGTCCCTGAATAGTGAAGATGTCTTCGATAGGCATCAGGAAGTCTTTGTCAGTCTCACGCTTAGGCTCTGGAATGTAGTTGTCTACTTCATCCATAAGAGCGATGATCTTTTCAGACCATGGTCCGAGTGTACCGGCTTTTGCTTCTTCAAGTGCCTGGAACGCAGAACCAGCTACGATTGGTGTATCATCACCCGGGAAGTCATACTCAGAAAGCAGTTCACGAACTTCCATTTCAACCAGTTCGAGCATCTCTTCTTTGTCTTCATCATCAAGCTGATCTTCTTTGTTCAGGAATACAACGATGTATGGTACACCTACCTGCTTGGAAAGAAGGATGTGCTCACGAGTCTGAGCCATTGGTCCGTCAGTAGCAGCGATAACGAGGATCGCACCGTCCATCTGAGCAGCACCTGTAATCATGTTTTTAACGTAGTCGGCGTGACCTGGACAGTCAACGTGTGCGTAGTGTCTGTTCTCAGTTTCGTACTCAACGTGAGAAGTCGCGATCGTAATCCCTCTTTCTCTCTCTTCTGGAGCGTTATCGATCTGATCGTAGTCCATCATTGCAGTTTCGTTCTTTGTTGCAAGTACAGCGGTAATTGCAGCAGTAAGAGTGGTTTTACCATGGTCAACGTGACCGATAGTACCGATGTTAACGTGCGGTTTCGTACGTTCGAATTTTTCTTTAGCCATGCTTTTCTCCTAGCTTAAATTGTTGATTTAAAGGCAGTATTATAGCCAAAACATCTTAACCTATATGGACAGAACTGTTACAAGTATGTAACACTTTTGTCCATATCTGGTTCTGGAGCCCATAGTGAGACTTGAACTCACGACCTCTTCCTTACCAAGGAAGTGCTCTACCCCTGAGCCATATGGGCGAATATAATCCTCTTAACATAGTCGTTACAGATGGATGAAATGGTATTTGGAAAGCTATTTATGTGAAGTAATTTCTATTAAGTACATAATTCACACAGCTCCCAGTTTATGGAGCGGGAGACGGGACTCGAACCCGCGACCCTCAGCTTGGAAGGCTGACGCTCTAGCCAACTGAGCTACTCCCGCGTCGTTTATGTGACTTAACATGGTGGTGAGTGGAGGATTCGAACCTCCGAAGGCGAAAGCCAGCAGATTTACAGTCTGCCCTCGTTGGCCACTTGAGTAACTCACCACGTAAAATGTCTGTCTTTTACTGGTCAAACACTGATAATTATTATGGAGCTGGTAAAGGGACTTGAACCCCCGACCTGCTGATTACAAATCAGCTGCTCTACCAACTGAGCTACACCAGCACCATCATTTTAAGCACTTACACTCAAAATGGACGGGAATTATAGACAAAATGTTTTTAAATGTCAAGTATTTTTTGAAAAAAAAGCAAAAAAAACCTTTTTTTATCACTTTCATACTACAATTTGACCAATTCCTATGTATTTACGAAAGGTACCCAATGAAGATTCTTTTGGCTCCGAGTGAGACAAAGCGCAGCGGCGGTGAAGCACCCTTTCGGCTGGATGCACTGCTTTTTAAACCTCTGCTTCCATGGCGCACAAAGCTGCTGCATACCTACATCAATATTCTACAGCGTGGTGATATGACTGAACTTTCATACATGTTTGGTCTCAAAAAAGAAAATGATATTAAGGCGCATATCAAGGATATTATTCACGAACCTGCCATGAAGGCCATTGAACGTTATACCGGTGTAGCGTTCGACCATCTAAGCTATGAGACACTCGATGACGATGCCAAAACGTATGTAGACAGCCATGTCATCCTCAACTCCAATCTTTTCGGTTTTCTGCGTGCCGATGACCTCATTCCCGAATACCGCCTTAAGCAGGGGGCCGCTGTGGGTGACATCAGGGTAGAAAAGTATTACCATGAGCATGGGGCTCTTTTAATGGATGCATATCTTGAAAATGAAGAGATCCTTGACCTGCGCGCAGGCTTTTACGACAAATTCTACAAGCCTGCCAAACCCTACACCACCTTGAAGTTTATCAAAGAGGGTAAAGTTGTCAGCCATTGGGCAAAAGCGTATCGGGGTATTGTGTTACGCGAAATCGCCAATGCGGGGGTAGCATCCATAGATGATTTCATGAAGCTGCCTATCAACGGCTTAACCATTGCAGAGATACAGACAAAAAAGCATAAAACTGAAATCATTTACGATATTGAGGTATAAATGAAACTCCCAAGTGAAGAGACACTTTACTGGACAATGGTTATTTTGCTTTTTATCTATGTCATACTGGGATTACTATTTGATACAAACTGGAGTACATTATGAAAAAAAACCTGTTTGAAATGGGCGCTGACCTGGGAGAAGGGTGGGAAGCTGACAATAAAGCAACACAAAATAAAACCGAAGATGTAACAAATACACCGCCTGAGAAACATCGGCTGTATCTGTCAAAAGAGAAACGCCGGGGAAAAGCAGTGACTATCGTCAAACCTTTTCATATTGCAAAGGCCGACCTGCAGACACTCATGAAACAACTGAAAAAAAGACTTGGTACGGGAGGTACGGTACGCGACGATGCTCTGGAGTTTCAGGGAGACATCCCCGACCAGGTACGTAGTGCCCTGGAGGAGATGCAGTATCGTTTTCGGGTTTAGTGTACCTCTTTGAGATCCGGGCGCTCTTCAGGAGGCAATTTTTCCAGATCTGCTTCATCATAAAATTCTCTTTTGGGAATCACGATGGCAATAATCGTGACCACAATACCGAAAATAAGCACCACAAGGTGTTCATGCCCCGGGAAAAAACTCGGAAGCGTTAACTTGCCGGCACTGTCACCCATCAACGGTTTGAAAAAGTCACTGTAGTACAATGTAAAGACCAATCCGCCAAACAGACCACCAATAGCACCGACAAGCACATCAATACGCCCTTCTGCAATCGAAACAGGCCCTGTACCGGGACACTTGCCGAAAATCGCCATCGCAATACCAAAAAGTGTACCGCCGATAATCAAACCAGACCACATAATAGGTTTAATATGATAATGGGCATATCCGGCTTCCACCATAAAATAGAGTCCGATACTTGCAAGTCCGACTGTCAGGAAAAGCATTTTGGGGACAATGGTGTCTTTGAGCATTGCAAACCCTGCAATTTTTTCAAACTTGTCCACACGGGTATACTGAATGATACCCCCAAAAATGACACCTATAAGGAAAACCAGCACCAAAGAGCCGTGCCCTTCATGAATTACAGTTTCGAACATCTGTGCCATACGTGATGCAAAATCGTCACCGGCTGTTTTAACAATAATATCCATTACTTATCCTTCACATTGTAAAAGAATCTTCCGGTAATGACCAGTGCAATCATTACCACAGTACCAAAGATCATCGAAGAGATCGCCATCTGGCTCATGCCTGACATGAAATGTCCCGAAGTACATCCTCCTGCCATACGTGCACCGATGATCATCACAAATCCTGCAACGAAACTCCACAGAAGACGGGAGAGTACAGAATTGTTCTTGTACTTCTTCCATCCTGTCGGAATCAGCGAAAAGCGGAAACTCTTGGTAATGAAAACGGATGTAACAAAGCCGCCAAAGAGGGCACCAAGCAGCATAACTCCCTCCCAGGCACCAGGGTTTTTGATATGTTCAAGATATGTGTATTTCTTGGGATCAAGATCGAACACTAGTCCGGCAAAATAAGGTACATACGTCGATGCACCAAGCGGTCTGTCCGCACCAAAAACCGAAAATGTCATTAACAACAGGCCGGCCATTAAAATGCCGCCTACCCACCATGGTAGTCTACTCATAGCAACTCCTTTAAAATTTTTGTTATTATAACATAAAATTAACTCTATTATAATATTTAATTATCTTATAATAGAGTTCAAATTATCTGAACTATCTTCCCACCGCCAAAGCATACAGTATCATATCGTCATTTTCCAAAAATGTATTGACCTCATCGTCGTAATAGGCTCCGATTCCTGAGCAGCCAAGTCCAAGGTATTCTGCTGCAATGTAGAGCCTATGCCCTATAATACCTGCTTTCTGGTAGAGTGCCTGATAGTTTTCTCCGGAGGATGTCAGAAACAGGATTAATGCCCCCTGGGTCGCAAGATTGTACTGTTCCAGACAGAGATAGCCGGCTTTATGGCTAAAATCACCATATTTCAGATAGGTACCGTCCCTGTAAAGCCCTATAGGCATATCAAGCACTCTGTTGACCACGACATAGACGTTTACTCTCTCCTCGCAGTCACTTAGTATCGGCTGAGAGAGGATTTCCATCAGATAACCAAACTGCCCCTTTGTAATTGCTTCAGCAGAAAACTCACGCTGTGAACGGCGCTTACAGATCGCTTCTTGCAACTGCTCTTTTCTATAGGAAAAGTGCGGCGCACACACATCCCTTTTGCAGCCGTTTACCACCGTACTCTCCTCATAGGCACGCTCAATGGTTTCATTAGATTCAAACGTTCCCGCCGCCTCCACATAGGGCAGAGAAAAATCTACAGGGGTCACACTGCTGCCGCGCATGGGCACTGCCACAGCGGCAGCAGCAGTGAACCACTCTCTCTTCTCAAAGCCAAACAGCCGGTTGAGTGAAGCTCTATCCATGTCATAGCGTACCATTGTCGCATGCGGTTTGAGCAGTGCAGCCGCCTCTATGGCACCGAGAATATGCCCCGCATCAAGCAGGCAGTAGCGAAATGCACGGTTTTTATACTTCCATGCTGAACGCCAGTAGACCGAGGAGACAAGAAAGAGATACCCCTGCATCTGTTCGCGATAACCAAGGTAAGGCTCCAGCCCCTCCCCTTCTTCCAGCTGTGTCAAAAGTGTCAATGCAGATGCAGCGACATCGTAATGGTAAATGCCGTTTGGCTTTCCCTCTATACCACGCAACTGCATGTAGAGTTCATTAGGATAGAGTGCTCCCGCACTGGGGTTCATCCTCAGATAGTATTCAACACCAGGATAGCTTTTTTTGGCATTAATACCGGCAATATGATACAGAAAGTTGTCCTCTGCCTCGTCTATATCGAATGTGTATCGTACAAACGTTTCCGGATATTGCTTAAAGACATTTGGCTGGCTCTCCCAGCTAAGCCGGTTGGGATGCCTCCGTACCGATGCGTAGGAGTGCTTTGTCTCTTCGTGATACCAAAACATCACACTCCTTCAAATACGGGACTGTATTGACGCTTTAACAATTCGATCTTTTCACACGCTTCCATAAAGAGCGCCCCATACACAATATTGGGTGCTGCCAACGTTTTATAGCGTTCATATGAAACAATAACCCGACGTGCCCGATCGGCTGCCTGGGGACGGTTTCGCTTAAGATGTTCAAATGCAACGGCACCGTTAATCAGCCCTTTGGCCAGATTGGCAAGCGGGTCTTTACGAAGCCGCAAAGGGTGCCACGCCTCCTCAAGTACCTCATGTGCCTCAAAATACTCCTGTACATCCAGAAGCTGAAGATACACCCGCAGTGCACCTTCCAAATCCTCATTCATCTTCAGCATAGCTCCCCCTTAGGGTAAAAACGTTTGACAATATAGCCATCCACACTGTACTCGTCATCCGTGTCGAATGTATAGGCTTCCAGATGATCATTCAAAATTGCGGAGAGATACTGTAGTCTCTCTTCCGGGGTGATGTCCGGCAGCTCTTTTTTAAGGAAACTGTACAGATCCTCCTGCTGCAATTGTGCTTTGGTATGCAGTTTCAGAATATTGCTGATACTCAGGTCTACTTCTGCCATCTATGTATTCCTTGTGGTTCCGCATCTTTGTATGCATCGATTTTCATGATTAGTGCTTCAATCGATGCTGCATGAGCGAAACAGCTTGTGCGTGTACAGGCAAGATACTCACTGCTCTCTTCAGGCTGACTTAAAATGTATGGATACCTTATGTGATCTATCTGTAACTGTGCTTCCAAAAGTCGCATCTTGTCGGCATGCACCAGCACATCCCCTCTTTTCAAACGCATCAACAGCGATACGAGTGCCGGTGACTCGGATGGCATTACCGCCACTGAAACACTCTTTTGTACAAGATCATTCCACTGCGCTTTACCGCCAACCTCGGAGAGCGTCAACAGGCTGTGGAGCATCACGCTAAGTGCCGAGGTATAGTAACGGTCGTCAAAATCGGCTCGGGCAATCCCCTCACTGTCAAGGTACCATACCCCTCTTTGATAAAAACGCTTCAACGCTTCAGATGCCAACCTGACCGCCCGATCGAGATAGATCTTTTTGTAAGTACGCTCATATGCCCCGACATACGCCTTCGTCAAAAAGGCATAATCTTCCAAAAGCCCCTTCTGCTTTGGTATGCCATCGGGTAATACCTGATGATAGAGCACACCTTTCCTGTACATACGTCTCCATAAGGCATCCAGCGATATTTCTGCCTCTGCCAGATAACGACGATCCATACGAGAAGCGACAAACAGCGCGTCGATCATCATTGCATTCCATGCCGTATTGATCTTTCTGTCAACAAATGGAAATGTGCGTCTTTTTCGAAGTGATGCTATGTAGACTTTGAATGCTTTAGCACGCGGCGGTTTGGCTGCCGATGTGATATGCGGCAGCGAAAGCTCTCCGTCAATATTGCCATCCTCCTCTATGCCATAGTAGGCAAGATTGTCATCGATACTCTCCGGCTGCCATCCTTTCCCAAGCAGAGCTGCCCGAATCTCTCCGTAATTTTCAAGGTAGTAGCCACCCTCCTCCCCATTGCTGTCTGCATCAGCAGCACTGAAAAAGAGCCCCTTATACCCAAAGTGTCTCTGCATCGCGGCAATACTCTCATTTACAATACGGCGGTAGTCTGCCTTTCCGCTTAGCAGATAGGCTTTGGTATAAACACGGATCATTTCGGCATTGGTATAGAGCATCTTCTCAAAGTGGGGAGTCTGCCATGCCGCATCGAGCGTATAACGGAAAAACCCGCCGCCAATCTGATCGTATACACCACCCTTAGCCATCGCATCGAGCGTCTTTTCTGTCATCTTCCATGCTGTCGCATTGTGATCAAGCCGATAGAGGGTCATCAGTGTTTCAAGTTTGGATGCTTCGGGGAATTTCGGGTGCGTTCCAAAACCGCCGTTCTGGGCATCGAACGATGATGTGACAGAAGAAAGAAATGCCTTTTCTATCCCTTCTTTATGCTGTACATGCTTCATATCACTATGCTGTTTCATCCTCTGCTGCACTTGCGCAAGCTGTGCCTGCAATGCTTGTGGGTCACTGCGCAATACAGCCAGTTTCGGCAGCAGTTTCAGTAGCCCTTCTGAACCGTAACCCTCCTCTTTGGGGACATAGGTACGGATGTCAAGTACCTCCATCTTCGGTGTCAAAAAGACCGAAAGCGGCCAGCCTCCGCGCTTTCCGTGTACTGCCTGATAGATGCGTTGATACTTTTTGTCAACCTGAGGATACTGCTCACGATCGACTTTGATAGAAACATAATCTCGGTTCAGCAGCGCCGCTACGCGCTTATCGCTAAAACTCTCCTCCTCCATAACGTGACACCAGTGACAGGTGCTGTAGCCAATAGAAAGAAAGATCAGCTTATGCTCTTTTTTCGCTTTTTCCAAAGCCTTTTTCCCCCACGGATACCAGTTGACAGGGTTGTGTGCATGCTGCTGTAAGTAGGGTGATGGTTCATGGATCAGTGCATTGGTATGCACTGCTGCCTGCAGCCACAGGCTTATCAGGAAAAGTGATGCCAGCTTTGCTATTTTTACGTATTTGTGTATAATCATCCCTATCACTATAGCATAAAGTATTTGCCATGACAAACGAAGAGAAAAAAAACCTTAAATCCAAAATTGAAGATGAAATTGCCCACCTGAAAAAACAGATTGCCGCACTTGAGGCAAAAACAAAACCTATTGCGCCGGACTGTGGACTGGGAAGGCTCACACGCTTGGAAGCGATGGGTGAACAGCATGTCAACAGCAAGGTACTTGATGAGGCAAAACTACGCCTGACAAGACTGCAAAATGCATTGCAGCGCATTGATCATCCAATGTTCGGCATCTGTATTGAGTGTGAGGAGCCTATAGGCATCGCACGTATGGAGATCAGACCCGAAAGTGTGCGGTGTGTGGCGTGCGCAGCAGAACAGCGCTGAGTGAATTTTGCATACTTTTGCTAAAGCAATTCTTAAAAACCCACCCTAATTTCCAATTTGCCTAATGTAGGGTGCGTAGACACGCACCTTTAGACCGTTCATCTAAAATAACCGTTGCCTATTCACCATGCGTGTCAAAGGTGCGAGATTTCGCACCCTACAATACGGATTTCTGTGCAAAGATTTACACTATCGTAACCTTTAGTTCTTGCTCCCTATTCCCTATCACCTACGCCATCATTTACAAGTATCCGCGCTTCACCATCCCCACAGCCATCGCCAGTGACATGCCGTCATTGTTGTACCCCTCCGTGTGGCAGTTCTCACAGGTATCCCCGCACTCAAACTCCAGATCTTCAACAATCTCTTCCCATTTGTCGATCTTGTGCCGTTTGATATAGTCAGCTATCTCTCCCAATGTCTTGTTGTGACAATGGCATATCATCATGTCGCGTGTCGGCATCTCCATGCTCATTACCTTTCTGTGTTATAAACTTTCAATATTTCCCACAACTTTACCAACAATGGTCACCTCTTCAGGAGAGAGTACTTCCGGGGAATACGCTTTGTTATCCGAGATCAGCTCTACCATCCCGTCTGCACGCTGGCGGATACGCTTGATAAAAAGTCCGGCCGTAGTAGCAGCGATAAAAATACCGTCTTTGTTAATGTTTGTCTGCGTCCGGTCTACAAAAACAATACTGCCATCCTGCAGTGTCGGCTCCATGGACTCTCCGTCAACGTGAATCGCTTCAAGCTGGGTATTGCCAAGCCCTACCATATTGTGCATGATCTTCTCATCGACCTTGATTGTTTCATAATTCTCATCAAATACTTCTGCACCGCCACCCGCACTTGCACGGATATCGGCGAAGTAGCGTACCTGAAAGAACTTCTCCGTCTGCTCTTTGAGCATATCGACCGCCTGATCAAAAAAGAGCCAGTTTGCAGAGATCTTTTTGAGTGCACAAAACTCCAGTATCTCTTCATAGGGAATAGAGTTTCGTTTCTTCATGGTTGCAAAAGTTGCCTGCGGAATCCCCAATGCATTGGCAACATCTTTGTCAAACACCTTGCCGCCGATCTTTGTCTCAGAAATAATATCTTTGAGCTTTTCAATAATCTCTGTCATATTGAGCATTTTGAACTCCTTTTCTTAATTGTGTATGTCAAATTATAGCATTGTTTTCTTAAAAGTATGACAATTTGAAATATTTTTTACATTTGACGAATTATTAACATACAATTTGACATCGAAAGCGTTATGAACTGAATTTTCAAAGAGAAAAGGATTTAACATGGATTACAAATTGAATAAAGAACTTCTCAGCTATGCAGTCAAAATGGGGTGCAAAACCGCTTCGGATTTTGCGCTGTTTCTCAAAGCACGAGAATCGATTTTGGCACTTTAGGACACCTTTAGTCCAAAAGCATCACCATTACTTCATCACCTACCTGTTTGGAGCTATCCTCTTCGGAGGTAAAAAGCAGGCCGATGTCACCCAGCATGTTGGTCAAAATGGCTGAAGTGCCGATCTTTTTGCCTTTAAAGTCAACATAGTACTCACCGTGCACAAGCGAGACGTTACATGCGGTAAACTCTGCTTTTTTGGCACGTTTGTTAAACGGCTCTTTAAGTGTGGCTTTGACCATTTTTAACGGATTCGTACCACGCTGCAGTTTGGCAATCAGCGGAACCACATAGACCAGTGCCATCACCGTTGCGGAGTAGGCAAACCCGGGAAGTCCAACAATAAACTTGTCACCTTTGCGCGCAACCATAATGTGCTGCCCCGGCTTGACTCGTACCCCCTTAAAAACCACGTCACATCCAAGCTCACGGATGACATCTTTGACAAAGTCGAAATCTCCCACACTCACGCCGCCGGTTGTGACCACAATATCACTCTTTTGCAACGCATCGGATATAGCATTTGTAATGCTCTCTTTGTCATCTTTAATACACCCAAGCTGCATCGGCAGACCGCCATACTTTTTGGCAATCGCTTCGACCACATAGTTGTTCGAGGAGCGGATCTGTGCATCATTGGTCTGCACTTCTCCAAGATCGAGCAGTTCCGAACCGGTAGAGAGCACAGCAACAGTCGGTTTTTCATACACGGTTACATGGACGATATTCAGACTTGCCAACACACCGATATGTGAAAAGTCGATCTTTGTACCTGCTGTGATCAGCGTCTGCCCTTTGGCGTAGTTTTCCCCTACCTCGCGTACGGAAAACCCCTGCGGCACCTCTTCTTTAATAACAATCTCTTCGCCATCGACCTCTACATTTTCAATGGGAATAAGCGTATCGGCACCCTCCGGCATCAATGATCCGGTAAAGGTTTTGATGCAGGTACCGCCGATCACTTTGTCACGCAGAGCCGAGCCTGCCGGGTTGATACTGGCAATCTTGAGCCGCCCCATCGCCTGATCTTCATGAATAATCGCATACCCGTCCATCGCAGAGGTCGGGAACTCCGGCGAATTGTGGTCTGCCACAATATCTTCGGCAAGCACATAGCCTACCGCATCCATAATATAGAGTCTTTTTGTTTTATAATAACCGATCTCCAGCGCATCGATAAGCGCCATCGATTCATCAAAATGCATCATACCAATTCCTTTGTAGGGTGCGCAGTCACGCACCGTAAATTAAACATTTGAATAAAAAAATCTTGCCCAAAGGCATACCTAATCAAAGGTGCGTGGCTACGCACCCTACAGGCCTATGCAAGCAGCCCGCTGCCGTCCATCGGGGTACTTCGGTCTTCGGCATAGATGCGTTCACCGTTTTTCACATCATACTTCCAAATGGGTGCATTTGCCTTGAAGTCCTCGACAAACTCCTCGATCAGTTCAAGCGCCACGCGCCGCTTTGGAGAAAATACCGCAGAGACGTATGACGAAGTGTGTACGGGCACATCTCCAATGGAGTGCGCCATTTTCACGACTGCTCCGCGTGCTTTTGCCTTCTCCTGCCATACATCAAACCAGACTCTCAACACCGGTTCGTAAATATCAAAGCTCAAAGCCTCTATGCCATCCTCAGCACGAATCGTACCTACGAACGGAATGTACGCCCCGTAGTTGGACGCTGCTTCTTCATCCAACCATCTGCCAAAGATCTCCTTGACATCCAATGGACCATCATAAAGTTCCAAAATATTCACCTCGTCTTAAAAAAGCTTTTCAAGGAAAAGCATAGCGCAATTCCTAATTTCTAATTCCTACTTCAAGTGAAGCATTATCCTCCACACACAGGCGGAAGTATTGATATTTTATCCCCATCTTTCAATGGCGTGTTCAGGTCACTTACCATCGTATCATTCAGTGCCACTGCACATTTGGGAAGCCACTCTTTCACCGTACTGTCCTCTTGGAGCTTTTCTGCAACATCCGCAAGTGTCGCTGCTTCCATCTCTACAGGTGCTTTCCCAATGGGACCCAAAAATTCTACTTTTACCATACTTGTCATCCTTCTGCCACAGATACAAACCTGCACGCTAAATTGCGCTGATTATAATTCTTGTTTGGTATAATTGCGCTTAAATCAGTTGAGGAGGTCAATCATGGGTGTACTGTTCGGATCGATCTCCTATCTCAACCTGCTGCCCTTTCAGGTTTACCTCAAAAAGCATTTACGGAGTTCTTCTGCAAAAATGGGCTTCAGGTACAAACGTGCAGTACCCTCCCAAATTAACAAAGCCCTCAAACATAGAACGGTACATGCAGCATTTATTTCTTCGGTTGCATCACGCAAAACACACTGTACCGACCTTGGGATCATTGCAAAACGAAACGTTTACAGTGTCCTGCTCATTCCGGGTCAGACCCAAAACGACCCGGCATCGGCTACTTCCAACCAATTGGCAAACGTTTTGGGTTTACGCGGGAAGGTACTCATCGGAGATGCCGCATTGCAGTACTATCTTGAAGGCAATCCGGGTATTGACATGGCCGAGGCCTGGTATAAGCGTACCGGTCTGCCTTTTGTCTTCGCCCGTCTGTGCTACAATCAGCACGGTACAACCATTAAAAAGATGGCAAAACAGTTTGCACACACCCGTACCCGGATTCCGCAATATATGTTGAAAAAAGAGAGTCAAAAGAGAGGTATCACACCAAAACAGCTTAGCTGGTACCTGGAACATATACATTATGAAATGGATTGGAAAGCGAAGAGAGGGTTGAAGAAATTTTTGAAAATGGAAGGTGCGTGATTACGCACCCTACGCGATTGAGGCAACTGCTTTTTCGATCCGTTCTATCGTCTCATCGACACCGATGATCGCCATCATCTCATCGACTCCCGGACCCGTCAGTGCCCCGACAAGTGCCACACGCAGCGGCATACCTATTTTTCCGAAGCCTATCTCTTTCTCTGCTACAAGCGCTTCAAGTACGGCATGGTAGTCACTTGGAAGATGCAGCGGTTTTTCCCATGTTTGCAGCATCGCGATAAAATCCACAAGGATCTCTTTCGCATCTCCCTTGAAAGCTTTTTTGACTGCCTTGGCATCATACTCGCTCGGAGCATTCAAGATAAGGTTGATCTGCTGGGCAAGCTCTACCAGTGTTTTACCACGCTCTTTGGTCGCATCGAGAAGCATCTCGAGACGGTCATGCTCTGCAATATCCACACCAAACTCTTTGAGCATTTCAGCCAGTTTTGCATTGGGTGTATTTTTGATGTAGTGGGCATTGAGCCAGAGCAGCTTGTCGGGGCTGTAGCTTGAAGCGGATTTGTTGATATCTTTGGGATCAAACAACGCAATCATCTCCTCAAGAGAAAAAATTTCCTGATCCCCGTGACTCCACCCCAGACGCACAAGAAAATTGAGCAGTGCTTCAGGAAGGTATCCCATCGCTTTGTATTCCATGACGTCTGTTGCACCATCACGCTTACTGAGCTTCTTTCCCTGTTCATTGTTGATCATGGCAACATGATAAAATTTTGGCAACTTAAATCCAAGTGCATTATAAACTACGATCTGTTTTGGGGTATTGTAAAGGTGATCATCGCCCCGAATAACATCGGTCAGCCCCATCAGTGCATCATCGATAGCTACAACAAAGTTGTAGGTAGGCGTGCCGTCACTTCTGGCAATGATAAAATCATCTACCTCATCGGCCGCGATGTTGATCTCTCCCTTGACACCGTCAACAAACGTGATCATCCCCTCTTTGGGTGCTTTGATGCGAATGACCGGATCGATACCTTCAGGAGGGGTTCCGTCAAAATCACGGTAACGTCCGTCATAGCGGGGGCGTTCACCTCTTGCCATTTGTGCTTCACGAAGTGCATCAAGCTCTTCTTTGCTCATATAGCATTTATAAGCCTTTCCTTCTTCAAGCAGTTGGTCAATGTACTGCTTATAAAGGTCAAAACGCTTAGACTGGTAAACCACATCACCATCATAGTTCATGCCTACCCAGTCAAATGCCTTGATGATCGCTTCGAGTGCCTCTTCGGAATTTCGCGCACGGTCAGTATCTTCGATACGCAGCAGAAATTTCCCGTCGTTATGTCTGGCCCAAAGCCATGAAAAAAGTGCGGTTCTCAGCCCGCCAATATGCAGGTACCCTGTCGGTGAGGGTGCAAAACGTGTTACTGTCGACATTGCTAAACCTTATTTTTTGCAAAATTATACCTAAATAGGGAAATAGAAAACTTGGAGGAGAGGAGAGATGCGGCAGAGTTATGCCGCTTTTTTGTTCTTTTTAGACTTTTTGGATTTTGTTTTTTTCTTTTTTGCCTTCTTTTTCTTTAGCTCTTTTTCCGCTTTTTTTGCTTTCTCTTTTTTATCGTTTACCTTTTTGCTTTTCTTCTCCGCTTTCTTCTTGCTCGCAGATTCTTTCTCTTTCACACTTTTTTTTGTGGTGGACTTCTTGTGACCCTTTTTGGAAGCAGTTTTTTTCACTTTTTTCGGTGTTTCACCGGCCTTTACATCATTTTTGACATTGGAAGCGATCTGCTCACCGATCCCGGTTACACGCTGAAGATCATCATAGGATTTGAACTTACCTTTACGGCGCTCTTTAATAATAGCATCCGCTTTCTTCGCGCCAATACCCTTAATCTGCATCAACTCATCTTTGCTCGCCGTGTTGAGTTTGCTCAAACTCATACCAAACGCCGCACTTGCCATAAATACCATTGCCAATACCACTGTTTTGAACATCTTTTTCTCCTTATAATAATATATACTTTACATTATATCGGAAGAATACAACACAAATATCTGTAAATTTTAGCTATATGAAAATTCCGGTACAATTTTTTGCAATGCCGCATATATATCATCTGTGTTGAATAACACTTCAATATCTTTACGGAGTGTTTCGATATTGTATTGTGTCGGTCTTGCAATCATAATCGACCGATACTGTGTCTTCTGTTCACTTTCATCGATCAACAGTTCTTCGTAGAGCTTCTCTCCCGGACGAAGCCCCGTATAGACAATCTCCACCTCCCCTTCTTTTCCATACAGCCGGATCATTTGCTTTGCCAATTCGGTGATATTGACGGGCTCTCCCATATCCAGGATGAACAACTCCCCACCTTTGGCGATAGCCGCTGCCTGAAGTACGAGCTGACAAGCCTCCGGAATAAGCATAAAATAACGTGTAATCTCCGGATGGGTCACCGTAACCGGACCGCCGTGTTCTATCTGATGTTTGAATTTTGGGATAACAGAGCCGCTGGAGCCAAGGACATTGCCAAAACGCACGGCAACAATTTCCGTCTTTCGGCTGGGTACGTTCTGGGCATAGAGTTCAGTCACCCGCTTTGTGGCTCCCATGATGTTGGTAGGACGAACCGCCTTGTCTGTCGATATAATAACAAGCTTTTCACTCTCTACTTCGATAGCACTGTCTATGACATGCATCGTTCCGGCTACATTATTGTGAACAGCAGCATTGGGGTTATGCTCACACAGCGGGACATGTTTGTATGCTGCTGCATGAATCACAATCTGTGGTTTGATTTCTGCAAAAAGTTTCCTGACGGCAGGACGATCTGACACATCCAGCAGTCGCAAGTCTGCATCCGGAATCTCCTCTCCAATGCGGTAGAGATGATACTCGCTGTGATCGACCAGTACCAGTCTTGATGCTCCAAACCGATAGCACTGGCGTGCGATCTCCGAACCAATACTCCCTCCTGCACCCGTAATCAATACAGAACGGCCTTTGATAGATGATGCAATGAGTGCACTGTCAAGATCCTGGGGGTGTCTGGCAAGCAGATCTTCAATGGAAAGATCTTCAAGTTTTTCGTGTTCTCCACCAAGCAGTTTAACCTGTTTGATCTCCCGGACACCTGCTTCATTGAGACGTTCAACCAGTCTGCGAAGTGCTTTTTGGGGCAGCTGTTTTGCAAGAATCGCCGAAACGATCTGCTTGCGCCGCACAACCTCTTCAAGCATCTCAGGATCATACACTTTGACATTGTTGATATAGGCATCTTTGGTATTGTAGTCCTCCTCCAATGCCATGATCGCAACGGGGTAATAATCTATTTCATGCTTCAGCGCACTCTGGATTACTGTTGCGGTCTTGCTGTTTGCCCCAAGCAGCAGTGTCGGTTTGAGTGCGTGGGGCTGAAAATTCTCGTTCCAAAACCGCTTGCTGACACGGATACTTCCTATCAGTATGAGAGAAAGAAAAAAATCAATCACGATCACCGACCGGGGAAACGGCTGAAAGTAGGTAGAAAATGCCATATAGACCAGAATGAAAGCAGCATAGGCAACGATATGTGCCTTGACAATATTGGCAGCATCCCCAAAACTGAAAAAACGCCAGATAATAAAATAGCTTTTAAACGCAAACATCGCCGCAATTTTAAACAGCACAAGGATGCCGTACGCAAGCCAAAAATGTGCCAGAAATTTCTGTTCGATGTGAAAATTGAAGCGAAGCAGATAGGCACTGTAAAAGGAGAAAAGCGACAACAGCAGATCCATCGTCACAAAAAAGAGTATCCTTTTGAACGCAGTAGGGCGAAACAGCCTCATCATCCCAATACCTTTTTGACAATATCAACCACCCTGTCAACATCCTCATCAGACATATTCGAACCGCTTGGCAGGCAGAGCCCTGTTTCAAACAGCCTCTGAGAGGTGCCGTCAACAACAGCATCAGCATCGGCAAAAAGCGGCTGAAGATGCATCGGCTTCCATAGCGGACGGCTTTCAATATTATGTACCGACAATGCATCCATCACTTTCATCGGATCGGTTTTTGCAAGTGTCAATGTTGTCAGCCAGCGATTCCCTCTGCCGTTCTCTATTTCGGGCATGAACACAACCTCTCCGTAAGTACCAAGTGCACTCTGATAATGTTGAAAAATTGTCCTGCGTCTGGCAACCCGTTCTGCAAGTACCTCCATCTGCGCCACACCAATCGCTGCAAGTACGTTTGACATACGGTAGTTGTAGCCGTAAGTGGTATGCTCATACCAGGGAGCATCATCCTTTGCCTGTGTCGCCAAAAATTTGGCTTTTTCGATCCACTCTTCATTCCCGCTTACCAGCATGCCCCCGCCCGATGTCGTGAGTATCTTGTTTCCGTTGAATGAAAAAACCCCCATATCACCAAAGGTAGCGCTCTGCTTTCCATACAGTGTTGCTCCCAGTGATTCGGCAGCATCTTCAATTACATAAATATCTGCCTCATGGCAAATCTCTATAATCTCATCCATCTTCGCCATCTGTCCATACAGGTGCGTCACGATCAAGGCTTTAGGCTTTTTGGATGAACGTGCAATTGCCTCTCTCAACAGTTCCGGTGAGACATTCCAACTCTCGTCACTGTCAATAAAAACCGGATTCGCCTTTTGGTACAAAATTGCATTTACAGAACCGATGAAGGTAAAGCTTGAAGCAAGCACCGTGTCTCCCTCTCCTATACCAAGTACACGCAGCGCCAGATGCAGTGCTGCTGTTGCTGTATTGGTCGCAAGCGCATACGGTACACCGGTATGGTTACATACCATTTGTTCGAAACGGTCTACAAACGCTCCAAGCGGCGCGATGTAGTTGCTCTCAAACACTTCAGCGATATACTGCTGTTCCTTGCCGCTCATATGCGGAGGTGAAAGAAAAATGCTGTCCATTGTTACCCCAAAACCGTTTTTATCAAATACCCGACATCTTTGGACAGTGACCAGTTTCGGATATATGCCTTATTGATCTTCACTTTGTCCGGCCAGATCACTTCCCTATTATAGCGTTCAGGGTCTTGGACTTTGGAAAGGAGGATCTCCTCATGTTTATATTTTAGTGTTGCAGGTCCTGTAATACCCGGGCGAAGCGAGAGTATGATCCGGTCTTCTCCCTCCAGTAAATCTGCAAACCCGGGTACATCCGGTCTTGGGCCGACAAAACTCATCTGCCCAAACAGGACATTAAAAAGCTGCGGCAGTTCATCGATCTTTGTTTTCCGGAAAAATGCACCGCTTTTGGTAATACGGCAGTCTTGACTTGTTGTCACGGTACTGTCCGCTCCGGAAACCGGTTTCATTGTCTTGATCTTCCAGACATAAAACGGTTTGCCATGCTGCCCGATACGCTTTTGCACAAAAAGCCCGTTGCTTCGGGTATCCACACTGGCCACTATCCATGCCATAACCATGACAGGAAGGGTTACAACAATCCCCGCAACCGAAAAGGCTATGTCAAACAGACGTTTTTCTATACGTTCCTTGCGTGTCAGCATCTACTTTTTCAATCGGTATATCTTGCTATATGGCGAAGAGACCACCAGCTCAAACAGATTTTTGTCATATTTACCCAAAATAAACATTTGTACATACATCGAGTTGAATGTTTTTACATCCATAATAATAAAACGTCCATAGTCTTTCATATATACTACAACATATCCGCCATTGGCGTGATAGGGCTGTGCCTCTATCTTTGTTTTCCCCTCTTTTGTCAGCTGAGTGAGCATAAAATAACGTACCGGAACCTTCTGGCTCCCAAAAAAGAGTGCCCCCTTTTTTACATCAAACACAATACCATTGGAAAACTGTAATATACCATGATTATTTTTCACAGCATGTGTCGGATAGAAGAGTACTTTTCGTTCCGGTTTACCTGTTGTCAGGTCAAGGTTCCCAAAAACAGTTACCGTCGGAAAGATATTGAGCATCCGGTAAGGCATGTATAGATAGATATCTCTTGTTTTTTTAGGCATTGGATACGTTCCGTCTTCCAACTGCATTAACAATAGATTGGGGTCAGCCTGGTCTTTTTGTCCATTTTTGAAAAGTGTATTGGCTACTACGGAATAGTTGGAATCTACATAAGTTTCAATGGCGACTCTTGCCAGATTTGCCGCCAGTTGAGGTGAGTCGGTCTGCATGATTTTTGAGACAATAAAATTATCATTGTCATGTTTTCCGCCATCAATCAATGTGGAGGTATCTGAATAGTACCAGATTGGGTAACCATAGTCCCACCAGCTGATCGTATAATCTTTGCCCTTGGCAATTTTATCGAGCTTGACCAAGTCTTCCACTTCTGCTTTATTCAGTACCGTAGGCACCTTATATCCTATAATATGTGTAATATTGGGGTACAGCATTGCTGCGGTTGCAGCAATGACAAACGCATATTTGGCACGTTTGTCATGCAGATATTCACCGATGATACAAAAAAGATACACCGCACTCATTGCCGCCACGGGTACTGCATAGACGGTAAAACGGAGACCGCCCCATAAAGCAAAAATACCAATCCCTACCAATGGTAGCGCCAATAAAAATGCTCGATGTCTCACAATCAGGGCAATATACCCTATCAATGCGATAAATACACCGATCTCGGAACCGGAAATTCTGTTGGCAAATGTTGAAAAAGGTATTTTTCCCGCTTCCCGGACGGTCTGATTGACCGCATAGAAATGCAGTCCTGTCTCAGAAGTACCGGTGGTGACATAACTAAAAACTTTATACCAAATCAACCCAAACACATTCCCGAGCAACAAAAACAAAACAAATAAAACCCCTGAGGCAATCATTAAATGGCTCTCTTTGAACTTTTCTTTTTTTAAGAGGTAAAAAACAATCATAAGCAACAGGATGTGGACTGCATAGATCCATGGTTTTGGAATTCCCAGCGGCATCAATGCCAAAAACACCAATATCAACGAGGCATACGTGGTTTTTTCTTCCCGATGATACCACACCATGTACATACCATAAATAATACCCATTGCATAGACAATGGCTTGTCCCTGATCGTATAAAAAAGGATACACGGCGATTGCAATTGCGGCATAGAGTGCCGAACGCAAATTGAAATCAACCGTACTTTTCATCAAGAAGAAGAGAATGAACATCGGTGCCATGGCAGAGAACATATCGGTATCGTAATATCCTGTCATGGTACGGTTGTAATAACTCCATGCAATACTTCCAAGCAGTGCGGCAAAAAAGCCCCACAGCGGTCTGCCATACAACTGTGCGATCAAAATGATGGGAACCACCACAAGACTGGAAATAGCCGTAGGCATATACAACATAATGGTTTCCAGAGAAAATGGTGTTATTTTGGCAAACAATGTTGTGAAAAAAACAACCCCATACTCCCAAAGACCCGGTATTCTCGGGTTTTCACTGTGTAATCCGAACAGGGCATGCTGTGCACCGGATGCAAAAAAGTATCCGTCATTGGTATTGATCATTAATTGCCCATTCCAGTAAAAGTCCGGATTGTCCTTAAACTGGTACACCCATATAAGCCGTACGGCAAAACTGAATATGTAGGCAACCAACATATACAGCCATACTCTTTTCATATTGTCTGAAGCTAATCTCATCAACGTCCTTTTATTGCTTCTTTTATTACCTGCATTATACCTACAATTTCTCCAAAACCATAAGAAAAATGCAAAATCACAAATGCCGCTATTTGATGGTATATAGTCGTGTTATGCTTGATCTGAAGCGATCTTGCGGTGATGACACTTACATAAAACAACAAGACGGTCAAGGAAAAAAGATAACAGCAAAACAGAGGCAACACGATGCCCAATACAAACAGAAGGGGAACATAATGTCGTGGGGAGAGTGAAGAAAAACTGTTTGTGTAGTATGCTGTCAGCATATTCCATCTACCATTTTGAAAATTGTTTTTCGCAAGTGCCTTAAAACTCTCTCTGGCATAATATGTCGATTCGATATCAGGGACTATAAAAATCTTCCCTCCCGCTCTTTTCAGCCGTTTATTGAGCTCTATATCCTGGTTTCGGGTTAACCGTTCATCATACAGTCCGACCTTGTCAAACACTTCTTTTTTGTAACACCCAAACGGAACGGTATCGACCTCTTTTATCTCTTTTACACCACTTCTAAAAGCACTCCCTACTCCCAACTTGTCGCTTAATACATTTTTGATTGCATGCGAGACATTGTTTTTGTGCCTTACCGCTGTAACAACAACACCGCCAACATTGTCAGCCTGCAGTTTCTGATGATAATCGATAAGCTTGGAAAAATAATCTTTGGGGTACATTGCATGTGCATCAAGCCGCACGACAAACTCTCCACATGCAGCTTTTATACCCATATTCATTGCAAAAGGAACCGTCCTGTCCGGATTGCGCAACAATTTGAATAAGGAATGCTTTTGTTGATACCCGTCTATAATATCAAGCGTTTTATCTGTACTGCCTCCATCGACAAGCAACACTTCCATCTTATTTTTATCATAATCACTTTCAATGATACTCTCTAAGCATTTTGCAATATATTGTTCTTCATTGAAAATGGGGATGATTATAGAAATTTTTGGCATCTTTCCCATACGCTCTCCACACTCAGATTTTTTAAACAATCAAGTGTTTTACACCCGACTTTATCGGTTGCCGGATCAAAACAGGGACGACACGCCATCTCTAAAAACACTGCTTCATTGTTTGGGTAATACCCACCGGTTTCTTTTTCATTTGTCATCCCGTAAATGGTTACAGTATCTCTTTTGGCAGCATACGCGATATGCATTAAACCATTGTCATTTCCTACAACCAAATCAAGCTGTGAAATAAGTTTGATGGTATTTTCCAACGGTTCTTTCACAATCACGGCATTCTCCTTTGCAAATGCTTCTTCCAACTCCATCTCATCAGGGCCGATAAAGACCAAAACATTCCCCTCAAATTTTTTCAAAAGTGCCTTGTATCCGTGCCATCTTTTAAATTTCTGTTTGCTTCCGCTCCCTATGCAAATACCAATATTTTTCTTTGTTTTGTCAATATACTTCTCTATCAAAGCCGTTTTGCCGCTATCGATAAAAATATACGGTTCTGTTATCTTTTTTTTCAACACTTCATTCACTATTTGAAGGTTCATCTCTATTCTGTGCACATCTTCTTCTTGCACTTTGCAAAACACCTTTTTTATCCCGAGTAGTTTTGCTAAAAGCTGTACCTTTTGGGGATTTGTTCCCGCAGTAGAGACCAATGCATCATAACGCCACAAAAATTTTAAAAAATCGAGTTTTGATGATACCCAAAAAATGCGGTGCACAAAATCATTTTCATGCAAAACAGTTTTATTGGCACTATTGAATAGAATCAGATCAACAGTATGCCCGCTTGCATGTAAACTTTGCAGCATAGGCGTTGCCATGATCAAGTCACCTAAACCCCACGAGTGGATCACTAAAATTTTCATTTGTTTTCCTCCACAAATGCAAGCATTTTTTTGCCCTGTTCATCCCAGCTTAATTTACTGAAGTCAAAATCCACCTCTTTGTACGCTTGTTGCATACACACGGCAAATGTATCTATGTCACAAAAGGTGACGAAGGGAAAATGCTTCGCTTTAAGCCCGTTTAGCGGCGTCGATATAACATGGGCTCCCGCAAGTGCATACTCAAGTGCCTTTATCGGCAAAGCATTATGGGTAAAATCGTTAAGTTCGAAGGGGATAAGTCCGACATCAATCGTTTTAAAATAGTCTGCCACACTGTCCGGTGGAATGCTGCCGGCAAACAAAATGTCCCCACTATACTTTTTTACCAGGTTTCTGTAAAAGGCACCATCGTTTCCGCCCACTACCAAAAAAGCATTGTTGTCATCTTTGATCTTTAAATACTGTTCTATTGCCTTATCAATCCCGGTCCATTTTTCTATCCCGCCTATAAAACCGAAAACCTTTTTTCCCTCTATGCCCAATTCTTTTTTTAAACTTTTTGCATTTTGGAACTTCTTTATGTAAACCCCGTTTTCTATGGTTATGATTTTATCATGCAAACCAAGATCTTTTACTTTTTGCTCCAATATCTCTGTAACACAAACAACCGCTTTGGCATTTTTTATATCCTCTTTTATCTTCTCTACTCTTTTTTGATCAAGCCCTATCGCACTGTTTATCTCCAAATGGTCATCGACCAGATCATAGATAACCGGCACTTTGATTTTTGCAATATCGAACAAAAGGGCATTGGCATTGACAACGACATCAATGTTTAAGCTGTTTATCAATCTGTTAAGACTCAATGTATTGAACTTTATCGCTAACTTTTCGGGCTTAAAGAGTAGAGGGATTTGGATTATTTTACCATTTTGCCTGAAGGTAAGGGATTTGAACTGAGAGAGCACTTTGTGTTTCAAACTTGCGTTATCAATTTCCCAGTTTAAAAAGTAACTATCTGTATTTTTTGCAAACCCATATACCCTGTTGATTACATTGAGATTTGGGACATGAGGAATGAAGAGGATATTCATGACAACAAACCTTTGAGGTATCCATACTGATAATTAAGCATAACACCATATGACAATTTGAAATTCTCTCTTCTTTTTTTATCAAGAAAAATATTGACAGGTAGCAACATCAAAAAAGTTCTCATCAAAAATTTTTTAAAGTACAATCTTTTCTGCCCATCTCCAACTGCATAATAATAAGCCTTGTCTATAGCTTCTTGATATGATTTTGGGCAATTCCAATACACTATTGCCTTTTCGTTAAATACAAAACTACATCCCATTTTTTTCAGATCCAGATCAAACTTCGTATCTTCAGCCGTCATGCTGTCTGTTGGATAGCCTCCCACTTTTCCCCAGCAATTTTTTTTAAAAGCTAAACTTCTTGATGAGGGTAAAAAGCTTTTTGGATCAAAATTGTTCAATGTCGGCAAATAGATATCTGCATAGACTGTTTGAAACTCATTTACGATATTTGCCTTATACCAACCAGAAACCACATCTATACTATCATCTTCAAAAAGTTTTGTTATCTCTTCAAACCAATGTTCATCCAAAATACAACCCGCATCCGTTACGGCTATATAATCATGTTTTGCATTTTCTATAGCGACATTTCTACCCTTTGCTATAGGACCTGCCGTGTATTTTTTACTACAGGTTTTATCTACTATAAGTTGTATGTTTAATTCTTTATTGTCCTTTGCATATTGCTCTATAATATCAATAGTTCCATCAATCGAACCACCATCTACAATAATGAACTCATCTGCATATTTTGTTTGTTTTTTATAACTCTCTAAAAAATTAAAAATATTGTCTGCTTCGTTATATAATGTAGTTATCAAACTAACTTTTTTTATAACTTCCATAATCGATAATAATCCTTTTTTACTTTTTCCCAACTATTTTCAAGCGAATATTTATATGCTATTTCCTTTTTCATATTATCATCAATTGCTTCATTAAAAGCATTTGCAATATTCTCAACTTTATTATCAATTACCCACATCATATTTTCATAGTTCGGCATCATTATCAAATAATCTTTTTTTAGTTCATTTTTATAGATGGCTATAACATTTTTCTTATAGCTGAAAGCCTCCAATATACCCAAATATCCAGAAGTGAATACAATTTTAGCATCTTTAATATACTTTTCGACATCAGAAACAAAGCCATTGAACACTACTCTTTGGATATGGTTTTGCTCTACATATCGTTTTAGTCCCTCTTTTAAAACTCCATCTCCGCAAATTACAAATTCCAAAGAAGTATTTTTACTTATCTCTGCCCACGCCTTCAAATAATCAAATATACCTGTATCTTCAGCAAGTCTGCCAATAAATAATACATATTCCTCTTTATTTTTAGAAAGATCTCTAACCCTCTTTACTCCTCCATAACTGACAATATCAGCTTTTGTTCCATACCATTTGGATATAAAGTGACCTATCGAGATATTTGCAGTTGTCAGTCTCTGCGTCAACCTTCTTTTAAATACTACACTCTTTCTGGGAGGGACATCCCCCTCCCAACCGTGAAAAGTGATGTATATATCTTTTTGAAACAGTTTCAAAAACGGATATACTCCCAAACCAAAAGAGTAAAAAGTACTATAATCATGAAAATGTATGATATCGTATTTGAGAATCTTTCTTATATTGACGATCATATAACAAAACATTCCCCAGCGTCTAGCCAATCGGTTTTTTTTCTTTTTGATTCTTATGATTTCCAGATTATCTTTTTTTTCATAATCTTTATAACTATTATCAAACTTCTGCACAAGTACAGTTATGTGATGACCATCTTTAAGCATCTCTTTGCAAAGACTATCAATGTGTTTTTCAACACCTCCAAGATGGGGCAAAAAGTTGGGTGCTATAAATAAAATTTTCATGTGCACAAACAGATACTCCTTGGGTTATCCAATATCTTTGACATCTTTCATATTTAACAAATAATAGGTAGTAAACAATCCGCCAAACACATTCACAATCAAAGTACTCACAGCGGCACCTTCAGCCTGATATAACGGTATCAATAAAATATTACCAAAATAGTTCAAAAACAGTTGCATCCAGTTTTGAATAGTCAAAATGTAAGCCCTTTTGATACTATAAAAAACCAAAGAAATCGGATTCACAATAATTCCTATTCCATAAGTAAGGATTAAAACTTGAAAAACATGTATTGAATCAGTATATGCTTTTCCAAATAGCAACAAAATCAACAATGAAGATATGAGTTCTACAAACAATAAAAACGGTAAAACGTATATTCCTTTTTTCAAAATAAAAAATATATATTTTTTAATACTGTTTGTTTGCAAGAAATTATTCATTTTTGGTAAAAGCGTAGCTGTCAATGATGATGTTATCAAAGGAAAAATCATTGCAAGATTCATCGCAGCACTGTAATATCCAACTTCTGAACTACTACTTAGCTTTTGTAACATAATTATATCCAATCGAAGAAATATCATAACCGCAAATGATGATAAAAAAATCCAAAAACCCAGTTTGTAAATCTCTTGAAAATGTTTCAATTCGAATGTATAGTTTAATGACAACGTTGATATATTTTTGACGATAATATACAGTAGTATTACTGCAGCCGAATAGAGATATCCATATATAAAATACTCCATATGTTCTGACTCTGTAAATAACAAAGCGATAACGACAATCGCTAAAAACCTTAAAGTATTATGTGCGATATTTGCATATGCCATCCGCTTAAAATGCTGTATTGCCTGATAGTGGGATATTACGACTCCCAACATAGAGTGAAAAAGTACACCAACCCCTATAAACATTATAATGTGCTGATATTTCATCGTTTCAAAAAAGAACTGAGATATATATCCAGAAAGGATATATAAACAGACCATAACGATAATGGAAAAAATAATTTTGCCAACAACTATTGTAAAAAAAATTTCTCTTACTTTCGATAAGTTTTCACTTACATATTTGACATACGATGTGGAAATCCCAAAATCAGATATCTGTACAGCTATTGTAAAAATTGCAATAAGTAAAGAAAAGATGCCATATTGCTCAGCACCCATGTCCCTTGAAACAAAAATAGTAGTTAAAAATCCTATTCCTTGGGAAACGATATTTCCAGAAAGAACTTTGAGCAGATCCTGTAGTGTTTTTGATTTTATTTTTGATAATATCAAATCATTACCTGTTTTATATATTCCACTATTCTTTCACTAGCTTTCCCATCTCCATACGGATTGTGCGCTTTGCTCATCTTATCATACTCTTTTTTATCATCAAGCAGTCTTTGTGCCTCCTTGACAATTTTTTCGGTATCTGTTCCTACAAGCTTGACTGTTCCAGCTTCTACAGCTTCCGGTCTCTCCGTAGTATCTCGTAGTAGCAAAACCGGTTTGCCAAGACTTGGTGCCTCCTCCTGGATACCACCACTGTCAGTAATAAGAAGATATGCCTTACTCATCAAATAGATAAAACTTTCATACTCCAAAGGTTCTATCAAATGAATGTTTGATGTTGAAGAAAGTAATTCTCTCACAGGTTTTTGGACATTTGGATTGAGATGCAGAGGATAGACGATATTGACGTCAATATTATCTTCAGCAATTTTCTTCAACGCTGTACAGATACGGACAAATCCCCCGCCAAAACTCTCACGCCTGTGTCCAGTTACTATGATCAGCGTTTTTTCGTCATTCAATTTATATTGAGACTCTATAGCATCAACTATCTTTGATCTGAGTGCTTGATTATTTCCTATCAGCTCCAATGCCATAAAAAGTGCATCGATAACAGTATTTCCTGTTACCAAAACAGTATCTTTTTGTTTATTCTCTTTAAGCAAGTTTTCTTTCGCACCCTCTGTCGGAGCGAAGTGATAGTTTGCCAACACTCCGGCAAGCTGTCTGTTTGCTTCTTCCGGCCACGGGCTGTAAATGCTGTGTGTCCTTAGTCCCGCTTCCACATGCCCGACTTTTATTTTTTGATAAAAAGCCGCCAAAGAGGCTGCGAATGTCGTTGTAGTATCCCCATGAACCAACACCAAGTCAGGTTTATACTCTGCAAGTACCTCTTTCATTCCCAAAAGTACACTTGAGGTAACATCATACAAGTCCTGCCCTTTTTTCATGATATTCAGGTCATAATGAGGCTGTATATCAAAAAGAGAAAGTACCTGATCCAGCATCTCTCGATGCTGTGCCGTTACACACACCTTGTAATCAATATCAGACTCTTTGTCAAATGCTTTGACAAGAGGTGCCATTTTGATAGCTTCCGGTCGTGTCCCAAACACCAATAGTACCCTCTTCATAGCATTCTTGCGCTCCCCATCAATTCTATCTTCGCTTTCTTCTAAACCACCAAAAAGCGATGGCAAGTCCGGCAAACACCCCTCCAAGTACTTGCATCCACGCTGTCATGAGAATGCTTTTGTTGACAAGCTTATGGTGCATTGTATTATCCACTTTGACACCGGCATATTTGGCAGTGTGTACCAGCAGGGAAACGGCAAGGTCTTCGTTTGGCATCTCTTTGTGGCAGGCAAGGCAGGTACCGCGGCGGTCGAGTTTGCTGCGTACTTCATCGGGCAGTGCCTGGGAGAGTTTCCAATGGTCACCAACCGTCTGCAGTTGTGTGCCGTTGGCATCAAGCATGACCGAGTAGTCATGTTTGAGGTTGGGAATAGCAGGAATCTGCTCATCAACCTTTTTGGGAAGCACTTTTTTCGATGCTGTCATCAGATCGACAATGGTTGTCTTGCTCTGGTCTGAAAAGTATTTGCCGCTGCCTATGCCGTATCCCATCGCTTTGGGGTCATTGTGGCAACTTTCACAGGTACGCGAACGTTTGCTGATGGTGTGCGGCTGTACAGGGCTCATGACAATGGAGTTGACACCCTCTTTGGGAGTCTTGACACCCTTGCCCTGCTCTACCCCCTTGAGTTTCCAAATATGGTTTTGCAGCAGCGCATTCCCGTCTTTCCCAATGACTGTCAGTGTCACCTGGCATCCCGGTATCGTCGGTGAAATGCGTCCTTCACCGTTCTGGCTCAATGCGGGATTCTCCCAGCGCAAATAGCTTCGCGTCTCTGTCACTTTACCGTCAACCAGATACGCTTTAAGACTGTCAACATCACCTGTCTTGCCGTTGACATGGTGTGCCGAAGCGGCAAGGAAGTCAGGGTTCTGCTTGCCGCCGCTGTAATCGACTTTGACATGACAACCGTAACACTGTGGTGCCCAGGTCGCATGGCAGGTATAGCACTCCATCCTGTCGGTATGGGCACTTATCTGATCCATTGCGATCATCCCTGTCCTGGAGATCTTATTTTCCTCTTTGAGCAGCTTCAGCGGCTTGAGTTCAATCGTTTTTCCGGAAGCAAGGTGCATCACTACTTTGTTTCCTTTGCGCACCGCTTTGGTCAGAGGATTGCCGCGCGCACTCAGCAGGAAACCGTCACCCTTGTCTTTGGGGATACTCCCCTGCTTCAAATACGCTGCCAGCGTTTTTATTGTGCCCCGGGGTTTGCCTTTCTTTGGCTTTGTACTGAACTCATCAGCGTAGCCAAGCGGCAGTTCCCACGGGTACTTCTTTGTCGTACCGTGACAGTCCTGACACTCTATCTCCACGGCACCGAGGTTGGCACCCCGGAAAAAGCCGTCACCATGCATATCGTTGGAGGTATGGCAGTCCTGACAGAGCATCCCTTTTGTATAGTGGATGTCTTCTGTCAAGTGCAGATAGCGTTTGGTATGCAGTTTGGGCTGCGGGTTGCCATGGTCATCGAAAGTCGCCTTGTATTCGGTCTCCATCAGCCCCTGATAACTCACCCCGATACGCTTGCCGCGGTTGTGGCAGGTGGTACAGGTTTCCACAGGTATCCCGCTATAGCTTACGCCATGCACCTTGACATGTACTTTGCTCGAAGACTGGATGCTGTGTACCAGCATATGCCCCGGTTTGTTTTTGGGGATAGCAGTATCGTTCCCCTCATAAAAACCTTCATTGGAATAGGGAACATGGCATGAAGCACAGCCGATACCGCGGTAATCTCCCCGTCTGTAGCGCCCTTTGCCTCCTGTGTGGCAGCGCAGACACTCCTGACGCAGGTAAGTGTAGACAGAGAGAGAAGGATCTTTTTCTACCTCTTCAGCTGTGGGTGCCGGCGGCAGCGGTTTGGTTTTTTTCGGGAACCCCTGCGGTTCGAGTTTGGCAAGTTTTTCCATATATTTTTGGTACGTTTTCGTCCCCAGCCGCTCATGCAATGCCGGACTTTTGCCGCCAAAATTGGTAAAGGTATGATTGTATCCGTCTTTTGCCCCAAACCCCCAGAGCGCACCGTGGATCTTCCCCTGCTCGGTCGCCATCAGGTTGTTATTCTGCGCAGCTACCTGCTTAGCGTGACACATGCCGCAGGTATGCTGATTGATCCACGGACTTCCCGGATAAGGATAGAAAGCTTTGGGACCTTTGTGTGATTTAAAATAAGCCACTGTCCCCTTGTGTGCCTCTTCCTTTGTAACCGCTTCCGGATTCCCGCCGTGGCAGACAATACAGTCATTCCCTTCAGCACCCGCTTTTTTCGCAACTTCGAAGATCTTTTGCATCATTTTGGATTGGTGGTCTCGTATAGGTTCGATTCCCTTGTGACACTTCAGACAACTGTTGGCCGCAGCCTCTGCTGCAAGCAGACTCAGTAACACTCCCAGCCAAAAACACATTTTTATAAACACGGCTTATCCTCAATGAAAATAGATCGATATAGCTATAATTATATCCAAAACCTTGTTCTATCCATCCTTATGCTATAATTTTTCAAAATTTACTTAAACGGAACGCTTTTATGAACAAATTTCTCCCCCTGCTGCTCTTGCTTTTATGGACATCCCTTCAGGCACAAATGGTCGATGCCATTGCGCTTATTGTCAATGGTCAACCTGTTACAACCACAGAGATCCGCACGATTCAGCGTAAAGCACACGTCTCAAAACAGAAAGCTATTAACCTCTTGATTCAGGATCGCCTTCAGAAAGCAGCGATGAAAGACATTGTTGTTCCCGAGTCGGAAGTCGATGCAGAAATAGCACGTATCGCCAAAATGAACAATATCTCCGTACCAAAAATGCAGAAAATCCTCAAGCAGCAGGGAACTTCCTGGACAAAATACCGCCAAACCATCAAAGACGGTCTCAGACAGCGTGAATTTTTCAGACAAACAGTTTCCAAAAATCTTCCCACCCCCACAGAAGATGAGCTGAAGCTCTTCTACAACAAACACAAGAAAGAGTTCAATATTCCATCCTCCATCAGCGTTATCGAGTACTCTGCACCAAGTGAAGCAAAAATCAAACAGTTCCTCAAAACCAAAAATGCCAAAGGCATCAAAAGCAAGTCACTGGTCAAAAAGACCAAAAATCTGAACCCGGCTATGCTGAGCACTCTGCTGCAGACTCCCAACGGCAGTTTCACAGAACCCATCAATGCCGGTGACCGGTGGGTCGTATATAAAGTAAAAAGCAAGAACGGACGTACCCAAATGCCTTTCGAAGCGGCAAAAGGGGCGGTTGCTTCACGCTGGAGACAGCAGCAACAGGGCAAAGCGGTTAAAGACTACTTCAAAAAAATGCGCACCGAAGCAAACATTCAATACCTTAGAAACTAACAACACAAAAGAGAGCATACAATGGGACTTAAATCAGACAAATGGATACGCGAAAAATCACTCAATGAGGAGATGATCACTCCTTTTTGTGAAGGACTGGTAGGCGAAGGGGTTGTCAGCTACGGACTCAGCTCTTACGGATATGACATCCGTGTCAGTGACGAATTCAAAATTTTTACCAATATCAATGCCGAAGTGGTCGACCCCAAAGATTTCAACGAAAACAATGTGGTCGACTTCAAAGGTGATATTTGCATAGTACCGCCCAACTCCTTCGCACTCGCACGTACCATCGAATACTTCAAAATGCCCAAAGACACCCTGGCGATCTGCCTTGGCAAGAGCACCTATGCCCGCTGTGGCATCATTGTAAACGTAACCCCTTTCGAACCTGGATTTGAAGGACACATCACCATCGAGATCTCCAACACCACACCCCTCCCGGCAAAGATCTATGCCAACGAGGGGATCGCCCAGGTACTCTTTTTGCAGGGTGACGAGCAGTGTGAAACGACCTACTCTGACCGCAAAGGAAAGTACCAGTCACAAACAGGCATTACCCTGCCGCGCATTTTGAAAAAAGATTAATACTCACCTCATAAATATGCCTCTTTTCGGGGCATATTCCCATTTTTAACATACAAAATCATACTTCTACTTATGCCCTTTTACCCACTTTTGTGCTACAATGCCAAAAATTTCTTATATAAAGTAAGCAACGAATGAAAAATCTAATCATCGTCGAATCACCGGCAAAAGCACGCACCATCACCAATTTCCTGGGCAAAGACTACAAGGTCATCGCCTCCAAAGGGCACATTCGTGATCTTCCCAAAAGTACTTTCGGTATCACAGTTGATGATGAAACCGGTGATCTTGTTCCCAAATATTCTATTCCAAGAGATGCCAGCGCAACAGTTAAAGAGTTAAAAAAACTCTCCAAAGAAGCAGAAACTGTCTACATCGCAACCGATGAGGATCGTGAGGGTGAAGCGATTGGATATCACATTGCCAAAGCAATAGGCAAAGACCCCGAAGCACTGCCGCGTATTGTCTTCCATGAAATTACCAAAAGTGCCATTCAACATGCCCTGGAGCATCCGCGCAAGGTCGATATGCGCTCTGTCGATGCCCAGCAGACACGAAGACTGCTTGACCGTATTGTGGGATACAAACTTTCCCCGCTGCTTGCCAGTAAAATCCAAAAAGGACTGAGTGCAGGACGTGTGCAGAGTGCCACACTCAAACTCGTAGTCGACAGAGAACGCGAGATCAAAGCGTTCAAGCCGGAAGAGTACTGGACTATCGATGCCCTGTTTGAGAAAAACATCGATGCTTCGATCTATGACTATAACGGTTTGAAGATCGACAAAATGACCATTAAAACCGAAGCCGATGCAGAAGAGATCGTTACTGCTGCCAAAAACGAATCATTTACCGTTGCTTCCATAGAGAAGGCCAAACGAAAAACCAAAACACCACCGCCCTTTATGACCTCCACGCTCCAACAGGCAGCTTCCACCCAACTTGGTTTCTCTCCAAAGAAAACCATGATGGTGGCACAGAAACTCTATGAAGGAGTAAAGACTGACAACGGCGTCATGGGGATCATCACCTATATGAGAACCGACTCACTCAACCTTGCCAAAGAAGCTGTCGATGCTGCACGTACGCACATCAAGACACAGTTTGGCGACAAGTATCTGCCTGCCAAGCCCAAGAACTATGCTACCAAATCCAAAGGGGCGCAGGAGGCGCATGAGGCGATCCGTCCCACCCGTGTTGACTTCGACGCAGAGATGGCTGCCAAGTACCTCGGTGTGGACGAGCTGAAACTCTACCGCCTTATTTACAACCGCTTCCTTGCCTGCCAAATGACAGAAGCTGTGTTTGAATCACAGACAATTCTCTTCAAAGGTGACAAGTGCACCTTCAAAGCAAGCGGCAGAAAACTGCTCTTTGACGGTTTTTACCGTGTAACCGGCTACACAGAAAAAGACAAACTGCTGCCGGATCTCAAAGAAGGGACACCGGCATCCCTCGATGAGATCAAAAAAGAGCAGCACTTCACCGAGCCGCCGCCGCGCTACAATGAAGCAAGCCTTATTAAAAAGCTTGAGAGTCTCGGTATCGGCCGTCCAAGTACCTATGCCCCGACCATCACCATTTTGCAGACACGTAAGTACATTGAGATCGAAAAGAAGCGTATCCACCCTACGGAGATCGCCTTTACGGTCATTGAGATGCTTGAAAAGCATTTCCCTGAAATCGTTGACAGCAACTTTACTGCACAGATGGAAGAAACCCTCGACAAGGTGGCAAACGGTGAAGAGAACTGGCAAAAGATCCTCAAAGCGTTCTACACACCCTTTATGCAAAAGATCGAAGAGGGCAAAAAAAACATCAAGAGCCTCAAAGTTGCTACACCAACCGGTGAAATGTGCCCCAAATGCGGCGCTGAACTGCTGCTGAGAAAGGGACGCTACGGGGAGTTCATTGCCTGTTCAAATTTCCCCAAGTGCAAATACACCAAAAACACAGACGGTACCGAGCCTGAACAGCCCGAAGAGACAGACGAAAAGTGTGAAAAGTGCGGCTCACCCATGGTCATCAAGAACTCAAGACGCGGCAAGTTCCTTGCCTGTTCAGCCTACCCCAAGTGCAAGAATGCCAAGTCTCTCACACCGCCAAAAGAGATTGAAGTTCCCTGCCCCGAATGCGGCGGAAAACTCCAGGAACGCGAGGGCAGACGCGGCAAATTCTACGGCTGTACCAACTACCCCAAGTGCAAGTTCATCGCCAATTTTGAACCTGTAGACAAAAAGTGTTCTGAGTGCGGCTACCTGATGGGTAAAAAGACTCTCAGAGGCAAAGAGGTCTACGAATGTTTCAAGTGTAAACATAAAGAAGAAGCCAAATAGATGAAGCCCATATTTCTCTGCGCTATCAACAACATCCTCAGCGGCACCTGTAAAGAAGACTGCAAGTTCTGCACACAGAGTGTCCGCTACCATGCCGACATTGAACGCTACAGCTACAAAGCCGTCGATCAGATTGTTGAAGAAGCCAAACAGGCCAAAGCACATGGCGCACTTGGCTACTGCCTTGTCACAGCAGGAAAGGGACTTGATGACAAGAAGACCGATTTTGTCGCCCGTACAGCACAGGCGGTCAAAGCCGAAGTAGAAGGGCTCAATCTTATTGCCTGCAACGGTACGGCAACCAAAGAACAGCTTGCCTACCTGAAAGACCATGGCATCGACAGCTACAACCATAATCTTGAAACAAGCGAACGCTACTACCCGGACATCTGTCAGACACACGGATGGCAGGAGCGATATGAAACCTGCGAGAATGTCAAGTCTGTCGGGTTGATGCTATGCAGCGGCGGCATCTTCGGAATGGGCGAGCAGGCGCAGGATCGTGACGACCTGCTTGAAGCCATTGCTTCTCTCAACCCGGAATCAACGCCGCTGAATTTTTACCATCCCAACCCTGCTCTACCAATTAAAACGCGCAATCTCGAGCGTCCCGAAGCAGTAGAGATCATCAAAAAAGCGCGCAGGCTGCTGGGAGAAGACCGGCTGCTGATGGTTGCAGGAGGCAGGGAGCTGCTCTTTGGCGGACATGAAGCAGAAATGTTTCAGGCAGGTGCCAATGCCATTGTCATAGGAAACTACCTGACCACGCCGGGGCAGGAGCCGAACAAAGACCGGGCAATACTCCAGTCACTCGGTTACGAGGTTGCGACAAGCTGTGATACATACTGACATCACACTTATCCTCACACTCTCACTGCTTATCTGGGGGAGCCCTTTTGTCTCAAAAATATTGCGCCTCCCCATTCCTGCAACAGAAATCATTTTGGGCTCACTGTTCGCCTACTTCGGCTTTATCGGAGACAACACCTACTTTAAACTGATTGCTGAAACCGGATTTCTTTACCTCATGTTTCTGGCAGGAATGGAAGTAGACCTCAAACAGCTGACCGGAAGCTCAAAAGAAGTATTGCAAAGGAGTATTCTTTTTCTTGGACTTATGGCTTTTTTTTCCATCGGGTCAGGATACCTGTTTGGGTTGAATCCGATCATCATCATATCCATGCCGCTTATCTCTATCGGTCTGCTTGCATCACTCTCCAAGACATACGGAAAAGACCAACCCTGGATAAAGCTGGCCTTCATTGCAGGTGTTTTGGGTGAGATTATCTCTATTGCGGTACTGACCATTTTCGATGCTGCCAGTACCACCGGCATGAACCTGCAACTGCTTGTAAAGATCGGATACCTCAGTGCATTTATTCTTGCGGTTTATATGCTGTACAGAGCACTCCATCTGCTCTTTTGGTGGTATCCGGAACTCAAACGTATACTTGTACCCAAGTTTGACACTTCAGATCAGGATATCCGTCTGGCTATGGCACTCTTTTTCATATTGATCAGTGTGATGCTTGCGCTTGACCTTGAACTGGCACTGGGTTCATTTATTGCAGGCATGGCTATATCTGCCTTCTTCCGCCATGAAAAATCACTTGAACATAAAATGTCAAGTTTGGGATTCGGCTTTCTGGTACCTCTCTTTTTCATTCATGTAGGTGCCTCGTTTGATATTCGTTCACTTGCAGTTGAAGGTGTATTTAGCGGAGCGCTGCTCATTACCGTACTAATGGTGCTTTCGCGTATCCTTGCAGCCATTACACTGAAGCATATCAGTGGTGCCAAAAATGCGCTTCTTGTCGGCCTCTCTCTTTCAATGCCGCTAACCTTGCTGGTTGCGGTTGCCACCATTGGGTATGAAACGAAATTACTGGATTTGTTAAGTTATTATCAGTTGATACTTGCAAGTATTTTCGAGATCCTTGTGGTGATGGTCACCATCAAGGTTTTACAGAAGAAAGGGGTAAAGAGAGATGATCAATCCTGATCAACCTCTGCAATAGCTTTTTTAAGTTCCTCTTCGGCTCTTTTTGCCGCCTCAGCCTTCTCTTTTGCAATATCAATATTGACACCGCCGCCGTTTGATGATACTTTGGATTGAGGCTTTTTGACCACAGCATTGGCTTTGGGTGCTTTGGCTGCCTTTGCTCTGGCAAGTTCTGCCTCTTTGGCGCGTTTTTCTGCCGCCGCACGCTCTGCTTTAAGTTTCTCAAGTGCTGCTTTTTCAGCCTTTGCTTTCTCTTCTGCCGCTTTTTTCCGCGCTGCTTCTTTTTGTGCAGCTTCTGCTTTGGCTTTCGCGTCGTCAGCTGCCTTTTTTCGGGCAGCCTCTTCTGCCGCCCGTTTTTGTGCTGCTGCCGCTTCTTCCGTCTGACGCGCGGTATCGACCTTTTTCTGTTCTGCTTTTAGCTTTTCAAGCGGTACACGTTCTACCGGTACTTCCTCTCTGGCTTTGTCCACAGGCTTTGGAGTGGTAACCACTTCCTTCTCTGCAACTTTGGCTTTGGAAGAAGGCACCTCTTCACCTGCTTCTGCATCTCCTTCATCATCTTCTGCAAGATCGGCATCGAGCTCCGCATCCTCTTTGGCCTCTTCAATCGCTGCCTGTTTCTCGGCAATAACTTTCAACTCTCCAAGCAAAGCACTCTGACTCTGTTCAATCTGCTGAAAATTCTTCTTCAGCGCAAAAGGATTCTCTTCCGACGCATTTGCGCCAACTGCAACGGCCAGTGCTGCCATCCATATAACGTGTTTCATTCCTCTACTCCTTTGGTTCCAATTGTTTTAATTCAAAAAACTCTTTCTGAAGCCTTTGATTATCCGCTTTCAGAATCGCAGATTCCTTTTTGAGTGCAGCTTTTTTTGCTTCGAGATGCTGCAGCACCGTTACCGAATTTTCTCCGTATATCAGTATACCGACATAAATACCAAAAAGCAAAATACCGATCAGCGTCAACAGCAGGGTTTTCACAGAAAGTCCTGCCAGTGCGCCGATCGTATCCTTTTTGGCCATATTACACTTTCTTTGGTTTACTGAAAGAGTGCATTACCGAGATATTCGAACTGTCCAAGCTCTGTCTCAATCTCCAGCAATCTGTTGTATTTGGCAATTCTGTCACTTCGTGCCGTTGAACCTGTTTTGATCTCACCGGTATTGAGCGCAACGGCAAAATCTGCGATGAATGCATCTTCACTCTCTCCGGAGCGGTGGCTCATGACACACTTGTAGCCCGAGCGCTGTGCAAGACGTACAGTCTGCATGGTCTCACTGACCGTACCAATCTGGTTTGGTTTGATCAAAATAGAGTTGGCAACACCTTTTGCAATACCCTCGGCAAGAATTTCCACATTCGTTACAAACAGATCATCTCCTACCAGCTGTATCTTCTCGCCAAGGACTTCTGTGAGCTCTTTCCAGCCCTCCCAGTCATCTTCGCTGAGGCCGTCTTCAAGTGAAACAATCGGGTATTTTTCAACCATATCGGCATAGTAGGCAATCAGTTCAGAACTTGTCAGTTCCCTGTTTTCCGACTTAAGTACATATTTACCTGCCTCGTTCACCAGTTCACTTGCCGCAACATCGAGGGCAATGGCAATTTGCTCACCGGGTTTGTATCCTGCCGCTTCAATGGCCTGCATGATCACCTGAATAGGCTCTTCATTGTTTTTGAGGTTTGGCGCGAAACCACCCTCGTCACCCACCGCAGTACTTTCACCCATGCCGTCAATAATTTTTTTGAGGTTGTGATAGACTTCTGAAGCTGCTCTAAGTCCTTCTGAAAAACGCTCAAAACCAAGCGGCATAATCATATATTCCTGAAAGTCCACAGAGTTGTTTGCATGTTCGCCGCCGTTAATGATATTGAGCATCGGTACCGGCATCACGACTGCATTGGCACCGCCGAGATAGCGGTAGAGCGGCATTTTCAGCGATGCTGCCGCTGCACGTGCCACTGCCATGGAGACACCCAATACCGCATTGGCACCCAGGTTGCCGTAATTGTGTGTACCGTCAACCTCTTTCATCGTCAAGTCAATCTCCGCCTGATTGAACGGACTCAATCCCACCAGTGCGTCGTTGATCGCTCCATTGACATTTTCACATGCCTGAAGTACCCCTTTCCCCATATAACGGTCACCGCCGTCACGCAGTTCCAGCGCTTCACGCTTACCGGTACTCGCCCCGCTTGGAACGATCGCACTCTCTACCGTTCCGTCACTCAAACTCACGGTTGCACGCACTGTTGGATTTCCTCGACTGTCCATCACCTCATCTGCTCTTACATCATCAATAAATACCATATAATTCCTTTCCAGTAAAATCATTTTTACTTATTTTATCTAAACTCTTCTGATAAAATCCAAAAGAGGGCAAAACTCACTCTTCCGGAACCTCCCTGATGGTATTTTTACCTGGCGGCATCGGCACAAAATAGCCTATCAGTAACAGCAATACACCAACCACGATGAACGAAACGATCCGCTCTATTGTACCTGAATGCGCCAGCTCGACAAAGAAGAGTTTGAGTACTACAAGCAGAAGCAGTCCAAATCCTGCCAGCCAAAGCGTACGCTGAACATAACGCTTTGAGAGCAGCATTGCCGCTATGGCTGCCATACTCCACAGAATGGAGATACCCGTTTGAAAGTAGCCGCTTCGCCAAAGCGCATCAAATGTATAGGGTACCCCCTGCATCAGATGCACATACCTTGCAAAAAGTACTGTCAGAAGCATCCACCCAAGCAGCAATACTATACCGTACATCTGCCGGGCAAGCATCTTTGTCCATCCATGCCGTTCTGCATGTATCCAGTAAAACATCATGCCAAGGACGGCAAACTGCATCGCATCGAGCGGATTTATCAGCGGTAGATAGCCGGATGCTTCGGGTGAAAAACCAAATGCGGCAAACTCCCACACAGCTAAAAAGGCAATCAACCCTGCTGTACCCACACTCCGATAGAGCGAACCATATTTGCCAAAATACCTCCAGAACCGTACAGTTACCACGGCTGTAAGCAGCGGCACGATTGCCCATGAAACCATCGGTATGCTCTTTGCGGCAAAATACTGGTGTATGTGGTAATGTATCTCAAGACTCAACACACTCACCCCAAACCAGAGCGCAGCGATATGCAGTACTCGGGCGTAACGCCACAAACGATCGTATGCCCAAAGCATGCCGTACACCACTCCCATCAGTGACACGAATGCCCAAAAACCATACCCGGCAAAGGGATGCAGTGTCTCAAGCCTGCCAAAGCCCGGCAGGGTAGCATAGAAAAGAAAGATACCAAAAGGCAGCACACCCTGTAGCAATACTGCAAGCAGTCGCCAATGAAGCACTTTTTCCAAAGCAATACAGACCAGCGTTCCCAAAACAAGCGTAAAAAGCAGTGTCTGCTCACCCAAAAAGTCAAGCTGTGACGGAGTGGCTCTAAACCAGAGTGACAGCGCAAAGAGCAAAAAAATGTACACAAAATAATGCACAAAGGGTTCCAGCGCTTTACGGTATTTGTCCATCTGCCACGCTGCAAGCAGCAGTGCGGCAATAACAACAAGGAATCCAAGATACGCTGCAGCATTGATGCCGCCAAACCCTACACTCTCCGGATAGACCAGGGCAGAGAGCAGAAGCAGAAAGACGCCAAAGTATCGGGCAATACGCTTCTGCTGCCTGATCGATATCCATATAAGTGCCGCCCCTTCAAGCGACCAGAGTGCGGCACTCACATCCGCATCGAAAACATACGGTATGACGATGGTAAAGAAAACCACTGAAAGTGCCAGGAATGACTGTGCCAAAAGCACAGTACGCGCCTTTCCTCTCAGGGCGGCATAAAGCACTGCATAGAGTACCCCGAGCGCTGTCGCACTGTACGCTTCACCATACCTAAAAGGCTCTACCAGTGCAAGCTGCAGAGGAAATGCAACCACAGGAAGTCCGAATACCAGCGTACCATCCACCAGATTTTTCGGAGCATACGGGTGCCTGAGCGTAAAGAGAATCGAGATGGCAAGGTACATTGCAAAAAAGAGCACCAGGAAGGGCTCCGTCGTTGTGAACATCTCAGAACGGTAGCGCAGTACGCCCCACACTGTGGCAATAATAAAGGTAAAGCCGAAACCAAGTAGATTCAGCACACGCCACGAGCGGTACCATGCGAGGATGAAAATACCAAGGTTCAAGACGACATAGTAGGAAAAGAGCACCACGTGCGACCCGTTACCGCTTGAGGTCAAAATGGGCACCAGAAAACCGCCGGCACTGGCAAAAAGAGCCAATGGCAGCGCATCTTCAATGAGTGCCATCACAGAACCAAGCACCACCACTGCCAGCATCAGCACAAAAGCACTTTCAAGCGAAAGCAGCCCGTAGAACTTCGCTGCACCGTAGATGACAAGATAGAGTATCGCCACGCCAAGCCCCTGCAGCACCTGCCCATAAGCACCCTCTCTTCGACGAAGTTTCCAACCCGTCACAATGAGGGCTACCGCACCTGCGGCTACGGCACCAAGGCGTACCCCGATGCTGACCGTACTGTGTTCAGCCGCATACTTGACCAGAAAAGCAAGCCCGAAAAAGAGCACCACCCCGCCGATACGCACCAAAAGATTGCCGCCGCTAAAGTAGTTGGCAAGCCATGTGATAACAATGGAAGGTTCTTTCTTATGCGGTGCGGCTGCAGGTTCTTCATGCTCCTCTTCAATGGTTTCAACAGGGACGGCATCTTTTTTGCTTATCTTCTCCGCAAATACAGCAGGAGCCATATCGGACACCTCATCCAAAGTGGTATGTTCTTCCGCTTCCGGTGCTTCTTGTGGCGATACTGTCTCTTTTGTTTTCCGTACAGTACTGTCCACCAGCGCTTCAAGCCGGCTGACTCTACGCTGCAGGGCAAAGACCCAAAAAAGTAAAACGGTCACTATCATTGCTTCTATATTCATTGGTGGCTCCTTTGTTCGCGGTTTGGCCAAATAGCCACGTTACATCTCTGCACGGCTTAACGACTCTGCCATTTTTTTGGCACCCTTGAAATCGGCCTTTCCCGTACCCAGTACAGGAATAACATCAACCTTGTAGGCTTTGGAAGGAACAAAGAGCGGATTGAGATGAAGTGTGCCAACCTCTGCCAACACCTCATCGATCTCACGTTCCCCCTCAAAGAGCAGCACAACCGCTTCCCCCTTCTTAGCATCAGGGATTGCTGTAACAGCAATTTTTTCCTCCGGTTGCAGCAGCTTACCGATCTCCTGTTCGACCATTCCCAGACTCACCATCTCTCCGCCGATCTTGGCAAAACGGCTGTAGCGGTCAACAATAGTCAAAAAACCGTCACTGTCCAGCCTTCCTTTGTCACCGGTGACATACCAGCGGATACCATCGATCTCCTTAATGACTGAAGCGGTTTTCTCTGGCTCCTTGAGGTACCCTTTCATAATCTGCGTACCGCCGATGAGGATCATCCCCTCCTCTCCCACAGGCAGTTCTTCAAAACTTTCCGGATCAACAATTTTGAAGCTGCTTCCAGGCACCGGGAGCCCCACAGTGCCTGGTTTGTTACCGATTTGCGGCTTCCAGGTGTCGGGCAGCAGTACATCGGGAATGTTCACCGATGCCACCGGTGTCGTCTCTGTCGCACCATACCCTTCATAGATTTCATGTCCGAACTTCTCCTTGAAGGCTTTGCGTATCTCCTCGGGCAGTTTCTCCGCACCGGCGACGATCATCCGCAAATCTTTGAACATCAGCGGATGCAGTTTGCGGTTTCGTGTATAGAGCCGCAGAAAAGTCGCGGTGGCAAAGAGCATGGTCGCTTCATACTTTGCAGCAAGCTTACCGATGCCAAATCCGTCTGTCGGATCGGGATGACAGGCAACGGGTATCCCCTCTATCAATGGCAGCAGTGTTGTAACCGTAAGCCCGAAAGAGTGAAAAATAGGTAGGGTACCGAGCATCACATCCTCATCTGTAGGATTGAGCAGCGTCGTAATCTGTTTGATGTTCCCCATAATGTTTTTATGTGTCAGCTCGACCCCTTTGGGTACCCCTTCACTGCCGCTCGAGAAAAGAATAGCAGCGGTGTCATCTGTCTTTTTGCGTTGCAGATAGCACACTTTCAGCATCCACATCGGAAACAGTTTCAGCGCAAGGAGTGTACCCAGTCCCTCTACTTTACCGATACGTTCCTTCATATCTTCCAAATAGATCACATTCAGCCTCTCGAGAACTTCCGACAGATCAAATCCTTTGGCTTTCAGCCTAACAGCAAACTGTTTGGAGGTAACAACAGTCTCAATATCTGCAAGCCTGACCGCATGTTGCAGGCTCTGCGTACCGGACGTGTAGTTAAGGTTGACGATTGTCTTTCCAAGACTCAGCAGCCCCATGTTCCCCATAGAGCCGCCGACAGAGGTGGGCAGTATGACACCGACATTGGACTGTCTCCCGATCTGTCGCTTGAGATACTTTGCAAGCAGCAAAGTACCTGCGGCAAAGCGGTAGTTGCTAAGCTCCGTTCCTGTCGAATCAGCCACACAGAGCGTGTTACCGCTCTGCTTAACGCTCTCAAGCCAAGCCTCCTGCAGGGATGGCAGGGTATCGGCATAGGCCTGCCAGCTCTGAATGGAGAGGCTGAAGACCTCCCGTTTGACCTCCTCGGCCGTACTCTTTACCGGCATCATTTCACCGAATGTCACACTGATGTCACGGCTTCGCTTCCGCTTGAGTTTCTGTGAAGCGTGGGAGAAGTCCCCCTCCCAGAGTCCGCGCAAATAGAAGGGAACAATTACCGTCTCCTCATCCGCTTCGCGGCAGGCGAGTTCGAACCCCTTTTGAAACGTGCTGAGATGGCCGTTTCTCGAGAGGTGCCCCTCCGGGAAAATAGCAACCGTATCTCCCCGGTTTAGCGCTTCGGTAACAAGCGACAAAGCCTGCTTACCACCCCTGCTTGAAATGGGAATGGCATTGAAAAAGGCAAAAAACGGTTTGAGGTACCATATTTCATAATAGCTGCGCTCCATTACAAAACGGATCTGTTTGGGGTAGGCGATCTGTAAAATAGCCCAATCAAGGAAAGAGACATGGTTTCCAAGCAGCAGCACTCCTTTTTTGGCATCAATATTGTTAAGCCCCTCCACCTGAATACGGTAGCGTACACTGACAATCACACGAATGATGTAGCGTATCATCGACTGCGGAAGCTTCATCACCGCAGCCAATGTCCCCATGAGGGCAACGGCTGAAATGAGATAGAAAAGCCCCGTCGAAGAGAGCTGGAAGTAGCCAAAAAGTGCAGTCAGAATCAATGCACTGAACATCACCACATTCTGCACAAAATTGTTGCCTGCAAGCACCATCCCCAAAATGGGAGCCGGTGTTGCAAACTGAATGAGCGCATTGAGCGGTACGACAATAAGTCCGGAGAAGAGTCCGAACGTAAAGAGCGCCATCCCCAGAGAGGAGACACTCTCAAGTGAAGGGATCATATAGAGTGCAAATGTTACACCCAATGCACCGATAGGAATGATACCTGTTTCAATGAAACGGCGGCTCACCCGTCCGGCAATCAACGAACCGGTTACAAGCCCTGCACCGGTAAGTGCCAAAAGCCCCTGTGCCGTGACCGTATCGGTAATGCCCAGTTTGCCTTTGAGATACTCTCCGAAAATCGCCACAAGTATCTGCGATATTCCCCACAAAATACTCAAACCCACAATACTCGACCATACTACTTTCTCTTTTTTAAGCACAGCCAGATTCTTCCGAAGGTAGCCAAGATTGCGGTACTCTTCCAGCTCAAAATGCTTCTCATCATCGACAATCACCTTTTTGAAGCGTTTGGCAAGATGCTTTGCGAGCAAAAATTCGGCAACGCTTGCCCCAATAAGCAAAAAACCGACCGGCGCGATATACTGCAGGATCTCTGACGGATGCGTACTTCTATCTTGCAAAAGATACTCGAAAAAGAGAGAGTAGACCACTGCACCAAGCAGAATAGAGACGATCGTCACAGACTGTACCACCGCATTGGCTTCAGCCAGCAGGTCGTTGCCCGTCATCTCTTTAATCAGCCCATATTTTGCCGGAGAGTAAATGGCACTTTGCGCTGCAAGAATAAAGATCAGAATGAACGCTGCCCAGAACCATCCCATCATATAAGAGAAGAGTATCAGTGTCGTAATACCAATCGCCGCAGCGGCAGCGTACTCAACCACTTTGACCTTTGGGTATTTGTCGGAAATAAACCCCGCAGGAGAGAAAAGAAAAATAAAAGGCAGCAGGATCAGTGCATTGACCAGTGCGGTAAGAACAATAAGCTCTGAGCCCTCGTAAGCTTTAAAGATCGTATTTTGTAAAATGATCTTGTGGCCAAGGTCGGTCATGGCATTGAGAAAAACGATCAGAATGTAGGAGCCGAAACCAGCAATGGAGAAAAGTGCTTTCATGACTCCTCCTTTTCATTCTGGTACTGCCGCTGGTATTCTTTCACCGTATGCATGTTACACAGATAGGGCTTGAGTGTCAAAATCAGGTCAAAAAAGAGTTCATAGTGTTCCGTACGCCTGTCCGGATCGGATTTCATCAGTTTGGCACCTGCTTCAAACTCCTTTTTTGCCAGTTGTTTGGCTGCACCGATGTAAGCGTCAAGCAGACTGCTGTCCAGTCCCATCTCCTCTGCACGCTTTAGGATGGAAACAATCTCCACCTCTTTGGCACTGAAACCGCCGGAGCGTTCAAAGAGGAGCCCTGCTTCAATGAACCTATCCAGCTTGGACGCCTCCACCTGCGTCATCTCCAGCAAATCTTCCCTGCTGTAACGCCGTTCTTCTCTGCCGCCGGAGAGCATCTGAAGTGCAGTAACCATCATCTCGAAGTTCTCTGCTTTTCCAAAATCGTTCTGGGCGAAGATCGTCTTTATTTCTGCGATGGAATAGTTAAAGTTATGCTGAAGATACTTGATAAGCCGCAGGATCTCCACAGCCTGTTCATCATAAAGGTGTACATTGGGTTTTGGTTTTTGGGGTTGGGGCAGCAGTCCCTCTTTAACATAATAGAGTATCGTTGATTTGCTCTCACCGCTGCGGTGCATCAACTCTTTCATTTTGAGTGCCATCGGTTCTCCTTTGGTTGAACTGATGACAGTATAGAACACTTTAGCTTAAAGTGTAAAGTGACACCTTACACTTTTTAGTTCTGTGTGCTGTTTGGTGCCACCGGCTTCATCGTTCGCAGATAGGCTTTGATATGTGCAGGAGTCTGGGAATTCTCTTTGTATCCGCTCTTTTTCAAATCATAGTAAACAAACGGAAGATAGTGCTCACGTGTTACAACCACTTTTGTTTTCCCTTTCTGTGCCCATTTGAACATTGTCGCCGCACCCTTTTCACCTACATGAATGCAGCCATGCGACATTGCTTCACTGTTCCCCATATGAATCGCATGCCCCTGCTGGGTGAACCAGAGGGAAAAATCCATATTATTTATCCCACTGGCTTCCGGATGTGCTTTGGACATATAGAAGCGTTCTTTTCTCCAGATTGTAAAAATACCCGATGGCGTTTCGTGCCCTTTCGCTCCCGAAGAAATAACCGCAGCCCACCAAACTACACCATCTCTGTCAATTGCATACGCCACACCGTCTGCACCACGCTCTCGCAGAGAAACGACAATAAAATCCTGCCCGGAAAGGTCAACAATTTTCTCGTGACCATTTTTATCCAGCACTGCAAACTTTGTTTTGCTCAATGGAAATACTCTACTTGCAGGATCACCTGCATGAAGTGAGCTTAGTCCAAGTAATACCGCAAGTACCATTATTATATATCTCATTATCTCTCCTGCTAACTTATTTCTTATTATTATAAAAGGTATATCTACAATTTGTCATTAAACTCTATTAATTTTTGCTATACTTTTCATGAAAAATAAAATGGAGAGTACAAAATGACAAAAGCAATATTGATTCTGGTATCTGTCGCAGGAGGGTTTATTGTTGCAGGTTGTGGAAATAGTGAGGCAGTACACGCACCGATCTCAAAAAGCCCAAGCTTTATGCAGGGGCAACAGGATGGATGCGAAACAGCAAATGGAGATTACACAAAAAACAGTGACCTTTTCCAAACCAACACAGATTACCATGACGGTTGGTTCTACGGTCGCCAGCAATGTAACCCCTCTTTCCACCGTAAATAGACAGCCTGAAAATTACAGGTTGCTCCATAAGATATACGCAAATATCTATAACGGTTTCCGCACGCTCCATAATCAAAATGTAAAGCTTGGATATGGCGGACAAAGCCACCCAAAAAAGTGGACGGACTGTTTTAGCTTTCTGTCATGTCCTTTTCATCCACCGTCAAACCTTCACCAAAGCCAAGCGCTTCTTTGATCTTTGCTTCAATCTCCGCTTTGAGCTCAGGGTTCTCTTTGATAGTCTGCTTGGCATTCTCTTTACCCTGTCCAAGTTTCTCCGAGCCGTAACTGAACCAGGCACCGGACTTATCGATAATATCCATTTTTACACCATAATCGATCAATTCGCCCTCGAAGCTGATTCCTTCGCCGAACATAATGTCAAATTCTGCCTGTCTGAATGGCGGTGCAACCTTGTTTTTAACAACTTTTGCTTTGACACGGTTACCAATCTGACTCTCTCCCTGCTTGAGTGTCGCAATACGGCGCACATCGATACGTACAGAGCAGTAAAACTTCAGCGCATTTCCGCCCGTTGTCGTCTCAGGTGAGCCATACCCCATCGTACCGATCTTCATACGGATCTGGTTAATAAAGATCACAGTTGTGTTGGTCTTGTGCAGCAGTCCTGTCAGCTTACGCAATGCCTGGGACATCAGACGTGCCTGCAAACCCACGTGTTGATCGCCCATATCCCCCTCTATTTCCGTTTTGGGCGTCAGAGCAGCAACCGAGTCGACTACGATGAGATCGACTGCTCCGGAACGTGCAAGTGTTTCAAGCACATCAAGTGCCTGCTCTCCGAAGTCCGGCTGGGAAACGAGCAGGTTGTCTGTATCAACACCGAGATTCTTTGCATATACGACATCGAGTGCGTGTTCCGCATCGATAAAAGCACACACCATATCTTTCTCCTGTGCCGAAGCAATCGTCTGTAGTGCCAGCGTTGTCTTACCTGAAGACTCCGGTCCGTATATCTCAACAATACGCCCCTGAGGAATGCCGCCAATCCCCAATGCCATATCAAGCCCCAGTGAACCTGTAGAAATCGCTTCAATAGGCTCGAACTCTTTATCACCAAGGCGCATCAGCGTCCCTTTGCCAAACGCCTTGTCAATCTGCTTGATCGCCATATCCAGAGCTTTTTGTTTTTGTGCATCCATTGCCATCGTCATATCCTTATCCTTTTTTCTATAGAGATTTTATCTAAATAAAGATAATTTATTTAGTCATATCGGCAGTATAGAGCATCTTCTTGCCTATATTAAAAAAAATGTCATATTGTCATATTTTTTATGCAATTTCTTTTTTTGCCCCCCTGTGTTAAAATACTTACATCAAAACAAAGCGAGCCTCTATGCCAAACCCCATTCAGTTAGCCCACTCACCCGATGCAGACGATATTTTCATGTACTATGCCATTAAATTCGGCTGGGTCGATACCAAAGGATTGTCGTTTGAAAATATTGGACTGGATATTGAAACCCTGAACGTTGAAGCCCTTAAAGGTACCTACGATGTCAGTGCTATCAGCTTCGGTATGTACCCGCTTATTCGTAATGAGTATGCACTGCTGCGTACGGCGGTCAGTTTTGGAGAGGGATATGGACCAAAATTGATCAAGCGTAAGGGTGAACGCCTCAAGCGACGCTTCAAAGTAGCGCTTTCAGGCAAATACACTACCAATGCTATGCTTTTTCGTCTCTACTACCCCGACGCCAGACCCGTCTATTTGGATTTTCTTGAAATCGAACAGGCCGTCATTGACGGTACGGTTGATGCAGGAGTACTGATACACGAATCAATTCTCGATTTTGATGAAAGCCTCGAAGTGGAAAAAGAGATATGGGATATTTGGGTCGAACTGGCCGGAGAAGGGCTTCCCCTGCCTCTGGGCGGTATGGCAATCCGCCGAAGCCTGCCGTTGAACCGTGCCCTTGACATAGAGAATGTTCTCATAGACGGAGTGAAAGTTGCCAATGACCGCAAAGAAGAGCTCTGTACAAAACTTGAAAATGAAAACCTCGTACGCATCAGCGATGCCATGCTCACAAAATATCTGGACATGTACGCTTCGGATGAATCTGTAGAACTTAGCCCCCTGCAGCTAAAAGCGCTCGACAAACTCTACGAAATAGGCTTTGAGCACGGCATGTGGGAATGCCCGATAAAAACGGAGGATTATCTCATTCCGAGAGAGTACAGCAACCTACGGTCGAATTAGGAATTTGGAATTTGGAATTTGGAATTTGGAATGATAACACTTTGCAGACTTGTGGCAACCTTAAATAGCATAGATTTTTGCACGTTTGATAAAAGCGTTGTGCAGCAACACATACCACAACTCCTCATTCCTCATTCCTCATTCCTCATTAAAGAACAAGGGGAACCCCTTGTTCTTTAAAACCATCGATTTCTCCAAATTCTCCAGTATCAAAGTAGGACAGCCCGAAGAGGTACTTGTTATCGAAAAAGGCGACCGTATTCCTGACGGCCGTTACCTCATCGGTGCAGCAAACAATCTGCTTGTCTCTCCAACACCGCCACCGCTGATGATACTTGGAAAAGACTTTGCCTACCTTCAACAGCATGACAATGGCATTCTTGAGATCGGTGCTGCGATGCCGACAGGACGTATTGTCTCCTACGCCAAAAAACACAATATAGGCGGTTTTGAATTCTGTGCCAAACTGCCGGGAACACTTGGCGGAATGCTTGCAATGAATGCCGGTGTCAAAAGCTATGAAATTTTCAAGATACTGCACAGTATCGAGATTGACGGAAAATGGCTGCCAAAAGAGGAGATCGAGTACGGTTACCGGTATGCCAAACTTCCGGGAATCGTCACGGCAGCCCGTTTTAAAATAATAAACCCATACAATACAAAATTGCATCAAGAATTGCTTGCAATGCGAAACAACCAGCCGCCCCACCCCAGTGCAGGATCCGCATTTAAAAATCCTGAAGGAGATTATGCGGGACGGCTTATTGAAGCAGTAGGGCTAAAAGGGTATCGTAAAGGGGGTATGGCCTGGAGCGATATGCATGCCAATTTTCTTGTTAATCTCGGTAACGGTACATTTGATGAAGCAAGATTTCTTCTCTTCCTTGCAAAAGAGAGGGTCAAAGAATCTTTCGGCATTAGGCTCAAAGAGGAGATAAAACTCCTCTAAACCCTATTTTGCAGTACAGCGAACACAACGAATATAGTTTGACTGGCGGGGGCTTCTCTTATATTTGTATGCATCTGCAGGGTAAACTACATAGTATTTACCTTCTGTCGTTGGGGTAGACGTCCAGAAGTCTTTATCTCTGAAGTTTGCAAAAACCTGCCCTTCAATATGATGTACTGCCTGGAGTTCATCAACAGTCGGCAGTCTCCAGTCAGTATAGCCGGCATAATCAAGACGGCGACAGTAGTCAACCGCGTGACGCCATGTACCTGCCTTTCCTACAGAGTGTTCACGGGCATAGGCACCATCCTCAGCATCGGTATACGGGGCGTCCTGCCACATCAGTTTTGTATCTGGGTCCACATAAAAAGTATGTGTTTTACATGGCTTCCCAATGTCTGCAACCGCAGGCATTGCCGGATTCAGGTTACCCCCTGCCATCAATAGGGATGCTGTCAGCAAAATACCGAAACTTACCATCTTCTTTTTCATAAAATTCTCCTCGTTTGTCCAATATTATTCAATATCATAATATAGTTTATCTCAAATATAGCTAAATTTATTCTCTAACTATAATAATTATGGATGTATTGTAATCGGCGTACCGTTTCGTACACCTTTCCAAAGCTGCAGCATCTTCTTATTCGGCACGGCCATACACCCCTCCGTCCAGTCATGTGCAAGTGTATAGGCATCACCTCTGCCGTCTGCATTCCACTTGGGCTGACCATGAATCGTAATGTAACCTCCAGGACAAAATCCTTTGGCCTTGCAACGTGCCATATCTTCCTTGTTCGGGTACGAGATCATCAAAGAACGGTAGAGTCTGGGGTCACACTTCTTTCGTACGATCGTATAGTGCCCTTCCGGTGTACGGTAGTCACCCGCTTTCATTTTTGTTCCCTTGTCACCATTCTTTCCAAGTGACATGCGCGATTCAAATACTTTCTTTCCGTTGCGGTACCCATACATCATACGTTTAGACTTAAATGCTTCAAGTCTGTCAATGATCATACTCGGATCAATTTCGGCACCTTTTGCCAATTCCCGGTTACACTGTCGTGTCTCATACGGCGTCTTGTCTGCTTTTCCCGTATAGGTCGGCTTACCGCACCCTCCTAAAATAAACAGCATTCCCGCAGCCATTACGGCCAATAGTACTTTCAGTCTCATTCTTGCTCCTTTTTTGGGTTAACCCCAATCTTCATTCTGCCCTTTGGCTTTATGCTTCTCTTTTTTGTAGCTGCTTGCATTTTTAAGTTTCTGAAGCCGATTAAGGTTACTCATTTCCGCTTCACGCATTTCATCCATTCTCACATTGTCAAAGGCATGGTTATTGCAGGTCTCTTCATAGAGCCGCTCGATATACTGTTTCATCTGCCGATGATACTCTGAATCAAGCTGCACAGCCTCACGCTCGTCAAACTTCTGCTTGAGCTGTTCAAATTTTACCGTAAAATCTTGAGAAGAGACCTTCTCGTCACGCAACATACGAAAAAGATTCTTTCCGATCTTCTCCAGTTCCCCAATATACTTCTGTCTGTTAAACTTTTCAATCTGCTTTTGTGTATAACGCCCGATACGATACTCCTTTGCTATTTTATTGTCACAGGGACACCTTCACGTACCGCATACCAGAGCTTCTTCATGGCACTGTTCGTCACAGCCACGCACCCCTGTGTCCAATTATGCGCCAAGGTATAGTTGTCACCGTGACCGTCTGCATTCCATGTTGGCTGGGCATGAATTGTAATACTGCCGCCCGGATCTACACCACGGCGTTTTGCCGATGCAATATCCTGCGGACGAGGATAGGAGATACAGAGGGAACGATAGTATTTTGGAGAGCAAAGCTTCCTGTGAATCCAGAATGTTCCTTCCGGTGTACGGTAGTCGCCTTTCTGCTGTTTCTGCCCTATCGGATTCTTCCCTAAAGAGACAGGAAAAGCTGCCTGGACTTTGCCGTCACGATAGAGATACATCTTGCGCTCTTTTTTAATAACGACAATATGGTCTATTTTGGCACTTTCATCGAAATCTTCCGCCTCAAGCAGCTCTTTTTTACACTCATCAAGCGTATACTGGTTGTTTTTGACGTCAGGCTGACAGGCACTGAAAAAAAATGGTACGGCGAGCAAGATAACAGGCATAAAATAACGTGATATATACATGAAGTGATTGTAACAAAAATACAATTAGGGAGTCGTAAGAAAAAAGGAGGAAATTATGAATGAAGTTTCAGACCCGAAGGTCTGAGGGAAAGTTACGCGTTGGCAGCAGCTTTTGCAGCTTCGATTGCCTCTTCGTAGTTTGGCTCTTCTGTAATTTCAGGAACAACCTGCTTGTAAGTTACTTTACCGTCTTTTCCGATAACGAAGATCACACGTGCAAGTACACCTGCAAGTGGTCCGTCAGCAAGCAGTACGCCGTATGCGTTACCGAAGTCTTTGTTTCTGAAGTCAGAACATACTTTGATGTTTTCAATACCTGCTGCACCACACCATCTTGCTGCTGCAAATGGAAGGTCCATAGAGACTGTGATCACTTCTACACCCTCAAGATCAGCCGCTTCCTGGTTGAATCTTCTTGTCTCAGCGTCACATACACCTGTGTCAAGTGAAGGAACAGCGATAACCAGCTGCACTTTACCTTCTCCACCTACCTGCTCGTCCTGGAGCATTGGGTTGGAGTTTACTACTGTTACTACCGGAGCTGTATCTCCAACGTTTACTTCATTACCTGCGAGGTTACATACTGTGTCGTTTTTAAATGTTACTGTTGCCATTTAATATCCTTTTATTTTGTTTTGATAGTCGTAGTATGACTTAATTAGGATAAAATTACTCTTAATTTAAAAAAGCCGTGCATTTTTGATACGTTTTTATCAATATAGATCTCGTTTCATACACTAAAACATGCGCTGATTACGGTCTTTCCGACAATAGTGCTACCTTGCGTAACACCATTATTTTAAACCAGTCCTTTTACCCAGTTCTCCATTGCTTTGTTCGCATCCGGGTTGGGCGCTTCCATAAAACTGATCACAAAACGGTCTTCATACTCTGCAACACCAATAGATCGCGGCCGGACAGCAAGAACCTCCGGTTTAGGCAACACTTTCCCAAAACAGCAAATTATATTTTTTGCCGCGAGAATTCCTTCGGCCACCTTGCCTTCACTCAGCGACATGGTATGTGCATAGTGGTCAAACTCTCCAATATAGGTTGCGACAGGATGCTCCGCTATTTGATCTTTCAGATAGGCAAAGATTGCATCAATAGTTTGATACGATGTTTCACTTTTTTGGATTTCGAGTGTAAATACAGGGTATTTTTCCAATACAGTAATTTGTTTCATGGGGTTCCTTTTTTGGGTTGTTTTTTATTGATTTATATAGATGCAGGTGTCTTAACGTTCCTGCCTACGCGGCTACAAACGACACGCAGGTGTCGTTTACTTAACGCGCTCCCAGCCTTCGGTGGTCTCTGCGAGACATCACCTCCGGTTTCGACGCTAAAATCGACACGCAGGTGTCGATTTCTTAACGCGTCTCACATCCCAGGTATTCGGGGGATTTTACCTAATTTGGAATTGCGGCAGTACCAGCCCCAGCCTTTTTTCATCCAGTGGCCGACAACCGGCATTGGGATCATTTTTGCACGCTTGTTGTCGCGGTAGACAAAGGCTGCACCGTTTCCAATATCCATGACACACAGGATATTCAAATGATCAAGATAGCTCTTCTTTGAATCTATCCCCTGTGCATGCTGAAAAATGTTGTATGCCGTATTACGTGCCATTACTTCTGCCACATGCCCCTGCTTGGCACGCCATTGGGGTCCCATCAGCGAGGCAGAGTCTCCCACGGCATATACACTGTCAAATCCTTCAATTTCGTTGTACTCGTTGGTGACGACAAATCCTGCATCACTCAACGGCAGCCCTGATTCTTTCAGAATGCTGTGTCCGGTACCGGCCGAAATAAACATGGTCAAGTCAGACTCCAGTTTCGTACCATCTTCAAAAAGAATACCGTCTTCGACAAATTCGGTAATTTTGGAACCAATCTTCTTTTTGATGTCATCCATCGCAAACATTTTGTCCATCATCACCAGGGCTTTCTCTCCCATCTTCTGCCCGGGCTTCTCCATCGGTGCAAAAAAAGTCAGCTCAAATTTCTCACGCAGCCCTTTTCGCTTCAGAAAATTGTGTACGTTAAAAAGAACTTCAAATGCCGGGCCGCCTCTCACGGCTGAGGAATCTTTCGGATTTCCGCCAAATCCAAAGGTAAGCTTCCCTTCTCCTTTGCGAACCAAAGCATCAAGACGCTTAAAGAGTTCGGTAGCCTCTTCAGGTTTTCCACATATGGAAAGCGTATGTTCCATTCCCTTGTGCTGTATCTTATCCTGTCCCAATGCAACCACAAGATAGTCGTATCCTTCCAACTTTCTGCCACTGGCAAGGGTTGCACTTTTATTCTCTGGATCGATGGCAGTGACCGGATCAATAATCAGTTGAAAACCATGTACAAAAGCCAACTGATCCAGAGGTATACTGACCTCATCCTGTGTCGCTTCGCCTGTCGGAATCCAGATTGACGTAGGATAGATATAAAAAAAGTCTCTGTCACTCACCAGCGTTACATCCATATCATGCTTACGCAGATAGATTGCCGTTTCCACTCCGGCGAAACCTCCGCCAAGTACAAGTACCTTTGCCATCTTCACTCCTGTGTGTTAATGATGATTGATATCAGCCTGACGTGTATGGCTGCCAGGCTTGCTGCACAATAGACTATTGCTTCTTCTTTTTCTCTATCAGGTCTGCCCGAGGATAAACAAAGACAGTATGTCGGATAACTGCAATGTTCTTTTTGTCATCTACCGCATAGGCTTTGATAGTAACAGGGATAGGTACATCTTTTCTTGTGTTGTCTGCCAATTTGTCTTTGGTTCTGAGAACAACAACTTTCTTATGCTTCTTCTCCGGAGCAATACCAAACGCCTCTTTAGGCCGAATAATCTCAATTTTGTTCTTCAGGTCACCTTCAATTTCAAAATAGTACTTGTGACGCTTACTGTCAGTATTGGCGAACAGGAACACATAGTCGTTCTCGACATTGCCGTCAGGAAGAATTTTGTAAAGCCGTGTTGTTTTGTTGATATTCAAGAGCATATGCTCTTTTTCACTTCCCATCACAAAAAGTGATACAAGCACTATCGCCAATACAGTAAAGTAGGCAATGACTTTCGGTCTGAAAATCTTTGTTTTACGCTCATGTTTCTCTGTTTCAACCACACTTGACCACTGGACAAGGCTTGGCTTTCCAAGTGCCCCCATGACCTGGGTACAGGCATCAACACACTCCAGACAGTTGATACACTCAAGCTGCAAACCTTTACGAATATCGATATGGGTAGGACAGACTGTCACACAACTCTCACAGGTCGTACATTCTGCTTCCGGATTGACCGATTTGAGTTCCTTTTGCTTGTTAAAAGCTTTATGTCGCTCATTCCCATGCCCTTCATAAATTTCACCACCACGGATCGGATCATAAATCGCCATGAGGGTATCATCATCATACAGTACTGACTGCACACGGCTGTAAGGACAGATATAGACACAGAAGTTCTCTTTGATAAACACTACATCGGCAATCAGGAACAGTGCCACACCGAGAACAAATCCGACCATAATCATATGATCTGCAGGATGCTGAAGGTATTTGAAGAAATCTTCCGGCGGGATAAAATACCACATGAAATCCGCTGCAGCAATAAGTGCCAATACCGACCAGATGAGAATAGCAATGGCTTTTTTGACTTTGTTTTCCGGCTTGCTCATATCCGGTTCCTGCTGCTTGTTTTTAATACGTTTGCGCAGTCCCAGAAGTTTTGTTTCAATCAAGTCTCTGTAGATAACACGGAAAATGGTTTGAGGACATGCCCATCCGCACCATGCTCGGCCACCCACTGCTGTTACGGCAAAAATTCCCAAAAAGAGGAGCATCAGCAGGAACGGCATGAGGTAGAGTTCCTGCATATCAAAGGCTACTCCCATCAATTCCAGTTTTTTGTGGTCAAAACTGAGCAGGAAAATATGGTTGCCGTTAATTGTGATCCACGGCAATACCAGCGCAATAACAGTTATCGCTGCATACATCCAGTAACGCTTGATACGGTAGGGAACCCACCCCTTCAAATACTCTTTTGCTTTGTTTTTCTTTGGCTTTGTCTCTTCGACTTTGGCTGTTGCTTCCATTTACGATATCCTTTCAGTTTGTTTTTTTTCTATTTCTGTTTTATTCATCTGCTCAAAAGGGCAGATAAGCACAGTATTATCTATACCCGGTACCTGTGAAGGTGTTGCAATTTCCATCCAGGAACCTTTAACGAGTTCCTTGATCCCTCTTGATTCAATATAGTCCTTCAGCGAACTTCTGCTGACATTCAGTTCTCTTGCTATTGCACTGACACTTTTCCCTTCTTTAAGAAGGGTAATGATCTCTGCCTGATAGACATCGAATTTTGAGGATGAGCGGCTGCCTTTGGGTCGGCCGATTTGGCCGGTTTTGGCTTTTTGGGCTTCCCTCAGATCATTCAGAAGGGGGAATACCTCCACCAAGGGGGTTGTTTTTGTGATTTTAATGCCCGTTTTGGCACGATAAAGCACAATACCCCGGCTTAGCATACAATTGATCACCTTGACAATTTCCTCCACCACGTCACTTAGAATCGCCAAATGTTCAACGACGATTATATCTTCATTCTCCTTGAGAGACTGCAGAAACTCGTTAAACTCTTCACGCTCTTCAATCGGACGGTTTTTGGTACTGTACTCGATGACTTCTTTGTCTATCTCCAATCCCTGTGTCAATGCAAAAGAGAGAATGATCCGCTGCTGTTCGGACAGATTGTTATAGTTGGACATCTGTCTAAGATATGCATATGTCATGGTACTCCTTTTGCATTTGTGTCATTGTACACCTTTTGATGTAAAAAGTCAATAATATTTTTATTTTTACGTCATATTTTGCCTTTTTACGTCATGCAGGATATATTTCCGTCATGTTTTATGCTAAAATGTACAAAAACTTTTGAGGATACCCCGTGAACTTAACACATCTTGACGAACAGAACAAACCAAAAATGGTCGATGTCTCCGACAAAGAGAACACCACACGCATTGCTACAGCAAGCGGCATTATCGAAGTAGGACAGGCTGCTTTCGATGCTGTCATCGCCAATACGGCAAAAAAAGGACCTGTACTCCAAACTGCGGTTATTGCCGCCATTCAAGGAACCAAGCAGACAAGCACACTCATTCCCATGTGTCATCCCCTGATGCTCACATCGGTTAAAACCGATATTGAAGAGCTGCCTGATCTTCCGGGCTTCAAATTGACCGTCACCGCAAAACTAACCGGAAAGACCGGCGTAGAGATGGAAGCGCTCACCGGTGTCAGTGTAGGACTGCTGACTATTTACGATATGCTCAAAGCCATCGATAAAGGAATGGTCATCAGAAATGTGCAACTTGAACATAAAAGCGGCGGAAAATCAGGAGACTTCACAAGAGACGGCAACTAAGGTTGCATCGTTCTCCCGCTATTTGCTGTATAATATCTTAAATACAACACAAGGAGTTCTTTATGGTTCTCGATAATAACACTACAGAAAAACCACAGATCGAATATCCCACAACATGGGGGTACAAGATCATCGGGCGTGACAAAGACAAACTCAAAGCCTGCATTAAAGAAGTGATGGGAGACAAAGAGCATCTCTGCTCACTTGGCAACACTTCGAAAACAGGCAAGTTTACCACTTACAATGCCTCTTGTACTGTAGAAAACGAAGAAGAGAGAGACAGGCTTTTTAAATGTTTCCAGGATCACAACGATGTGGAGATGGTCATTTAACATCTACTGCCTGTTTTTGTGCCGATGAAGCATCTTGTCGGCACTCAAGCTCACCAGCATCGAGACGATGACATAGGCAAGAAAAAAGTAAAGTCCCACTTCTACTTCTGCACGGCTGACATCCCCTTTATTTACTGTCAGATAAACAAGAAAAGTCGCAACCACAAAAACATCGACCATCGACCACTTTCCGATCATTTTAAAAAACTTCACCACACCATGGGCAAAACGGTTCTGCATAAAGAGACTCACAAAGAGTATAGCAAATGTTTTCACCGCAGGGATAAGCACCGAAAAAAGCAGTATTGTCAATGCAACTACAGTGTCTCCGTTCTCAAAAAGCTTGGCAATCGAGCCTACCACACTTTTGGATTCGAATGAAAGCACCACGTCCCCAAGGTACGCTACCTCTTTGTGGATCGTCACCATCATAATGGGTGCTGTCAAACCAAAATAGAGCATCTCCCCGGCAGCAAGTGCACCAAAAAAGGTAAACTCACGCAAAGAGAGTACAAAATATGCCAGTAATACTATCAACAGCAGACCCATTGCATCATAGGTATAGCGTACTCCCGCTTCATGGTGCCGTTTCTGCTTTTCCCGTTCTGCAGACAGTGCTTTGCGTTTGGTATTGGTATAAAGTCCGAATGAGAGTTTCTCTGCCCACTCTTTGGCTTTGTACGCTGCCAATGCTTTAGGTTCCATCTGTGTAACAAGTGCCACAGTTACCTGTTCATAGGCTGCCGCCTCACGCGAAGCCTTCATTCCAAACCATCCGATGCCGGCCAGCACTGCACTCAAGATGACATACAAAACAATCCGCTTCACTCTTTCACCTCAAAGTAGATCAACAGCGTTTTCTGGAAGAAGTTGTCATTATCATCGCTGATCATGACATAACGGTGCTTCCCGACTTTCGCCAACCCCTCAAAATTGTCCACGTCCCATCCTTTATGACTGTCCATTTTCAACAGCACTTTTGAGCGGCACCATCCATTTTTACAATGCTTGAGATAGACCTTTTTGAGGGTAACCACAAAAGGGTCAAACAATCCCGTGAAAGAACGTTCGATCACCAGCAAATTACCGTCATCCATAACTTCAATGGCCGACACGGCACTTCGCGCCTCAGGCTCGGCTTTGAAATGCCACTGCTTTCCACTCAGGGCATAGACCGTCTGACGCTTTTTGTCATCACGTTTCAATGGCCACTCTGCCACCGTCAGCACTCCGTAGCGTGGATGCCACGCCAGCGCCTCAAGCGATTTGTTCTTGCTGCGATAGTGCTTGGGGCTGCGCAGCACTTTTGGAAGCGTGTATTTTTTGATACGCTGCCCCATCATGTTGGAATTTTTGTGAAACCAACCGATCTTCGGCTTTCCTTCAAACGAAATCAGAAGCCGTTTCCTGCCGTCAAGCGTCATGCCCTCACTGTCTCTGCGCCACTTTTTAAACGATTTGCCGCCTTTTTTCAGAAGCGGTACCGCTTTGAGCGGTTCAAGTACCTCGATCTTTGTACCAAAACGGGCATTGAAAACAAACAGCACCCCTTCATCGCTGATCATATAGAGACGGTGTGTCGAAGCATCATAGGCAAGGTCTGAAATCTCCGAAAATTTCAGTCCGTCAATGTGACTGTAATGCAGTACCTTCTGGTCTAAAAAATGTATGGGTGTTTTGGAAAGATCGAAAGAAGGGGGGACAATATTGACATCTGTCATACCCGCGCATAAAAGTACCGTCGCAGCAAGCCACCCAAACAGAAACTTTTTCATGTACGGGAAGACTTTTGGGGAAAGAAATATGCGACAACGATGATCCATACTACCGCAAGATCAATAGCCACATCGGCAAAATTAAACACAGCAAAATCAAACCCGCAGTGCCAGGCAACATAGTCGACCACTCCGCCATGCACGAAGCGGTCATAAAGGTTCCCCAGTGCACCGCCCATGAGCAGACCTGTGGGGAAGGCATACCGTTTAAGGTATCCCTCCCTCAATACAAAATACAAAATAGCCGCAACCAGCAATAACTGGATCCATTTCAGATACGGCCCGAGAAAGGCAAAAAGTGAAAAGGCAACCCCTTTGTTGAAATGCAAAGAGAGGTCAATACAACTGCCGGGACGATAGTACCCTCCCAGAAAAAGTGTCTTTATGCCCTGGTCAACAATAAAAGTTCCGATAGCAGCAAACAGAAAAACAGCAAAAATACGCATCAGACCAGCGCACTCTTGAAAAATGCCGTACAGCGATCCATCATCGCTTCAAGTCTCTTTTCATCTTTTCCCTCAAGCAGCAGCCTGATCTTGTTCTCCGTTCCGGAGTACCGGAAAAGATGGCGCATCCCCTGTGCTTCCACTTCTGCCTTCAGCGCATCAAGCCCCTCGATCTCTTCAAACGGACGCTTCTCATCCACAAGCAGGTTGACCAGCATTTGAGGATAGGAGTCGTAAGGGTTAAAAGCTTCACTCGCTTTTTTGCCTGTTGTCACCAAATAGGCAAGCGCCTGCAACGCACTTGAAAGCCCGTCACCGGTTTTGGCATAATCCGAGAAAATAATGTGCCCGCTCTGCTCTCCGCCAAAGTTAATGCCTTTTTGCTGCATCACTTCAACAACATTCTTGTCTCCTACCGCAGAACGGTAAAGTGCAAGGCCGTGTCTTGACAGATATTCCTCCAGCCCCTGATTACTCATAACTGTTGCTACCATCCCGTCACCTTTGAGCGTACCCTGTTCTTTCATATAAACAGCCAGTACCCCCATCAGTTTGTCACCGTCGATAACTTCCCCCTTCTCATCGACCAGCACCAGCCTGTCCGCATCCCCATCCAGGGCGATACCAAGATCCGCACGCTTGTCCAGCACCACTTTTGCAAGATTTTCCGGATGCATCGCACCGCATCCGTCATTGATATTGAAACCGTTCGGCTCATCCCCAATGACAAATACTTCTGCCCCAAGCTCCTGCAAAATGGTCGGCCCGACAATATACCCCGCTCCGTTGGCACAGTCAATCACAATACGCATACCTGAAAGAGTCAGTGACTTTGGAAAAGAATTTTTGATATGCACAATGTACCGGCCTATTACATCATCGATACGCTTCGATTTCCCGATATGCTTCCCTGTCTCCTGTGCTGATTCTACCTGTGCATCATCGGCAAAGATGGTCTCTATTTTTTCCTCTTCATCACGGTTGAGCTTATTCCCTTCCGCATCAAAAAATTTGATACCATTGTCATAGTAGGGGTTATGACTTGCCGAAATCATAATCCCTGCATCACAGCGCATGTTTTCAGTCAGGAATGCTACGGCGGGTGTTGGCATGGGGCCGATCTGAATCACATCAAACCCTACTGCCGTCAGTCCCGATACAAGCGCATTTTCAATCATGTAGCCGCTGCGCCTTGTATCTTTGCCCACCAGAATTTTCTTGGTTCTTGCACTTTGTTTAAAGTAAATGCCTGTTGCCATTGCCAGTTTCATGGTACTGATGGCCGTTACTTTCTTGCCTGCTTTTCCACGGACTCCGTCTGTTCCAAAAAGTGCCACACTATTCTCCTTGCCTACGATTACTGTTGCCCAATTTTATCGAATTATCATTAACTTCCCGTCCCAACACTGAAACTGTACGTATTTAATAATGCTTTAATATTATTTTAGATATTATTCGCGAACTATTTTCACTCTATACCATTATGGAGTGGCAACTAACAAACTCCAAAAGGAATTCTATGGCACACCATAAGTCAGCAAAAAAGCGTATTTTGCAAACGGCAAAGAGAACGGAAAGAAACAGATACTACAGAACACGTTTCAAAAACATCGTAAAAGCGGTTCATGAAGCAGTAGAAGCAGGCGACAAAGCAGCTGCGGCAGAAGCGTTTAAAGTAGCCAACAAGAAGATTCATGCACTGGTTAGCAAAGGTTTCATCAAGAAACAGACAGCTTCCAGAAAAGTAAGCCGTCTTCATAAAATGGTCAACAACATCGAAGCTGCATAAGCAGTTTCGAACCCCTTTCAATTACTTTAATTACAGACATCCTCAAAATTTACTATAAAGAACGCCTATGTTCATAGAAAAACTTCAACCCTTTATCGATAGACACAATGAGATCAGCGAACTCTTAAGTTCTCCGGATATCGCCAGCGATATCAACCGTATGACAGAACTGAGCAAAGAGCAGGCAGGCCTGAACGAACTTGTAGAAAAAGCAAAGCACTACATTGAAACTGCCAATGCCATAGAGGAGAACAAAGAACTTCTCGGAGATCCTGAACTTGGGGAATTGGCAAAAGAGGAACTTTCAGAACTCGAGCCATTGCTGCCAAAACTTGAAGAAGAGATCAAAGTACTGATGATCCCCAAAGACAAGAACGATGACAAAAACATATTCCTTGAACTTCGTGCAGGGGCAGGGGGAGACGAAAGTGCACTTTTTGTAGCCGATGTCTTCAGAATGTACACCCGTTATGCCGAGCAGATGGGCTGGAAAGTAGAGATTGTCAGCAGCAGTGACGGCACGGCAGGCGGATACAAAGAACTCATTGCCCAGATCAAAGGTGAAAATGTCTATTCGAAACTCAAATACGAAGCAGGGACCCATCGTGTACAGCGTGTTCCAGACACAGAAACACAGGGACGTGTACACACTTCCGCTATCACTGTAGCGGTTATCCCTGAAGTGGACGATGTCGAAGTCGATATCAAACCAAATGAGATCAAAATGGATGTCTACCGCTCCAGCGGCTGTGGAGGACAATCTGTCAACACAACTGACTCTGCCGTACGTCTGACGCATATCCCTACCGGCATTGTCGTTGCCATTCAGGATGAAAAGTCACAACACAAAAACCGTGATAAGGCGATGAAGGTTCTTAAGGCACGTGTCTATGAAGCCGAACTGCAAAAACAGCTTGATGAGACTGCCGGGCAGCGTAAACTCCAGGTTGGTTCGGGAGACCGTTCTGAGAAAATCAGAACCTACAACTATCCGCAAAACCGTATCACCGACCACCGTATCGGTCTGACCCTCTATGCACTTGATGATGTCATGAACAATGGCAATCTTCAGCTTCTCATCGACCCGCTCATAGCACACGCACAGGCAGAAGCCATTCAGGAAGCGGGACTGTAAGTCCCCTGTACTTCCTTTTCTCCCCACCATTCCGTATTCAATGTGGGATCTTGACACCAGTCTAAAAAACACCCTCTCTTTTCATTGATTATATTCAATCCGATATAATACGTCACGTAAAACAGCCCAAAAGAGAAAAAGGACAGAAACGATGTCAACATTTAAACAGATACCTTCCGATGAGCCCATTGCAGATGTGATCAAAGCAGCATTCGATACCGATTTACCCGTTGAGGGAGGCTGGGGCTACAGCAAAGCACTTGCCACAACTTTTAAAGAGAACCCACAGAAACTGCCTATCTCCCAACTGGAACATATGCTTGCCTCCATGCGTGCCTATCTTGAGATGAATATGACACTTCCCAAAGAAGAACGTTATGGCAGCATCAATGTTAATGAGCAAAGCAGAGAAGAGCTCAATGACGGCGACAAACTATACCACAACGTGACCTATGAAATTACAGCCATGAAAGAAGATACCTATGCAGCATTTATCGATGAATATAAAGAAGGGTATGGCAAAGAAGATTTTGATATGGAAGCACACTTTAGGCGCAGAAAAGAAGCAACGCTGACACGCTTTGAAAATTATTGGTTCGAAGTGTCGCAGATAAGCTAAACTATCCTCAGATTGCTTGGCTTGTCTGTCTGCCCGAGGGCAGGCAAAGCAGAAGGTAGAACTTACTTGATCTTCTTGCTCTCTGTTACAGATTTTCCTGAAAGGTCAACCCATGAGATTGTCAGTTCATCACCTTTCTTGGCACCTTTGAACTTAAACTTAAGCATAGGGTTTTTAGAGAGGAACTGGCTTGTAGATGCATCATAAACAATTTTATCACCCACTTTTGCAGTAATGTGTGTGATGAAGTTTGCATCAACACCTTTTTTCTTTGCTTGGTCATAAGTCAGCATATCGTGCTTGATCAGTACTTTAACACCGACGACACCATTTTTTTCTTTTGCTTTAATTTTCATATTACCCATAGTACTATTCCTTTTTCGTATTCTCTTAAAATTCAGCGTGTGGAGGTCAATTAACCTTCACAACCACCTTTAGCAACCTGAAGTTTTGTTTTACCGATGTAGAACTTTCCGTCTTTACCTTCAACAATAGCAGTCAACTCACCGTTACCGCCATTCTCATCAGTCGCTTTCAGTTTGATCTTCATGAAGTAGTCAATGACAGCATCCTCAGGTATATTCCATACTACAACTGCACTTTCCGGGTCCATATTCTGGAAGAATGCTACTGTTTTTGCTGGGATGTCAGACTTTACAGTTACAGGTACCGCACCACCGTTACTTGCTACTTTTGGTGCTTTTACTTTAACACCTTTTTCTTCCGGCTTGATATCGCCATAGAGTGCTTTAATTGCATCATCAACTGTCTTTGCTTTCCAGACATCCGGCTTCGTTTTTCTGAAGTCAATACTTTCAAATGCGCTCAATACAGCCGGCAGTGTCGCCATAGCCAACACACCAAAACCCATAAAATTTCTTCTGTTCATACTGTTTCCTTTTTTGAATTGATCGGTACAAAAGGTTATGAAACCTTGAGCACCATTATACACTAAAAATTGTGAAGCAAACGTGAATAGTCACTATTTGCTTGCACCTACCATATAGTCTACGATCTCTTTGATCTTGTCATCCGGCAGGGATGTACCACCTTTGGGAGGCATACCGTTAATACCGTGAATTGCATTATTGTAGACTTTGTCCATACCCTGTTTAATTCTTGGCGCCCAGTCTTTTTTGTTGCCAACGACCGGTGCACCCATCGCGTCTGTCGCGTGACATACCGCACAGGAAGCTTCATAAGCTTTTTTACCTGGATGTTCCGCACCAGCACCCGCTTTTTTCTTTGGAAGATCTTTCTTCTCAGAAATTGGCGGCAGATAGTCACTGATTCCTGAACCGCTGATACGTGCCAGTACAGGCTTGCCTTTAAAGCAGTTTTTCATACAGCGTGTACCATTTCCGTAGTTCTTGAAGTTGTTGAAGTACTTACGTGCATTTTCAAGACCGTTTTTGCCATCGATCTTTGGTACAAAACCGTCTTTGTTTGGCATCACAAGCTTCAGGAATTTTTCTCGGTTAAGCTCATAATCATCGTCAAGTTCCTGCCCATCAATCTTCAGCTCATTGATAGATATGATATATGCACAAAGGGCATAGACTTCATTATCTGTCAGAGACATTGGATGAGGATGGGGCATACCTGTTTTCACATACCACCAGAGTGTACTTGCACGCGGCCAGTAGGTACCGAATACTCTGATCGGTCCTTCATCATTACCGTTGACACGCTGGTATGTTAGCGTTTTATGTCCCTCATAGGCATTTCCTTTCTGCAATGCAGGATACCCGGCACCGCCGGTACCAAAGTCAAAGTGACATGCAGCACATTTCTCTTCATACAGAGAGTCACCTTCTTCTACTGTTCCATGACCTTCAGGAAGACCTGTGCCGTCAGGCATCACATCAATATTCCACGCTTTGATCTCATCAGGGGTTGCCTGTCTTCCAATCTTGAACGATGCTTTATGCGCCTTTGTATTGACGTGGTAAAGTGATGTCATGCCATGTTTGACAGGATATGTAGCGCCCCCGTCAATAACTTTTTTACCATTTGCATAGGTACGCGATGCATCACTCCCTGCAAACAGTGTTGTCGAAGCTGCCGCGACGACGACCGCTGACAACATGATATTACGATAAGACTTGAACATTGTTCACCTCCCCTTTTGCTGTTACTTCCCAAGTAAATATTCCGTTTCTGTGATAAACAGACTCTACACCCATGACATCTCTTTCATGCTTGACTGTTGGCTGAATATGCCCAGCATCGTCTCTTGCACGGCTTGAAAGCAGGAGCGGTTTACCCTCATACTTGTAAATATAACTGAATCGCGTCCATGCTTTTGGCAGAACCAGTCCTTTGAGGCTTGCTTCAACCCAGTTCTTTCCACCGTCAAACGAGATATCGACACCTTTGATAGTACCCATACCCGACCAAGCAAGTCCTTCAATTTCTACAATGTCACCCTTCTTCAAATCAGTCCATGGTTTTTCAGGGCATGGAGATGTGATAACAGAGTTTACTTCATTTGCATAGAAGTGCTGGATCGCTTTACCGGATTTTTTCAGTGCCGTATATTTTGCAGTTTCTTCTTTTGCATAGAATGGTTCAGATGCAAACTCAAGTCTGCCAAGCCACTTAACACAAAGGTTACCTTCCCAGCCCGGGACAAGGAGTCTGATTGGATATCCCTGCTCAGGTCTGAGTGCTTCACCATTCTGCGCCCATACGATCATCGCATCATCAAGTACCTTGTCGATAGGCACGGTTCTACCCATATGAGAGTTGTCCACACCCTCAGCAAGCATCCAGCGCGCATTTGGCTTGAGTCCAAGATCTTTGAGAATATCTTTGATATATACCCCTGTCCACTCTGCACAGCTCATCATACCTTTGGCAAACTGCAGTGCAGGGAACTGAGGCCCTCTCCACTCCGGTCCGCCGTTTGCAGGACACTCAATAAAGTGAACACGGCTTACTTTCGGATATCTTTTCAGCTCATCCATTGTCAATACAAGGCTTTTCTCCACCAGTCCGTGGATCATCAGTCTGTGCTCGTTAGGATCGATCTCTGCAGTACCACCGTGACAACGGCTGAAAAAGAGTCCGTTTGGTGTAATGATTCCCTCGAGATCCTGAATTGGACACATCGCAATTGATGCATACCAGTTACCAGAGGAGAGAAGCTTGGTATTTCTTCTTGTTACATTGTGCTCATATGGAGACGGCTGTCCGTATCGGTTGTATGTAACGGGATATCCGAATGATGTACCCCACTGTTTTTCTTCAAGGATCGCAGGATCGCCCTTGAGCCCTTTATGCTCTTCGGCATCAATCTTCACCGGCGCCATTACGCTTGCTGCTGCCATTGCGCTGACCGAAAATGCTGCCGACTTTCTAAAAAAGTCTCTTCTGCCAGACTGAATGCTTTCAGTCTCAGAAGCTTTACTTATCTTAGTCATATTACCTCCTTATTTTATTACGTAGCACTCCTACCCTCACGAGCGAAGAGACACTATTGTCTTTGATTGTAATCGAAATTAAATTAAAATGTCAAGCGAAACACAAAATATCCCCATAACTGTTTCAATATTCACTGAAAATATACATATTATTAGCTAACGCAATACAAAATAAATAAAATTTCTGAATATGATCAAAAAAACAGAACATAGTCACTCCCTATCGGTTAGCCTCTTTATGTTACAATGATGAAAAAACAGGAGGGGTTGCCATGCAGGCTGTCGGCAAGGTATATAAACTTTTCATTACACAGAAAGGTATCAATGAGCCTATCGATAAAAAAACCGTTACAGTAGACCCAAAAGGTATTCTCGGAGACAAACACTATGCTACTCCTGCCGAGCGTACAGTACTAATTACTTCTCTCGACAGCTATGCGCTGGCAGAAGAACAGCTCTTAGTTACAATGCCCCATGGCTACCTTGGAGAAAATCTTCTTATTGACTACAACCCCTACCACCTTCCTGCCGGCAGCCGACTGCAAATTGGCAACGCAATTTTTGAAATCACCCAAAACTGCACCCTCTGTAATCACCTTTCCAAGCTCGATAAACGTATTCCAAAACTGTTAAAAGATGATAGAGGTGTTTTTGCGAAAGTAGTCAAAGAGGGAGAGGTAAAAGCAGGAGATACTATTTTACTGCTTGATTGAGATACAGCATGCTATCTCTGTCGTCACATCTAAATGATCTATCAAGAGGTTAAAGACGGGGGTGAGGCAACAGCTTCGATTTCTATTTTGTCCCCAGCTTCTCTAAAATCTTTTCAAACTTCTTCTGTGCATCAAGCAGTACATCTCTTGATGCTTTATCCTGAATATTGAGTGCGCTGAACCACTTGTAGACTGTCGGAAAGGCCATATGGATTATCTTTTCTCCCTTTTTGGTGTAAAGGTACATCGTACAGGGGCCAAAAGCCCCGGCTTCAGGGTGCTTTTGTGAAACCGTATAGATGACCGGGATTTTACAAATGGAGTAGGCATCAAAAAAGTCATATGCATCAATGTCATGCTCACCAAGGTCATAATTCAGGTCGACAAAAACCGGGCTGACAAATCCGTTTGGTGCCAGTTCTCCTTCAAACGCCATCTCCAGATCATCTTTTGCCTCTTCCCAGTCATTGCCTTTGATTTTGAAGCTTACTTCATGCACCAGCGGCCCCTCCGGCTTTGCCATTCTATACGGCAACTTTTTAAATACTCCGTTGGGCATCGCCAGCTTCAGTGCCTTTTCAATCTTCTGTCCCAAGGCCACAAGCACCGGTTCATTTGCCGGTATACCTGTCATTGCAGCGATACCGGCAGGGGAAAGGGAGGAGACATTGATAGTGGTATCACCCTTCGCAGTATAAATAGACATACTCAATGGTGTAAAGAGTGCAATTTTGGGGTACTTGACCGCCAATTTCCTAAAGGTAGCTTTGTCCCAAAGTACCATCAGGTTATACACTTTGTGATAAAGCTTGTGAAAATCCCGCTTGAAAGGTACCAGCATATCATTGTTCGCTTCTACCATAAAACCTGTCTTTTCAAATGCTTCCTGAATACTTTTGGGAGTTACCTTTCCATCTTTATTTTCCATGGAGAATACTCTTACATGGTTTGCCTCTGCCGCATAGAGTCCGCTTATCACCAGCAGTACGACCATCAATCCCTTGATTACTTTCATCTTTGTCCTTTATCCGTCAAATAGTGTCTTGGCATAACAGATGCCGTAATAATAGATTATAGCCCAACTTAATTAAGAAATACAAATATTATGAAAAAAGAAATGGTAATTTAATGTAAACTGTGAAGATTGTGGATAAGGGTTAAGAAACAAAAGCCTGCCAAAGAGGCTTTTGTCTTTTACTTAGAACCTGTAACGGATATAGAAACGGAAGTCGTCAGCAGATTCAACAATGGTTGGCAGTAATTGCTGTGCCTGGGCATTACCATTCGCAGCAGCAGCTTTAACATCAGCGATCTTCATAGCATTACCGGAAGAGTTACCGAAGAAGCCGTTACTTCCTGTATAGTCGTAGTCGATTCTTGTATATCGTGCCTGTGCAGACAGTGCATCTGTCAACTGATAGGTAAAATACACTTCCCATGCATCGCCACGAGCCGCAAGTTTGGAACCGATCATCGTATCTTCAGCATAGTCAAACGGTCTCCAGTACTGTGAACCATGGTTGTATTCAACACCAAACTTTCCATCTTCCGTAACAGGAAGCTGTGTTCCAAACCAGTATGATGTACCGGTTTTGCTGTCTGTGGATCCCATCATCCCTGGGTTATTCACACCTCCGACATCGATTCCGGAACCGTTTGGTCTGGATTTTGACCATGCGAACGAACCAAATACTTTCACATCCGAGAAATAACCGTCTTCTGTGATACCGTCAATCAATACAGAGAGTGCAGCACCATCCATATTTCCTACCGATGAGAAGCTACCCGTAGGGACACCTGTTGCCGTCAAGTCTAAATCCGGAAGATCGTATGCCCGGAACCATGTGATTTTTGAAATGATCTGTCCATCATTGTAGGGTTCAAAAATAAACCCTGCCAATCGGATATCTTCATTAATTGTATCATCATTAGAATATTGCGGTGCACCGTTTGATGCAAACATTGGCGTTGCATTGGTAGACCCCTGTCCCATACATATCTTGAAACTCATACCCGGAATACCTGTCACATTTGAAAGGTCAAGTTTGGAACTGAGACCATCAAATTCTACATTGATGATATGACCAAGCGGAGACTGTGCAGGATCATCTTCTCTCAGGTTTGCAAGGAAACCGTTAGTGGAAGGACGTCTACCTATTGAGAAGGTCCACGGCATATCAAGACCAAATGCCCTGTCTCCAAGGTAGAGCCAATATGCCTGACGTACTTTCAAAGTATTGTCACCCAGTGCCTCATTACCGATCCAGTCAAATGTGTACATTGACTGCAGATAACCTCGCTTATCAAAATTCCCACCAAATGCTTTATTCATAGAGAGCTGTCCCTTGAAGACATTGTGGCTGTCCGGCGCATAGGCCATGTTGAGCCAGAGTCTCATGGACATCAGGTCATTCTTCCCTGCACTGCTGCCATCAGCCATATCGTAGTTGATACTGTCAATCGCAGTTCTAAAGTCTACACCCCACTTAATATTGTCATTTGAAGACTGTGCATTGACCTTGCCAACTTTTACCTTGAGTCTGTCAATCTGCTTCTGCAGCTTTGCAATTTCTTCTTCTGTCGTTGCACCAAGTGCAAAAGTAGCTGCAGTAAGCAACCCCATACCAAACATTTTTTTCATGTTTACTCCTTCTAAAATTCGTCCAAAAACATAATAGACAGTAGTTTAGGACATCATTGCTGATTTCATACTTAAATTAACAAAATATAAATAAATTAAACTTTATATTAATTTTACATTATTATAAAAATAATACAAAATAGGAAAACATATTATTTATCAGTCATGTATATCGGCTGACAGTATGGTTAATGGTGAAGACACTAAATTGAATTTTGACACAGGGGAGGTATATAGCGTAGATGAAGATAAAATGAGGATAAGGTGAATAATTCATGTCGCCAATTCCAACAATAAGTGCAATTTCTGAGAAAGTAACGTGAAAGAGAGGGTTAACCGATCATAGGTTATCCTTTTTTCACCACAAAACAAGGAATGCACTATGAAATATAAACAGTTAACCCCAAAAGAAAGATACCAGATTTGGGCTTTATTGCAAATAGGTTGGAAGCAAAAAGATATTGCGGCAGAGATAGGAGTACATCCCTCTACCGTAAGTAGAGAAATTCAACGTAATACTGAAGAATGTATTGGGGAGTATCGCTATCAGAGTGCACAATGTTTGACTGAGCTGCGTCATCAGAACAAACCCAAATATACCGTGATTACTGATAAAGTCGAAAAGTATATCCGTACCAAACTCAAAGAGCACTGGTCTCCAGAACAGATTGCAGGGAGAATGCAGTATGAGGGGTTGGGTACTATCTCCCATGAAACGATCTATCAGTTCATCTACC
>JALUXB010000001.1 GCA_027019175.1 Sulfurovum sp. | reverse complement strand
TCAACCCATGCAGCGTCACATGCAGCTTTCGTCCCTTTTTCCGCCACTCCATCTTGGAAGGGGCAACCAGCGTTTTGAGGCCCTCTACCTTTTTGCCGATCTGCTTGTCTCCCCATATCTTTTTGAGACTGACCGTCTCCTGCAGCAGTGCGAACTCTTTTGCCATCTGCTGGTTCGCCTGAGCCATTTCGCTCCGCCTGGCATGTTTGTAGAAGAGTGCAGAGAGTGCAAAGAGCAGTGCCGCGGCAACAATCAGTTCATTCCGGTAGCGCTGCCAGTTCATAGGTTCCCCTCCAGTGTTATCGTTGTACCCGTTTTACGCTGCTTTTTCACTATCCCGGAAGCCTTTGCCAGTGACTCCAGACGCTTCAGCGCCTTGGCATCGGGCGCTACGAAAACCGCACGGAAGCCCTTTTCGTCCATTTCGAAAGATTGCAGCATCACCCCCTTGAAAAGCATACCCGCTATTTTTCCGACGACTTCACGTTTTTTTCGCTCTGCTGTGTCAATCTTGCGATACTTTGCCGCGATACTGTCACGGGTATAGGCACTCTGCAGACTCGGGTATTTTGTATAGTAGACTTCAAGTTTGCCCTGCAACGTCGTATTGGTACGGCCGAAGCGCCAGCCTTCTGCCAGCCAGACTGCACCAAAGAGCGAGAGGATCACAGCCAGCAAAACAGCCTGTTTTCGTGTCAGCAGCGAGCCTCCTGTTGCACCGAAACTTACCCCCTTCCCGGGGCGGAACGTTTCATCGAAGGTACCCCATTTCTGTTCTGGGAGTACCGCACGCGGTACGACAGTAACCGTCCGGTCTATGAGTACCAGCGCCTCTTTCTTACCCAGTGCTATGGGAGTGGCAAAGTGCTCTTTTGCCTGTTGGGCGAAAAAGAGTTTTGCCACTCTCTGCGGCGGAAGGCCTCTGCTTTCAAGAAAAGCGGCAATCTCTTTTGGGTCATAGGCGATGAATACCCATGCTTCCCCCTCACGATAAACGAAGTAGTTGTGACTGGCGGGCTCTTCTATCAGTCCGTCAAAGAGTGAGGGTGCGATCTTCTGTGCCTGGTGGGCAAAACGGATCTGCAGCGTTTCGCGTTTGAGGGTATAGAACTGCGGCGTCACCATCACATCCACCCTTCCCTCGATACCGGTAACCGTCGGCATGGCACGGTGCGCCAGTATCAGCGGTCTGCTACTCCCTGAAAAATTCAAACTCACTCACCTCTCCCTCCTGGTCCCTGAATGCAAATGCAAACCGCTCTCCCTCATACATGTAGTGCACTTCACAGCGTGCCCTCTCAATAAACTCCGATGCAAACAGCTGCTTGTCAAACGGTATGCCGTGTGCACGCAGCAGTGTTTTGAGCGCACCCTCGGCCTCCACCCACTCCTCTTTGAGCGATGCGGGGTCTATCTCGAAAAGTGCCGCAAGCAGTTCCCTGGAGACAAAATCACCTGCTATCAGGTTCTCTTCGGGACGCTTGCCCGCCGGCTGGAATACAAAATAGTCTTTCCATGGTACCCGGCCTGCTGCTTTATCATCCGTTTCGAACTGGTAACGGCTGAGAATCTGCGCAAACTGTTGGTAGGATATAATACCATTTTTCCGTACAAAACGGCTTTGTTCCTCCTCTTCAGTACCCCGGATGGCATGCAGCAGCATCTCTTCCAGGCGAAGCGGGTTTGCCAATGCATACTTCTCTGCAAGATAGTCAAATACCTTCTGTGCAGCCGCATACTGGGAACGCATCTTTACACTGTTCTCCTTTGCCAGCCAGTTGATGTTCACACCGTTGTCAAGCGGACGGCACTGCAGCATCAGGGAAAATCGCCCGTCTTCGGACTGCAAAGGTACAGGGGTAAGGTAAAGCGTATTGTAGAGCGCCTTTTTGTCTTTGAACTTTTCCAGTACTTTCTTTACATCGGAGAAGTAGAGGTTTGCCTGCACCAGCGCTTTAGTCTCAGATGCCTCTTTCCTGGCTGTATCGAGATAGCCGATGAGTACACCCGTCAGGGCAATAACAATCGCCAATACGGAAAGGGTAATAATGAGTGCAAACCCTTTCTGCTGCCGGTATGCCTCTCCTGGCGAGGTCTTCTGTTTATCCATCTGAAAGCTCTATTAAAGTAAAATCGTTATGATTATACCAAAAGCAACCCAAGGATTGTTATGCACCATCAAACTACCCCAAAGAAACCTGCCATGAGAAGAGGATTCTCACTGATTGAACTCCTTATTGTCATTGTCATTCTCGGTGGACTTGTCGCTGTGGTCGCTCCCGGTCTGATGGACTCCGCAGACCAGGCTAAACGCGATACGGTCTGCCTGAAGATGGATGACCTCAAAAAGCGTCTGGATATGTTCAAACTCGACAACGGCGTCTACCCCGATACCGAAGAGGGCTTCGAAGCGCTTCTGAGCAACCCAGATGCGGACAAATACCCCAACTACCGTACCAAACCCTATCTTAAGAAGCTTCCCAAAGACTCGTGGAGGACGCCGTTCATCTACATCAACAACGGTGACGATGTCGAGATCATCTCTCTGGGTGCCGACCGCAAGCAGGGCGGAGAGGGCAACGGCAAAGACATCAAGTTCTCCGAGTGTAACAAGTAGCACGTTTTATGCTTTTCCCCTCACACTTCAGCAGCCGGAAAGCCTTTTCACTGCTGGAGCTGCTGCTGGTGATCTTCATCGTTTCGCTGGTCTATTTCCTCGGTTTCAGCGGTTTTGAGAAAGAGAAAAAGCGTATGCCCGTGCTGACCCCGCTGAAGCTGAAAGCAGAAGTGATGCAAAGTCCCCTCTTCAGAGGACAGGGTACGCTCATCTGCATCGACGGGTGCAGGTCGTGTTACTTCAGAGAGGACATTGCCTCCCCTTTTGAAGCATATAAAGGCAAAACGAAACTTTCACACCTCAAGGTCTACACCCTCGATCGCAACGATGCACTGTCGCAGCTTGAGTACGGGCGCTATCAGGACCGGAAAATCTGCCTGCAGGTCGACTTCTACCCCAACGGCAGCAGCACACCGCTCATTCTGCAGAACGATGAGGGCGTCTACTTCCTGCCCGCTTTCTTCGGAGAGCCCAAAAAGGTGGCGTCACTCGAAGAGGCCAAAGCATTGTGGCTGAAGCACAACGATGCATTGCAGCATCAGGGAGACTACTATTGAAACCGCTGCGACCGGGGTTCACCCTCATAGAGATCCTTATTTCGGTACTGATCCTCTCGACCTCCATTGTCTATATTCTGAAGATCTACGGGCAGAACCATGAGCAGATCGTGTATATTACCCAACGTAACGCCCATGCTCTCGAAGATTCACTCTTTCTAAGCAAAGATGTACTGCGCTACCACAAGGAGGAGAAGTCTGCCTACGACCTCATCGAACGTGAAATGAAAATTGATGACTTTGAAAGCAGAAGAATTCTCAAAAATATCAAACGTACCATCTTCATTCCAGAGCCCATCACCCTGTCTCCCGAAGAGGAGGGGGACGAAAGCCCTGCTGCCACCGTCAATGAAATCAAACTCAAAGGCGACTACGCCTCCACCTACTTCCGCTTCAACCTGCAGTCTTTCTAAGCATGTCGTTTGGGCGGTTGGTTTTGAGCGAAAAAAAGCTATAATGACGCCAACGATGCAAAAGGCAGGGTTGAGGATGGCGAATGCTGTTTAAGTACAAAGGATTCGACAAAGCGGGGAAACGTGCCAAGGGCACGGTCACCGCATCCAGCAGTGAAGAGGCGGCACAGAAGCTCCGTACACAGGGCATCTACTACGAATCACTCACCCCTGCCAAAAACTTTTCGCTCGAGGGCTTGGGAAAGCGCCAGATGTCCGGCGAGATGCTTGCTTCCTTCTCCAAAGAGCTCTCCTCCTATCTCAACTCGGGCATGACGATTCTTACGGCCATCCGTCTGATGGAAAACCAGCATGAGGGCGAAAAGCGCTACACTTCCTTTCTCAATGCACTTCGGACGATGATCGAAGAGGGAAACTCCCTCTACCATGCACTCAATGCCCAAAAGGTCTACCAGCTTCCGGAGTTCTATGTCCAGAGCCTCAACATCGCCGGCCAAAGCGGAAAAATGGCAGAGGTCCTGACCAACATGGCCTCCTTCTTTTCTGCCCAGGACAAAGTGAAAAAGCAGGTCAAGGGGGCAATGGTCTACCCTACCGTCATCATGACCGTCGCCATTGCCATTACCGCCTTTCTCATCAGCTTCGTCGTTCCAAAAATCACAGAAATTTTCGAAGATACCGACCAGAAGCTGCCCCCTATCACCCAGTTCGTCCTCAGTATCAGTGACTTTCTGAGTGCCTACTATATCCACCTTATCGTGGGCATTGTGCTCTTCATCGTCCTCTTCAAACTCGCCTACGCAAAAGTGTACGGCTTTCACCGGTTTATCGACAGCTGGCTGCTGCGCATGCCGGTCCTTGGCAACATCATCCAGAACCATGAGCTCGGACGCTTCTCCTACATCCTCTCCCTGCTGCTTGGCAGCGGCGTGGCATACGCACAGGCGGTCAAACTGGCGGTTGCCTCCTTTGGCAACTACCGCCTGGCCGAAATGTTCGAACGCGCCTCAGACAAAGTGATGGAAGGCAACAAGCTCTCCAACGCCCTGCAGCTTGAGGGCGGTGTGAGACTTAAACGAAACTTTCTGCAATCTCTGGCCCTGGGCGAGGAGTCGAGCGAAGTGGCAGAGGTGCTTGCCAACCTCTCCACACTCTACGCCGAAGAGAACGAAGAGAAGCTGAAGATCATGCTCAGCATGCTCGAACCCATCATGATGCTCATCATCGGTGCCGTTGTCGGCGTCATCGTCTCAGCAATGCTGCTGCCGATCTTTACGATGACACAGGGGCTTAAATGATTACAGAAGGAAAATACCATGGCTAAACAGCGATTTAGGGATGTCAAGCAGGGAAAAACAGCTGCACCGGAACCCAAACCTACCAAAAAAAATGCACAGGCTCGGCGCTACGCTACTGCCGGAGAGAAGGTCAAAGCCTTTCTGACTGACAGTTTCATGCTGCTGATGCCCATTATGTATGCCGTGTTTTATCTTCTTATGGGTGGACGGGAAGGGTTCGCCGCACACAAGGCCCTGGGGTGGCTCTACATCCTCATTCCCCTGGTCGCCGCACAGACAGTCTTTATGTACAAAAGCGGCCAGACACCCGGCTACCGCGCCTACGACCTTGAGGTGATCGATGAGAGTACGGGGAAACGCCCTTCACTCTTTCTCATTCTTTTCCGCAATCTCTGCGCAGTCCTCTCTGCCGCCACACTCTTTGGCTGGATGCTGATGTTTTTCAGAAAAGACAAAAAGAATCTGCACGACCTGCTGAGTAACACTGCAGTCATCAAGAAGCCATGCAAATCCTGCTGAAACCATCGTCGCTGCTGCTTGGTGCCTTTTACTTTTTCTACTTCGCCCTGGTCGGCGTCTATGTCATCTTCATGCCCAAGGTACTTGTGGAGCTTGGCTACAGTACGGTGGAGGTGGGCATCATATATGCAGCCGCTCCCTTTATGCGCTTTCTGCTGCCTTTTGTCTTCAAACACTTCATTGCACTGACACCGCGTGTCTACCTGACAGCGCTGGGGCTTACCTTTCTTGCCACCCTGCTCTTCTGGGCGACACGTGAGCACTTCTTCGCCTATCTTCTTACCAATCTCCTCTTTGGTGCTGCAATGGGTATTTCACTCCCCTACGTCGAAACCATTGCTCTGGCAACACTCTCCAAGGGCCATTACGGCAAAGTCCGGCTCTGGGGCTCGCTTGGCTTCATGGGCATTGCCCTGTGGCTTGGAAAGGTGCTGAGTTCGCCCATGGAGGCACTCCACTATCTTTCGGCCATGACCTTTCTGACAATGATTTTCGGTGCACAGCTGATACGCTACGATACCGTAGAGCATGCAGGCAGTGCCGATGACACCGGCTTTTCGCTGAAGCGTTACTGGGCATTTTGGGTTTCGGTCTTTCTGATGCAGGTGGGCTTTGGCGGATTTTACAACTTCTTCACCATCTACGAGACCGCGCACGGCATCTCGCTGGAGATGACCAGCTGGATGTGGAGTTTCGGCGTTATCTGCGAAGTGGTCATGCTCTACTTCCAGGGGCCGCTGCTGCAGCGAAACCTGCTGCACATTCTGCAGTTTGCCACACTGGTGACGGCACTGCGGTGGCTGATGCTCTACCTCTTCCCGGACTCCGTGCCGCTTACCTTCGCTTCGCAGTCGCTGCATGCGGTAAGCTTCGCACTCTACCATACCGCTGCGATCACCTACGTCTTTTCCCTCTATAGCCAGAAGAAGCTTGCACAGCAGTTCTTTCTTGGTATTGCATTCGGACTTGGCGGCTCGGTGGGTGCCGTACTCTCAGGGCAGATATACGGACCGTACCTCTTCCTGGTCGAATCACTGATTACCCTGGCCGCATTCTTCGTGCTTGTCATTCACCAAAAGCGCAAGGAGCATATCGCATGAGAGAAAGCATTCCCGCAGTTATCTTCGCCGGAGGCAAAAGCTCCCGCATGGGACAGGACAAAGCGACACTCCCTTTTGGCGGCTATGATACACTGGCGCAATATCAGTACGAAAAGCTCAAAAAGATCTTCAAAGATGTCTATATTGGCAGCAAAACGGAGAAGTTCGATTTCGATGCACCACTCATACTCGACCGCTATGGGGCAAGCTCCCCCATGGCGGGGCTCGTCTCGGTATTCGAAACACTCGAAACAGCCGATGCCATTTTCGTACTGAGTGTCGATGCCCCCTTTGTCAATGAAGCAGTCATTTCAAAACTCCTCTGTGCAGACGAACATTCCGATGCCGTCATCGCACGCTGCTGCCAAAAAGTACAGCCGCTGTGCGGTCTGTACCGCAGAAGCTGCCTGCCACATGCGAAAGCAACGCTGGAAGCGGACAAACACAAAATGGGGATTTTACTTGAGGAACTCGACACATACTATGTCGATTTTGAAGAGAACGAGGCTTTTTTGAACCTCAACCACCCCAAAGAGTATGAGTCGGCACTGAAACTTATCGGCTCTTGAACTGCAGGGGGGTATCATCTTCGAGCATCTGAAGCATCAGTTTTTTGGAAAAGAAGATAAACTTGTCAAAGAGTGTACTGTGGTACTTGTCTTTGTGGTAGATCATCAGAAAGTCCCGTTTGCATTCAAAGTTTTTCACCGGCACATGATAGAGTTTCTTCTCCCTCAACTCATTCTCAACGGAAATTTTTGAAATACAGGTAAGGCACTCACGGTTCATCAAAATACTCTTGATCGATTCGGTATGTCCGAGCTCAAAGAAGATGTTCAGGTCGTCAACCTTGTCTTTGATATAGTTGAGGAACACCTCTCTCGTTCCGGACCCCTCTTCTCTGAGTACCCAGCGCTTCCGGGCAAGTTCGTCAATGTAACAGGGTTTGGCAAGTTCTTCCTGGGAAGTGACTACGATCAGTTCATCTACCCCGATCTGCTCCTTGATGATATCGCTACCCCCGACAAAACCTTCGACAAACCCGACATCGATTTCACCGCTTTTGATCAGCTCGCTGATCTCTTTGGTATTCCCCTCCTTCAGTGATATCTTTACATCCGGGTAGGAGCTCATGTAGCTGCAGATGATCGAGGGCATCAGGTAGTCGACGATCGTCGTACTCGCTCCTACACGGATCATCCCCTTGTTTTCGGAGTTCTGAAACTCATACTCGATATCGGAGAGTTTTTTGAAGATGGGCTCAACCTCTTTGTGAAATGCACGCCCCATCTCATTGAGCACCAGTTTTTTATTGATTCGGTCAAAGAGCGGACGCCCCAGAATATTCTCCATCTCTTTGATGGACATGGAGACAGCCGACTGGCTGAGATTCATCTCTTTGGCAACGTTGGTCAGATGGCCGGAGGCAACAACATTGAGAAAGATCTCCATCTGCCTTAGGGTTAGTTTCATGGGTAACGCACCTTTCTTCGAAAAAATTTATTATGGCTGACGATAATATTGATTTTACTATTATATCAAGAATGTGGTACAATTCCAAAAAATTTATCAGTTTTTTTGAATTCAATCCAACTTATGAGGTAAATACATGCCATTTTCTCCAGAAAACCGCAAGGGTACCATTAGCGGTATCCTTTTCGTCGCTATCTTTGCGGCCGCTGCAACCTACATTGCAGGACTCGGTCCCGTCAAAGCACTGGGGCTCTCCCCATTGGTCATCGGTATCGTCATGGGTATCTTCTACGCAAATACCCTGCATAACCACACACCTGTCGAATGGCAGGGGGGAATCACCTTCTCGGCCAAAAAGATCCTCCGTTTTGCCATCGTGCTCTACGGTTTCCGCCTGACATTTCAGGAAATCATTGCTGTCGGTCCTGACGGATTCTTTGTCTCCCTGACCATGCTGACAAGTACACTGCTTCTTGGCTCATGGCTCGGATACAAAGTCTTCGGGATGGAGAAGGATACTTCCATTCTTACCGCGTCCGGTGCAGCCGTGTGTGGTGCCGCTGCGGTTCTTGCAACCGAGCCGGTACTCAAATCGGAAGAGTACAAGGCTGCCATCGCAGTTTCAATGGTCGTACTCTTCGGTACGATTTCCATGTTCCTCTATCCGATCCTCTATACAGGTATTATTGAGCACGCGACAGGCTTCCTGCATATGACAGCCCGCGAATTCGGTATCTATACCGGAGGAACCATCCACGAAGTGGCACAGGTCGTTGCCGTTCCTGCTTCCGTTCCGGGCTCTCCGAAAGAGATGGCCGATGCTGCCGTCATTGTCAAAATGACACGTGTCATCATGATCGCACCGATGCTGATCGTGCTTGGTCTCTACCTTGCCTGGGATGCGAAGCGTTCAGGTGCCGAGCACAGCGGAAAGACAAAACTGGTCATTCCATGGTTTGCAGTCTACTTCATCCTCGTAGCCGGATTCAACTCTCTGCACCTGCTGCCTGAAAACCTGGTACATCTTATCAATCAGGTGGACACCTTCCTGCTGACCATGGCGATGACTGCCCTTGGTATGGGAACCATCTTCAGCAAGTTCAAGGGTCTCGGTCTTGCCCCACTCTATACGGCTCTTGGCATGTTCGCCTGGCTGGTAGTCGGCGGCTTTGTCGTCACCAAGGTAATTGTCGAAGTGCTTTAAGCCTTCGACGTGCGGGCAATCTTGCGTGAGAGCGTCTGCATAATGCGTGAGGCTGCCTGCATATACATATCGCGTTCACGGTAGAGCGCGGCTTTCTCCTCTTCGAGTGCCATCTCTTTTTTCACAACTTTCTCCTCTTTACGTGCCAGTGACGCATACGCCTCCTTGAGCTTTTTGTACTCCTTCTCAAGTGCATGCACCTCTTTCATCAGACGGCTGTAGTCCTTCTCATACATCTTCATCTCTCTGTCCGTCTGTGCATTGAGGTACTTCTTGCGTGTTCTGCCCACCTTGTTGAGCTTGTCATGCAGCGCTCTCTCGGTTTTGTTCAACTCCGAACCAATCTCGAGAAGCTCAACCTCCATCGGCTCAAGCTCTTTGCGTACCTCCTGCAGCTCCTTGTCGATTTTCGCCGCTCTCTTCTCGACAGCATCGAGCTCCTTCATAAAACGCTCGACCGATTTTTCAATGGCTTTGATTGACTCTTTCATCATCGTTCTCCTTCAGTGCAAATTCATACTCTAAAGTTTATTGTAGCATCAATTTGAAATATGGGTATGGAACTTTGGTTGCATTCAAAAATAGAACGTGACTTTCACCAATTCGCAACGTAACGAGAACAGCTATATATTATGGTGGTGCGAAGTGTTTATGAAGTCGGTAGGGTGCTGTCCCCTGACAGCACCAATTATGACAACATTCCATAGATAGATGGTCTGATGGTGTTGTAAGGGTACAACACAAAATGTAAAATAAGTGAATGGGATAATGTGTGTTAAGAAGTGTGGTGCGGATGAGAGGACTCGAACCTCCACACCGTTAGGCACCAGATCCTAAGTCTGGCGTGTCTACCAATTCCACCACATCCGCATGTGATTGTTTTACGAAACAATGAAAAAATAAGGGGTGGTACACCCGTCAGGATTCGAACCTGAGACCGCCCGCTTAGAAGGCGGGTGCTCTATCCAGCTGAGCTACGAGTGCAAAGTTATGATCAGTAATCCGGGTGGTACGCCAGAGAGGAGTCGAACCCCTAACCCTCAGATCCGAAGTCTGATGCTCTATCCAATTGAGCTACTGGCGCTTCGGCAGGGCTACTGATTAATAATGGGGTAGGCGACGGGACTCGAACCCGCGACAACCAGTGCCACAAACTGGCGCTCTACCAACTGAACTACGCCTACCATATGTAAGACTTCTGTTTAAGTATGATGCCTTGGCACTTCTAAACTGTCTTAATGGATATTTTTGATGTTACTTGCATAACTTTTAATGGTCGGAGTGAAAGGACTCGAACCTTCGACCCCCTGGTCCCAAACCAGGTGCGCTACCAGACTGCGCTACACTCCGCTTAAAAAGGACTGCAATTATAGTCAAAACTATTTTAAAAGTCAATAGTTATTGCAAAATTTGTGTATTTTTCCTATTTCTTTCAAAAAGTACCCGTCTGGAGAGGCGCTTTTTTGCTGATATTTTCCCAACTCGTGATAGAATCACATATCACACAAGGAGCGCAGATATGGCAAAAGCACGGTTTAGCCGGATAGGATTCATACTCGCTGCCGCAGGTGCGGCGGTTGGACTGGGGAATATCTGGAAATTCCCCTACATTACGGGACTGTATGGCGGAGGTGCCTTTGTGTTCGTCTACCTCGTCACTGTGATGCTGATCGGTTTCTCGATCCTTGCAGCGGAGATGTTCATTGGGTATAAAGGGGGCAAAGATGCCGTCACCAGTTTCGAGGTGGTAGCACCCGAAAGCAAGAAGGGGTGGAAATATGCCGGCTTCATGTTCATCAGCGGTATGATCATCATGACCTTCTACTCAGTGGTCATAGGCTGGATCTTCCACTACATCTTTCTCTCTGCTACAGGGAGCCTTCCGGAAACGATGGATCAGGCCAAAACTACTTTCGATACACTGGTAGGACTCTCTCCACTGACAGCTACACTGTGGCACTTCCTGTCCACACTCTTTGTCGCTGTGGTACTGATGGGCGGCATCAAGGCCGGTATCGAAAAGGCCAACCTCATTTTGATGCCGATGCTGATGGCCATTCTCATAGGACTGCTCATTTATGCTATGAATTTTGACGGATTTACGAAAGCACTCGCCTTTATGTTCGAACCTGACTGGAGCAAACTCAACTCCGAAGCGATCGTGCGTGCGGTGGGGCATGCCTTCTTCACCCTCTCCATCGGACTTGGTACCATGATTACCTATGCCGCTTCTATGAGCCACAAACAGTCGGTCTTCAAAGCTGCTTTCTGGGTTACGATGCTCGATACGCTCATTGCCCTCATTGCCGGGGTCATGCTCTACAGTTTCATCTTCCAGTTCAACGCAGAACCGGGACAGGGACCGGGACTGGTCTTTAAGACACTGCCGATCGTTCTTGCCAAACTCGGTACAACCGGTTCCCTGCTTGCTGCCATCTTCTTCATTGGTCTTGCCTTTGCGGGTCTTACCTCCGCGATCTCTCTGACAGAACCTGCGGTTGAATACTTCATTCAGCGTTTCCACTGGAGCCGCCCCAAAGCAGTCATCGTGAACACATCTCTCTACTTTATTGTGGGTATCGGAGCGATTCTGAGCTACACCAAAGCCTACGGCAAGACGTTCAGCATCGGCGGCACACCGCTCTTCGATGCACTGGAGTTCTCAACAGACTCCATTCTCCTGCCCCTTGGAGGATTGTTGATCGCGATATTTGTAGGATACGTGCTGCCAGAGCATGTACGTGAGGAGATGCGGAAACACCACCGTGTACCGCTGCGAGTTTACAAAGTATGGCTTTTCAGCCTGCGATACATCGCACCGCTGGCGATTGTTTTCATGATGCTCAACAACTTCGGAATCATCAAGATTTAGACAATCGCCTCATCTCGATACCGAAGCAGTACGTTAACTCACTTGTTAAGCACTTTCGAACGAGACAGTGCTGCTTCGATCTCTTCAACGCTTACTTCCCCCTCAAGCTTGAGTTCGACATTGCCGTCATTGCCTTCGACCTGCATATCTTTCACTTTCGCTTTGGTTTCATCACTCATGCATTCACACTGGCCTGTAGCACAGTTTTGTACCATTTGCACAATATTCTGTTTTTGCACACCTCCGGTAAAATTGATCTTCACCCCGTTGTTTGTTTTACTGACATTTTTTTGCATATTGACTCCTTTATTGCATAATTCCTGCTTGACGATAGGCAGCAGCTCTTTTTCTATGAGGTCATAGGTCTTTTCGTACTCCGCTTCGGCTTTCCCGCTGGGGTCTTCGAAGCCCACATGGATGGTCTTGACCGCCTTGGGGAACATGGGACATGTCTCCTTGGCATTGTCACACACCGTGATGACCAGGTCAAAGGGCGTATCCAGCACTGTATCGATGGTTTTTGAGTGGTACTCCGGGCGCCAGACACCTTTGCGCTCCAGCAGTGCCTGTGCACTCGGGTTGACCTTTCCGCTGGCTTTAACACCGGAACTCTGTGCTTCCACACAGTCACCCAATTTTGCATTGATCATTGCTTCTGCCATAATGGAGCGGCAGCTGTTTCCGGTGCAAAGCACCAATACCTTTTTTTTATTCATATCGTACATTCTCCTGTTTGTGATAGTTTTTGAAGCTCCGGCAGCTCTATATCAAGATGGCGTATCTCTTCAAGCGCTTCAGACCTGAACCTGTCCAGAGGAGTGCGAATGCTGTAGTATGCCCATGTTCCTTTCCGCTCGACGCGCAGGAAACCAGCCTCTTTAAGGATCTTCAGGTGCCGTGAGAGGCGCGACTGAATCATCCCCAGCGATGCCTGCAGGTCACAGACACAGAGGGCGCCGTGTTCATCGAAAAAACGCAACATTAACACGCGCGTTTCATCATTGAGTGCCGCCACTGTTTTTAAAAAATCGTCCATCTCTCTCCTTTCCGTTTTGCCGCAGTGTAGCATAAAAAAATTAATATATCAATATATCTTGATTTATATGCCGCTTTCTGCTATACTCCACAAAAAAACAAGGATATCCATGTTTCTTGCAACAAGTCTCTTTCTGGTCACCCTCCTATTTATCATTTGGCAGCCCAAAGGACTTCAGATAGGCACAACCGCCGTTGTCGGTGCTGTTGCCGCACTGCTGCTGGGTGTGGTCAGTTTTGACGATGTCATTACGGTTACAAAAATTGTATGGGATGCCACGCTTGCCTTCATCGGTATCATCCTCCTCTCCATGGTGCTTGATGAGATCGGATTCTTTGAATGGGCAGCGGTAAAGATGGCAAAACTCAGCGGCGGAAGCGGGAACAAAATGTTCGTCTATATTTTGCTGCTGGGTGCCCTAGTGGCTGCTTTCTTCGCCAATGACGGCGCGGCACTCATTCTGACCCCTATTTTGCTAGCAAAAATGAAGTACCTCAAGATGAAACCGCTGCCCATCTTCGCCTTTTTGATGGCCGGCGGCTTCATAGGTGATGCTGCCTCCAACCCGCTGGTGATTTCAAATCTCACCAACATCGTCACCGCAGGCTACTTTAACATCGGATTTGTGGAATACGCCAAACATATGTTTCTGCCCAATCTGCTGAGCATCACTGCCTCCATTGCTGTACTATGGTTCTACTTCAGAAAAGACATTCCCCTCACAGTCAATGTCGACGAACTTCCTGAAGCTGCGGCAGTCATCAGAAACCAGACCATGTTCAAACTCAGCTGGTTCTTTTTGGCGCTGCTGCTTGTTGGCTACCTCATAGGCGATCACTACAAACTGCCTGTTTCACTCTTCGCATTGGGCGGGGCGCTTGTATTTCTCGCCATTGCCACCCACTACAAGGCAACCAAACCGCTGATGACCATTAAAGCCGCTCCCTGGCAGGTAGTTTGGTTCAGTATCGGGCTCTACATCGTCGTCTACGGTCTTAAAAATGCAGGGCTGACCGATGAGGTGGCCTCGTGGATAGCAATGCTCAAACATCAGGGAGAAACGGTTGCGGTGATCGGGACAGGCTTCCTCTCTGCCGTCATCTCGTCTGTGATGAACAACATGCCGACCATCATGATTATGGATATCGCCATCGACAAGGTCGGCTACGTGGGCAATGAAGCACTGGTTTACGCCAACATCCTCGGCTCCAACCTCGGCCCCAAAATGACCCCCATCGGCTCACTTGCAACACTGCTGTGGCTGCATGTGCTGGCACAAAAGGGGGTGAAAATCGGCTGGGGAGAGTATATGAAAGTGGGTTTGGTCATCACACCTCCTGTACTGCTTATCGCCCTGCTTGGACTGATTTAAACTGTTCTACTTTCGCAGCAACCTCTGGGCAACAATGCCCTGTACCCAGGCACCGGCTACCACCCAGAAAGTGTAAACCAGCGTAAAAGTCCATCCAAAATAGGTGATCATCAGCGGTATCCACGGGATTTTGATGGCACGTGCATAAATAAATGCGACAATGAGTCCGTCTTTGGCTCCCTGCTCACGCAGGTTTTGCAACAGCGGATACCAGACATATCCCGGCCCGTGGCTTAGAATGCCCCCAAAAAGTGCCAAGAACCACCCTTTGAGTCCGCTCTCCTCTCCCATATGTCTGCTGATCGCCTCTTCATCAATGTAGACATTCAGCAGTGCCATCAGAAAGAATACCAGTAACAAAATCGGTATGATCATCTTCAATACCCCAAGGCTTGTCCAGAGTGCCGCCACTGTTTTGTCCGGGTGCAGTATGCCAAGTACCAGGTAGAGAAGTGCTACGATGCCAAGCATCACCAGACCGCTACGGTTCTTTTTCATGTGAATATCCTGACACAGAAAGCGATAAGAAAAGCCAAGACGAAGGAAAACAGCAGGCTCAGCAGATTGCGCACCAAAGCAAAACGGAATCCGAAAATGGAAAACTCCATCGGCAGCTGTACCACACCAAGCGTAACGAAGGCAAGAATGAATGCCGTCACTCCGTAAAAGGAGGCACCCTCCTTAAGCAGCTCCCCGCCGATGATGTAGCTTAAAAAGGGCTGCCCCACTGAGATACCGCCAAAGCCCACGCCCACCAGCATGTCATGCAGCGCAGCACCGTTAAAGAGGGCACGAAGCATTTCCGGGGTAATGTAGGTTTTAAAGAGACCAATGAGCCCAATGATTGCCAGCAGCATCGGGGCGATCATTCTCAAACTTTTAAGCGTTCCGGTTGCCGCCGCTTTCAGTTTTTGCTTCACACTGTCACCTTTTTTTCCTGCATTATGAAGGCAAACGGCTGACAGGGAGTTGAAAGCCTATTCCCAGAATGGCAGCAAGTAGGCGATCTGCTCATCACTCAGCACCGCTGTCGTCTGCGAAATACACTTCAAATGCACCTTTGTCGCTTCAATTTTAAGCTTGGCGATCTTCTCAAGCAGCGGAGAGACACTGCTTGGGTCTTCTCTGTCGATCATCGCTTCAGCCACCTCATCCTCAAGCGGTTTGAGCTGCATTTTGATCTTCTTGACTGCACTTAGCGTCTCCTTACGAATGACAAGCAGTTTTTTCTTCTGTTCAGGGGTAAGTCCCAAGGCTCCCTTATCCCAGTTTTTCACAAGCAGTTTGGTCAGATGCGGCAGGCGGTCACTATTGATGAGAAACGGAGAGTCAGTCAGGGCTCTGATCTTGTCATTTGCCTGCACTTCTTTAATCATCGCCGCAAAGTCTTTGTGAGGGTAGGTCTTTAACAAATAGTCGGCAATCGTCTCAAGCTCAGCTTTTGTGACATTCCCTTTCTGTGAAGGCATCACACCAAACTTGGCCACCTTGTTGGACTCACATACCGACTTGGAAATATTGGGGTTGAGTACATAGTCGACAATGAAGGCTTTCTGTGCTTCAGGCTTCTCCTTGGCCAGTTTCACATGAAACACCACCGCATCCATTGCAGGGGCTTTGAGTTTCTGCAGTTGGAAGAAATTGGGACTTTCGAGCATATGGCAGGTGGCACATTTGGCTTTGGTAAGGGCTGCGGCATCGTTGGCAAGCAGCGCTGTGCCCAGCATAGAAAGAAGTACAATCGTCCGTTTCATCATTTGGTTTCCTTGGTGTTGAATTTCGTATCTATAATGATAACACAGCAATCTCAACCCAATGTGAATTTGGTTTTCGCTATCCTGAATACTGTTATGAAATATGCGAAAATACTTGGACTTTATGGTGAGATAGGATTGGGATAAAAAAGATATTGTCTTGATCTCGAAAGAGTGCTTTATTTATTAGGTTTCTAAAGCTGTCTGACCAGTTTTAGAATATGCTCTTTTAGTTCACCCATCTTCTCATCACATATCATATAGATCGTTTCCGCATCAATATCAACATAATGATGTGAAATCAGATCGCGGAGTTTGATAATATTGCTCCAGTAATCCGATGAGGCAGCCTCTTCTAGAAAACCTTTATGATGCTTATCAATATTTTTCAGAGCTTCACCTATGGTTTGGATACGCAGTATAATGCTGTCAAGTTTTTCCAAGCCGTCATCATCTGAAAGGAAGTCATCCGGAGAATGGATGGCTGTAAATCTTTTTTGTATCAATCCGATACTTTCTTCTATAAACTCCAGCAGCTCAAGTAACGACATTTTATGCATAGAGCACTTCACTCTCTATCTGTCTTTTCAGGCCTTTTCTAAGCCTTGGATGTTCATGGATCATATCGACCTTTTTGCCCAATGCTTTTTCCAGATAGAGCCATAAACCCGTCATATTATCGAGCGTTTTTTCACTGAAAACCACATAGAAGTCAATATCGCTCTTCTCTGTTGCCAGACCTTTTGCATACGAGCCAAAAAGACCGATCTTGCTCACGGCATACTTCTCTTGCAGCAGACCTTTATGTTCTCTGATAAAGTTTAGTATCTCTTCTTTTTGCATTGCCATGTTTTTGCTCAAACTATCTATTTCTTCTTATGTATTATAGCATATGATAACAAGAAGCTACGAAGAACAACTCACATGCGATACCCCTGCGATGTCGAAGAGATCAGCCGGTTTCTTTCGGTAGTATTTGTCCTCAACCGCTTCGGACTGCTCGGCATAAGGATCGCTCATCACCTCCATGAGCTCTTCTATAAGGCTGTAGTCTCCGCCTTGGGAGGCTTTATAGGCAGGCACGAGTATCCACTCGCGCAGGGTGTATTTTGGGTTGCTCTGTTTCATCTGTGCCGAAAGTTTTGCACGCAACTTTGTATTCTCTGCATCGATGGCACTTCGCCACTGCTTGAACCATGCTCTCCAACGATCAAGGAGTGCTTCGTTATCAACATTGGCATAGAAGCTCTTGGTAAGCGGTGCGATGTCATCCGGAATATCGGAGAGTTCACGGAAAAATATTGTATAGTCCACGGAGGTCTCTATCATCAACCGCATCAGTTCGTTGAAAAGCTCGGCATCAAACGTTTGCAAGCCAAGCTTTACAGCCCACATCTGTAGCATTTGGCTGTGCATTACGGCAGGAAACGCCCTTTCTGTCTCTTCCAACTTTGCCAGTGCGCTCTGGTCATTCTCCAAAAGCGGGCGCAGAGCCAGACAGAACATCTTGAAGTTCTGCTCCGCCGCCTTTGGCTGGTTGAGAAAAGAGAAGTGCCTTCCCCCGCCCGTCCAGGGCTGATAATAGGGATCGAACGCATTGATGAACCCAAACGGGCCATAGTCAAGCGTGAAACCGCCAACAGCACAGTTGTCACTGTTGAAGTTCCCCTGACAGTACCCTACCCGTATCCAGTTGGCTACCAGTGTACTTAGACGCTTGCCAAATGCATGGGCAAGCTGCACCACCTGCTGTGCAAGCGGCAGTGCGGTGTCGATCTCTTCACTGTACTCACGGGTGATGATGTAGCGCACCATCGCTTCAAGCTCCTCCATCGCTTTGGGGTGCTCCCCTTTGCGTGCGCGACGGCCGAAGAGTTCGAGCTGTCCCACACGCAGGAACGAAGAGGCGACACGCGTGGTAATGGCAACGGGTTCGTCGATCATCACTTCAGGATCCCTGGAGTGCGATCCCTCCCGAAACCAGGGGCGCTTGACCGTTTCGGTGGTAGAGGTGTAAAGCGTCAAAGAGCGTGTGGTGGGTACGCCAAGCGCGTGCATATGCTCCTGCGCCAGAAACTCCCGCACACTCGAGCGCAGCACCGCACGCCCGTCCGCACCCCGGCAGTAAGGCGTACGCCCACCGCCTTTGAGCTGCATCTCCCAGCGCTTGCCATTGAGTACCCCCTCAAAGATAGAGACGGCACGCCCGTCACCATATCCGTTTCCCGTACCAAACGGACACTGCTCATAGAGCTCCGTACCGTAAATGGAGAGTGCATACCCCGTCGCCCAGCCGTGTGGACGCAGCGGTTCGGGCAGATTGGAAACATCGCCGCTAAACATCCGCATAAAAGGCTCTGAGGTCGCCAACTCATCTGACAAGCCAAGTTCTTTGAAAAATGTTCTGCTGTGCGATACATAAACAGGATAAGATATAGGTGTAGGTGTGACAAGCACGTAGTGCCCGCTAAAGACCTGACGCGGGTCGTGGTCTCTGCCATCACCCGTTGCCTGAGGGTCAGGCTGTAGGGTCTCAAGCAGTGAGTAATCTGCATGCTTGGCAAAGGCTTCAAGGCTCTTGATAGGTGTGGTGTTCGTCTCGTATTTCATCATGTTTCCAATTAGGAGTATATTTATCTTATTTACACTATAGCAGAGTAACTTGAAAGTAGTGACAGTTGATATTTGGTTGATACTCTCTTGCTACAATAACGCAAAAGGAGTCGTATGCACCAGAAAATCCTACTGCTTGAAGATGATCTGCAGCTGAACGATACCGTCAAACAGTTTCTCGAACACCACGGCTACACGGTACTTAGCGCCTACGATGCACACCGTGCAAAAGAGATCGCCTATGAAACCGATGTGGATCTGATGCTGCTTGACATCAAGGTGCCGGCACAGAACGGTTTTGACCTGCTTGCAGAGCTGCGTAAAGAGGGCAACGATACACCGGCTATCTTCATCACTTCCCTGCACAGCGTCGAAGATGTCAGCCGCGGATTTGATGTGGGATGTGACGACTACATCCGCAAACCTTTTGCCCTCAAGGAGCTGCTGGTACGTATCGAAGCACAGCTGCGCAAACGCTACGGCAGCAGAGATGCCTATATCGACCTGGGTGAAGAGATGCGCTTCTACCCCAAAGAGTTCCGGCTGACAAAAGCAGGCGAAACGCTTTCACTCAAGAACAAAGAGACCAAACTGCTCGCCCTCCTGCTCGAACACAGTAACCAGCTTGTCGACTACAACAAGATCAACGCCACACTTTGGGACTACAATGAGGAACCAAGCCCGGGGTCGCTGCGTACCTACATCAAAACCCTGCGCTCGCTGATCGGCAAAGCACATATCGAAACTGTCAAAAATGTAGGATACCGCTTTGTTCCGTAGCGAAAAGAAGAGCCTTTATCGGTTTCTCTCTATCTATCTGCTCTCCACATTCATTCTCTTTGCTATTGGAGCTTCCATCTTCTACACCCTTGAGAAGCACCACCTCATCGATAAACAGCGTCAAATGATGACACAGGAGGCAGAGCATCTCCAGCACCAACTCATTGCGCTGCACAAAAGTTTCGCTAAAAGGCTACCGATCTACATCGACCCGGCCTACACACTCACACTGCTTGACATCGACAAAAGTCCCATTGCCGGAGCCTCCACCCTTTTAAAACAGATAGACTTTACAAAAGAGTATCAGACCGTTAACAGCCAGCTTGTCTACCTCAAATCCATAGAGCCTTACTACCTTGGTACAGCCTACATTGTCCTGCACACCCCGATTAACCAGGTTGGGATAACAGACCTGCAAAGAACTATTTTGCTCTTTATGCTCGCCGCCGGTCTCTTTTTTCTGCTGCTTGGGCTCTTTCTTGGACGCCTTTTCATCGCTCCTATGCGTGAAGCGATAGAGACAATGAACCGCTTTATTCAAGACACCACACATGAACTCAATACACCTGTGAGCACCATTTTAACCAACCTCGAGCTGATACAGACCATGCGAAAGTGCAATGCCAAAGAGGAGATGCGGCGCATCGAGATCGCCTCCAAGACGCTTAGCCGCATCTACGATGACCTGACCTATCTCAAGCTCAACCACACCTACCACCGTGACATCCGCCCACTGGATCTCTCTCGTCTTTTAAAAGAGCGCATCGCCTACTTCGCCACTGCCATCGAAGCCAAAAAGCTGCAGCTTGATGAGGAGATCGCAGAGGATGTCGTACTGGAGATGGATCACGACGATGCGCTCAGGCTCATAGACAACCTGCTCTCCAATGCGATCAAGTACAACCGTACCGGCGGAAAGCTGCGCATCGAACTCGATCCGGCACGGCTTGTCGTCGCAGACAGCGGGGTGGGTATGGATACGCAGACACTGCAGTATGTGCACGAACGCTTCAGGCGCGCCAACAGCAGCGAAGGGGGCTTTGGCATCGGTCTGGACATTGTCCACCAGGTCATCAAAGCATACGGCTTTACAATCACATTCAGCTCAGAGCCGGACGAAGGAACGGAGGTAACGGTACGATGGGAAAAATAAACAACACTGCAAACAGATACGGCGGTATCTTCCTATGTATGCTGCTGCTGGTACCGGGAACACTCAAAAGTGCCCAGAAAGAGAAACTCTCCTTAGAGCAGAACTGTCTTGCCTGTCACGAAGCACAGCAGATCCCCTCGGAGATGATCTACCGCCGCTACCTGATGCGCTACTCCTCCAAAAAGACCATCAAAGCGAAAATGTTTGCCTACCTCAGACACCCCTCGGTCAAGGCCTCCATCATGCCCCCACCCTTTTTCAGAAAATTTCCAATCAAACAGGCAACAACACTGGACGACAAAAGGCTTAAAGAACTCATAGAGGCTTACATAGCACACTACGATGTCGATGGCAAAATTATTATTCTGCCCAAAACAGAGCAATGACTTGTCATACACATTGAATTCATCTTATTTCACTATGATACACACACTTAACCAACAAGGATATTCTCAATGAAGAAACAACTACTCACTCTTGCCATACTCTGCAGCACAATGGCACTGCAAGCCCAGACACTGACTGTAGTCGCTACAGGGCTAAAGAACGATAAAGGAGAGGTACAGTTCTCGCTTTACAATAAAAAGGGTACCATTCCCGACAAAACCCTCAGCAAATACTACAAAATGAAGCGGGTAGCCATCACCGGAACAACGGCAAAAGCAGTATTTAAAGATCTTCCCGATGGCAGATATGCTGTCAGTGTATTTCACGACGAAAACAACAACGGAAAGATAAACAAGGGGCTGATCATGCCCAAAGAGGGCGTGGGGCTTTCCAACTACAAAACCATCAACTTCTTCAACCTGCCCAACTTCAAAAAGGCAAGTTTTTTGCTAAATCAGGACAAGGAGCTAAAGGTTGGGGTTATCTACCTTTAATTGAAGCGCTTCTCTTTCTCCACCGTATGATACCGGTAACCATCAGCAAGAGCAGAAGGAGCGCGCCCAAGTCGTTGATCCATACCCACCATGGGGCAAAAAAAGATCCGTCATGGATCGTCAGCAGCAGGGTATAGAGCGTAATGGTATCAAACCGGGGTACCGGAAGATCCTGACCGGCAGTGGAGAAGTACCGTATGTTGCCATCTTGCCAAACGACATCCCGAAACATATGGGGTGTTTTTGGCAATACCGTAACGTTTTTCTCCTTGAGAATTCTGTTGGGCGACCCCATCCCACTAATGTACAATACGCCGTCTCTTCGGATCATCTTGTAGGCAAAGCCTCTACTCTCCAGAGACCACTTTTTCAGATCGTCACTTTTATAGACGCCGTAACGGTTGCCTATTCTGTATACCTTGCCATTGTAGTCAACCGACCAAATATCGTTTTCAAGTGTACTGTAGACAGGAGGAAGCGTCGCATGGGGAATAGTAACCGACTTCATGAAGCGGGAAAGTTCCGAAGCGTGGTCAAGGAATATACCCGTGATCGCCAGTATCAAGAGGGGAACAACGGCAGCGACGGCAAAAGCGTTCGCATGGGTACGAATGAGCTTTCGAACACGTTTCGGATACCCTTTGCGACGGATCAAAAACCATATGAGATAGCCGCTTAGTGCCAGATAGGTCAGCAAAAGTGCGCCGTAATCGTTGATGAGCAGTGATATATCCCCTTCAAACAGACCGCGCCCATAGTGAAGGTCTCTGACAAAGCGTGAGAGTGTGATATCTTCTTGCAGCAACGCTTTGGGTATCTTCACCTGAGTCTGTTTTAATACCTTGAGATTTTTTCTCTCCATCACGACAAGCGTACGCTTCTCTATAACTGCGACGATGGTATTGTTTGAAACACTCAGTGCCGTGAGATACTTACAGCTTAGCGCCAATTGGTGGAGTTGGCGGTTACTGTAGCTGTATAGCCCGTCGGAGGTGGCAAGATAGAGTTGGTTTTGGTAAGGTACCATGGACAAAATCTGCAACGCAGTAACAGCAGAGAAGCTCCGTCCACCGTCAAAACTTTCAAATAGACCGCGATACCCGCCTGTAATAATGTGATTGGGATGCTCTTTGTCACGATAGTAACTTGTCAGGAGCCTCTTTTCGGCTTGCAGTGTATGTGAGGGTACCTGCTTAAAGGTAGTAGTGTAGAGGAAGCTCCACCCTTTGTGATCGAGAAAAAAACCGCTGACAGAGAGCAAAAGCAGAAGCACCACGGCAGTTATGCCGGAGAGTTTGTGCAAGGTGTGGCTTTTTACCATTTATATTCCAGACCGAAATAGAAACTTCTTGGGTCACCCGGAGTATAATCCTCTTTTCCGTAGGCGTAACGTGCACTGACGGCATACCTTTCATCCGTAATATTGGTAACTTTGCCAAATAGGCTTAAGTGTTTAGAATAGATATAATCCGCTTTCAAATTGCCGATACTGTAACCTTTGTATCTTCCCGCTTCATGGTTATCATCCATCCAGTAGGAACCGACATACTGCCACTCTGCCATCAGGGTCAGACCACTTAGATACTCAGGCATATAGAAGAGTCTTGCATTCGCAAGATGATTTGGAGCGCCTGCGATTTCATTCTCACCCAAAACAGGATCATTATCGTATGTGTGCTTGCTATAGGAGTAGCTCAGACTGCTCTCCCACTCTTTGGTGATTTCCGATTTCAGCGATATCTCTACCCCTTTATGAATACTGCTGCTTCCGTTTCTGTAGCCGCCGGTATCTTTGTCTCTGATGATGGTATCATCTATATCCATGTAGTATGCGGCAAGCTCAAGAAAGGATTTTTTTGAAAAACTCTGTTTATAGCCGATCTCATAGGTATTGGATGTTTCAGGGTCAAGGTCGATATTCTCATATCCGACTTTAACCGAGTAGAGTCTTGTAGCCTGCGGAATTCTAAAACCATTGGCGTAACGGGCATAGATATTGATATCTTTCGTAGGCATATACGAAAGTGCCAGTTTGGGACTGAGGTGATTAAAGGAGTCTGTTCTGTCTGCCGGACGGTAGTAGGTACCTGAACTGTCCGTTGAATCCGGTGCTAGATTATTGGTGTAGTCATAGCGGTTATAGTCATATCTGAGACCGGGGCTCAATTTGATCTTGTCCGTCACCATGTAGTCTATGTGTACATAGGGTGCGATCGCAAAATAGTCTACATCGTAGTCATAGAGTGCCCCTTCCGTATAGGTCTTGGCACCCCATCCTGTGGTTGTGACATCAAAGTCCTGGTTGTACTTGAGTGACGAGCGGGTATACTCCGTATCAAAACCGAAGACAATTTTTCCCCAGTTTTGCTCATAGGTATTGCGTTGTATCAATCCAAGCGTATAGAGTTCATTGTCATTGCTTGGAAGGTTCTTCTCCCAGGTTGCCACATATCTGTTTCTGTTGTAGCGAAGATAGGGAATCGTTGTAATCTCCAAATCTTCAACGCTGTAGTTGTTGAACTCGGCACTCAGCTTGGCATAGTCAAACTTTCTCTCTACATCCGTTTTTTCGAGTGCCAGAAAGTAGTTGGGGTCATCACTCGCTGCGGTTGAGCCGTTTTCAATATTGGCATAGTCATTGAAACTGTCAGCCTGTTGCGCCACTGTTTTGGAGAAGTTAAAAAGAATTTTGACATCATTCTCATTGTCGATGAGGTAGTCATAGCGAATATTCGCTTCGGCTCTATCTGTTTTTGTGTGGTCTCTCCACCCGTCACTATGCATATAGGAGGCATTGGCACGGTATGCATTTTTCTCATCTATGGTATCGCTTGCCCCTATGTCAAGACTTCCATAGCCGTAACTTCCCGCCATCGCTTTTACGGATGTCTCTTTGGTTTTTGAGGGTTTTTTTGACGACTGCACGTTGATGACGGCTGCTACCGCATCAGAACCGTACAGCGCGGTTCCGGCCCCTTTTAGCACTTCGACCGATGTGGCAGACTGGAACGTGGTGTAGGCCAGACCATTGTGGTTGAAAAAGCCGCTTGACTGCACGGGAATACCGTCTTGCATAAAGAGATAGTACGGACCCGTTCCTATGGGCA